>NZ_JAVRFL010000030.1:0-86079 GCF_031845925.1 Micromonospora reichwaldensis | reverse complement strand
AAGTCCCAGATGCGCCTCCCCACCTCGGCTGTCGACGGCTTCCTCAAGTCCCAGATGCGCCTCCCCACCTCGGCTGTCGACGGCTTCCTCAAGTCCCAGATGCGCCTCCCCACCTCGGCTGTCGACGCCTTCCTCAAGTCCCAGCAGGACCAGGTCCGCCTCACCCTCGGGAAACTGGACACCAGGGCCGCCCTCCGGGTAGCAACGACCGGTTTGCAGAGCCCGGCCGCGTTGGTGGTCGATGACGCACTTGGAGACTTCGAGCGCGCCCTCGAGGACGCTGGACAACGGGTGGACCCCGACGAGGCGTCACTTCTGGCTGTCTGGTCGGAGTCGCTGCGGGAATTCCGGTCCTGGCTCCTTCAACCTGCCGTCAAGTGGCCTGCCATCGGGCTGGTTTCGTTCCTCGTCTCCTACTGGTGGGTGACCCTTAAGACCCAGCATCCGGACGTGGCTGACATGGTTGAGGTTCCCTTTTCGGTCCTAGCTGGATGCCTGATAGCGATGGCGGCAAACGCGAAGAAGTAAGCCAGGCCGCTCGCCTCGCTACCTGCTGCCATCCCGTCTGCCGCCGACCCACACACCGTGGAGCGGGCCAGGGGCCAGGGTGCCAAGGTGGAGCGCCCTACCGGACGAACGACCTTGGCACCCTGGCCCCTGGTCTGCTCGGCTTGCCTGGGTCGGTGGCGGACGGGATGGCAGCTCCCCACCACCGACAACCGCAACGGTTCTGCGCCCATCCTGGAGTCGTCTGGCCCCCGCCGGAGGCAGGGCTTGTATCGGCCGGCGCGCCGGCCGACGCCGGCGCTTGCGCCGGGAGCAGGCCGAGCGCGGCCGGCCTGCGGCCCGCTTGCGGGCCGCCTTGATCCAAGAGAGATGGTTTCGGCAATGCTGAGGCTTGAACCCTTGTCCTCCGTCGACTGCCATGACTATCCGCCTGCCTTCCTGGGGGGCGTCCGCATCGACGGGTAGGTCGGCAGAGCTTGGCCGCGTGGCGCGAGCATCGGGTTAAGGCCTTGGTCAAGGATGGCGCGATCGGAGTCGGACAGCCGAACAAGGGCCCGACGGAGATAGACGCTCCACGCATGAGGCTTGGGGAAGGCGTCCAGCCGATCCACCAACGGCCCCAACTCAAGCCCGCCTGGATAGGGAACCACGCCATCGATGCGTAGCTCGCAGGCGGAGTGGAAGGAGCGTTGGGCGATTTCTATCGGCTGGTCCAGGCGACGTGCAGCCGTTGCGGCCGTCGCAACGCCGATCACCCGGCCACGGTCGCGCGGTGGGTTGTTCCAGGCGCTACGGGTGGCATACAGGAACAGGCGATCCCCAGGTGCAAGGTCAGCTACCTCGGCTCGTGGCGTAGCTGGGAAGGCCATCCGCTGCTCGTGCAGCACCCACCAGATAGCGTCGCGTTCGCCGAGCACGACCAGGTACGAGCTCATCACCCCGAAGACTCTACGAGCACGTTGCTGTCGACAGGACCAGGGAATCGTTGGGGACGTAACCCTACTCGTGGCCACCTCACCTGAGGCCTCACCCGCCACGCTCGGGATCCTGGCCTCCGCCACACCAGCTACCACCCTTCCCGCCTGGCGCAACGTTCGGCAGAATCCCTACCCATGCCGACGACGCTGCAATCGATCCTGGATGACCTGTACTTCTCCGCGACCTCGGAGGCGGACAAGGGGGCGAAGTTCGAGCGATTGATGGTGGCGTACCTGCGTACTGACCCTCAGTATGCGGAGCAGTTTTCCCAGGTGTGGCGCTGGATGGAGTGGCCCGGTCGTGACGGTCAAGCCGATCATGGGATCGATCTAGTAGCCCAGGAACGCGACAGCGGTGAGGTCGTGGCGATCCAGTGCAAGTTCTACGACCCACGGAGCACGATCCAAAAGCCGGATATCGACTCATTCCTGTCCGCATCGGGCAAATTCCCCTACAAGCGACGCATGATCATCTCCACGACCGATCGCTGGGGTACGAACGCCGAGGCCGCCATCCGTGGCCAGCAGATTCCCGTCCAGCGGATCCGCTTCAAGGACCTAGCTGAGTCGAGCATCGACTGGTCACAGTTTTCACTGGCGACTCCTGAGGTGCTGGTACTGAAGGACAAGAAGGGCCTGCGTCAGCATCAAGAGAACGCGATTAAGGACGTCAAGGCTGGGTTCGAGACCCATGATCGGGGCAAGCTCATCATGGCTTGCGGAACTGGCAAAACCTTCACCTCTCTTCGACTGGCTGAACAGATGGTCGGCACGGGTCGCTCGGCACTATTCCTAGTGCCGTCGATCGCACTGTTGTCGCAATCGCTGCGGGAGTGGGCGACCGAGTCCGAGGTCCCGCTCCAGGCGTTCGCGGTGTGCTCGGATCCCAAGGTCAGCAAGGTCAACCTAGATAACACTAGTGAGGACATCTCCTCGGTCGACCTGCCCCTGCCGGCCACCACGGACTCGAAGCTGCTGCACACGAAGCTTGCGAGCGCGCCCGGCGATCGGATGCGGGTGGTGTTCGCTACCTACCAGTCGATCGGCGTCGTCTCTGCGGCTCAAGCCGCTGGCGGGGTGGACCCATTCGATCTGATCATCTGCGATGAAGCACACCGCACCACGGGCGTGACGCTTGCTGGCGAGGACGAGTCGGCGTTTGTCCGGGTACACGACCCGGAATACATTCTCGGCGAGCGGCGCCTATATATGACCGCCACCCCGCGAATCTACGACGACAATACCAAGGCGAAGGCCGGGGAAGCGGACGCCATCGTGACCTCGATGGACGGAGAGGAGTTCGGCCCAGAATTCCACCGCCTCGGGTTCGGAGAAGCTGTGTCCAAGGGCCTGCTTACTGACTACAAGGTCCTCGTTCTAGGCATCGATGCCGGCGTTGTGTCGCGCACCTTCCAAGCGCAGCTGGCTGACGACACTCTTGAACTGCGGCTTGACGACGTGGCTAAGATGGTTGGGTGCTGGAACGGGCTGGCCAAGCGTGGTGAGTCTGGCTTCGGGTTCGGTGATGACGTCGCGCCGATGACGCGTGCCGTGACCTTTGCTTCCTCCATCAAAGCGTCGAAGGCATTTGCTGAAACTTTTCAAAGGATCACTGAGCATTATATCCGGTCCGCCGATTTCGACAGGGAGTTCACCGACGAGGAAACCGGCACGCCTGATCGCGCGTTGCGCTGCGAAGTGCGGCACGTCGATGGTGGCATGAACGCTCTAATCCGCAATGAGAAGCTCGACTGGCTGCGGGAAGACGCGGGGACGGACACCTGCCGGATCCTGTCCAATGCTCGTTGTCTTTCAGAAGGAGTTGACGTCCCGGCCCTTGACGCCGTCATCTTCCTTAACCCACGGAAATCTCAGGTGGACGTTGTTCAGTCTGTCGGACGCGTAATGCGCCTGGCCCCTGACAAGAAGTACGGGTACATCATCCTTCCCGTTGCCATTCCGGCTGGCACACCACCAGACCAGGCGCTAAGTGGCGGCCGTTTTGACGTGATCTGGCAGGTGCTACAGGCACTACGTGCCCACGATGAACGCTTCAACGCCATGATCAACCAGATCGACCTCAACCGGGCACCTGGTGAACGTCTAGAGGTGATTTTCCCCGATCATCCGACGGATGATTCGGACACGAGCGGTGAGACCACCAGTAAGCGCCAGTACACCCAAGGGATGCTCGATTTACCGACCGTTACCCAATGGCGAGACGCAATCTATGCAAGGATCGTCGCCAAGGTCGGTTCCCGGCGTTATTGGGAGGACTGGGCCCAGGACATCCGCGAAATTGCGGAGGCCCACATCACCCGGATCAAGACCATCCTCGATAACCCCACACCCGAGATCGAGAAGCGTTTTGACGCATTCCTTGCTGGGCTCCGCGGCAACCTGAACGACTCAATTGGCCGAGACGATGCTATCGAAATGCTCTCACAGCATCTGATCACGAAACCCGTCTTCGATGCTCTTTTTGATGGCTATGACTTCACCGAGCATAACCCCGTGTCGCGCACGATGCAGACTATGGTCGACGCGCTGGACGATCAGAACCTTGATAGCGAGACCAAGACACTAGAAGCCTTTTACGAATCGGTGCGCGTGCGGGCTGCTGGAATCGACAACACGGCCGGTAAGCAAAAAATTATCACTGACCTCTACGAGTCATTCTTCAAAAATGCGTTCCCGAAGATGGCAGAGTCTCTGGGTATTGTCTATACCCCTGTTCAGGTAGTCGACTTCATCCTTCGCTCAGTGGAGGAGGTCCTACATTCAGAGTTCGGTGTGTCGATTAGCGACGAAGGCGTTCACGTACTTGACCCGTTCACAGGAACCGGGACGTTCATTGTCCGTCTTCTTGAAACTGGAATAATACGCCCAGGTGACTTACTTCGAAAGTATTCCCAGGAGCTTCATGCGAATGAGATCCTCCTGCTGGCATACTACATCGCTGCCATCAACATCGAAGCGACCCTCCATGGGCTACTCAAGGAACGGGATCCGAGCGCTGGGTACGTGCCGTTCAACGGCATTGTCCTGGCGGACACCTTTCAAATGACGGAAGACGACGACAAGATAGACTCCGTCGTCTTCCCTACGAACAACGCTCGAGCCGAGGCACAGAAGGCACTCGATATTCGCGTAATTATCGGCAATCCGCCCTACTCTGTAGGCCAGAACAGTGGCAACGATAACAACGCCAACTTGAAGTATCCGACGCTCGACAACCGCATTCGCACAACTTACGCGGCTGATCGGAACCGCGGCGGCGGACAAAGCGTGTTCGACTCTTATATTCGCGCCATCCGGTGGGCGTCTGACCGTATCGGCGACGAAGGCGTCGTTGGCTTTGTAACTAATGGCGGCTGGGTCGAGAACAACACCGCAGACGGCCTGCGCAAGACCTTAGCGAACGAGTTTTCGGTCATTTACGTATACAACCTCCGGGGAAATGCCCGAACTGCTGGAGAGCAGCGGCGCCGAGAAAAGGATAATATCTTCGGCCAAGGAGCCAGGACTACAGTCGCCATCATTCTGCTTGTTAAGAAGGCTGGGGCCACTGGATCGGCCGAGGTGCGTTATCGAGACATTGGTGACTATCTCACGAGAGAAGATAAGCTCCGTATCATTGAGGAGTCTCGCCTGGACACGGTGGACTGGCAAAGTATCAGCCCGAACACTCACGGCGACTGGCTGGGCCACCGCGACGAAGCGTTCGGCCTGTTCGCAGCGATCGGCGACAAGCGTGGTTCCGCGAATGGTTTGACCATCTTTGCGACCTACTCTCGCGGATTGGAGACAGGCCGCGATGCCTGGGTCTACAACTATTCGAACCGGAACCTGATGGATAACGTCAGGCGAACGGCTGCCGCGTACAACGCTCAGGTTGATGCCTTCAAGGACTTCATCATCGACCACCCTGGTGAGAAGCCAAGGTCGCTCGTTGACGAGTTCATCGATACGGATGCAACGAAGATCAGCTGGACTAACAGCCTTAAAAATCGGCTGGCGGCACGAAAGCCGGTATCCTTTTCGCCCGAGGCGGCGCGGATGGCGCTCTACCGGCCCTTCAACAAACAGCACGTGTACTTCGACCGAGCCCTCAATCACATTGTCGGCCAGCTGCCCGCTATCTTTCCGACGCCAAGTCATACCAACATCGGCTTCTACCAGGTTGGCTCGGGTTCGGCCGTTCCGTTCTCGGTGATCATGACAGATCTGCTTCCTGATCTTCACGTAACAGGTGCTGGAAGTGGTGGGCAGTACTTCCCGCGCTGGTCCTACGTCGAGCTGGAGGGATCCGCGGATCTGCTTAGCATGCTTGATGACAACGCAAGTGACCGGTATGAGCGGGTCGATAACATTACAGATTCCGCTCTCGCTGATTACCGATCCGCATACGGTGCCTCCGTATCAAAGGATGACATATTTTTTTACACCTACGGCCTTCTACACTCTCCCGAATACAGGATTCGTTACTCAGCTGACCTGAAGAAGATGCTCCCTCGCATTCCAAAAGTAGCCACCTCTGAAGACTTCCATCGCTTTGCCGATGCCGGTCGTGAGCTCGCCGAACTGCATATCGGCTACGAGGAGGTAGAGCCCTACCCGCTGACGGAGTCTGCCGATGGCAAGGTGACGGGCTCGGAGCTCTACCGAATGCAGAAGATGCGCTTCGCCGGCACCGGTAAAGCCAAGGACCGATCGACGATCATCTACAACCGCTACATCACGTTGTCGGGGATCCCTGAAGAGGCGTACCGCTACACGGTCGGCACTCGGTCTGCCGTTGAGTGGGTGATGGAGCGCTACCAGGTTAAGAGCGAAAGCGCGTCGGGTATCACTAACGACCCAAACGAGTGGCTCAAGGAGCTCGGTGACCCGAGATACATTGTGGATCTTGTCAAGCGGGTTGTGACCGTCTCGCTAGAGACGATGAAGATCGTGGACTCCTTGCCCTCGCTAATCCTCAAGGCGGGATAGCGCTTAGGGTTCCCGGCCATCCCGTCGCCGTCGACCCGCCCTTTGAGGCGCGGGCCGCCGCCCGACCCGCCACGTGAAGCGCACCTTGACACACTCGGACGCTGTCAGGCCGGGCGGTGGTCTGCTCGGCCTGCCCGGGTCGATGGCGACGGGATGACCTACCGTAACCACCCACGGACCGTGACCATCCGGCGCAGCCTCGGCCATCCTGTAACCGGAGGGTCCCTGCCGGATGCGCCCCAACCGTAACCCCGCAGCGCCGCCACGCCTTGAACCCGTGTCGAAACTCTGGGCTAGAGGGCGTTGCCGTGCTCCGCATATGCGGCGATGCCGCTGCTGCGTGCTGCGATCGCTGTGCGGAGTCTGCGAGTGAGTCGAGGCGGTCCGTGATGATTCAGATCTTCTGCTGTCACGTAGCGCCATTCGGTGAGTTCACCGTCCGTGAATCGGATGGCCTGTTCTTGCTCTGTAGTGAGAGAACCAGCGTCGAAAATGAAGAGGAGCTTGTCTCCTTCGTGCTCGGCCGGTGCCCAGTCGACGACGAGCATGGGGCCGACGGCGGTGGTGAGGCCGAGTTCTTCCTCGATCTCGCGCATGCACGCCGCGCGCGGTGATTCGCCGGGTTCGACGTAGCCGCCGGGGATGTCCCAGTGCTTCTTATAGCTGGGGCGTACGAGGAGCACGCGGCCTTCGTCGTCAAAGAAGAGGGCGCCTGCGGCGACGCGTGGGGTTGCCATGGGTGGCATCTCGTTGGCCGTCACCAGGGCAGCCTAGATGGGCTGGTTTCAGTCGAGCACCTTGAGCCGCCGGGCCAGTCCGACCAGTTCGGCTGAGGGCTTGCCGCGCTGCCGGCGTACCCAGGTCAGGGCGAGTTGTCGGCTGAGGAAGTGATGGCGGACCTGTTCGGGTGCCATCTGTTCGGCGTCCAGTAGGACCGCCTGGGCGTCGTCAAGGCGGTTCCACGAGCTGTAGGCGCGAGCGACTTCGAGGGCGTGCCGTACCCGTCGCTCCATCGGTAGGCCGGCGGTGTCGACTCGTGGCCCGAGGTCGATGGCGACTTGCAGATCGCCCAGCTCGGCGGCGGTGGCGACGCGGTGGATAGCGACGTTGGTCGGACCGAACGCGGTCCAGAGATGGTTGGCGTCGGCTCCGAGCTGGCCGGCGGCGTGGTCGGCGGCGGCGAGGAAGGTGCGGGTGGTGGCAGCGTCGTTGGAGCGGGCGGCGGCCATCGAGCCGGACAGGAACAGGGTTCCGTAGACGGAGAGCAGCGCTGGCGTGGCCTGCTTCAGGTGGGGATCAAGGTAGCCGGCGGCGTCCTCGGTGAGTCGTACGGCTTCGGAATAGCGGCCGGTGGCGTGCAGGGCGTGTCCGACGGAGCGGAACAGGGAGCCGGTGATGAGCGGGTCGCCCGTGGGTCGGACGGCGGCCAAGCCGCGGTCGGCGGCGATCCAAGCGAGATCGCTTTCTCCGAGCTTGGTGAGCTGGGTGGCGGCGAGTTGGTACGTCAGACCGAGTAGCCGACGGGCCTGATCCTGGTCGTCGCCGTCGTGGTGGTCAGCGGCGGCCTGGGCGCGGTTCAGCAGGTCGGGCAGGCGGCCGGTGACGTGCCCAAATCGGGAGTCCTGGTACGCGTCCCAGAGGGCGCCTACCTCCTTCCTGAGCACGGCGACGCTCGACGGCTCCGCTTCCATACCGCCACCGAACGGACCGAGGGCGCGGTAGTTCATCAGGGCGGCGCGGAGGGCGGGGACGGTTTCGGTGCCGCTGTCGCTGGTCCAGTCGAGCAGTGTGGGTTCGCCGAGCAGATCGCCGAGGGAGACGTCCAGGACTTCGGCCAGGGACTTGATGACGGAGAGCCGGTCCAGCTCGATCCGGTTGTTCTCAATCTTGCCCAGCCAGTCAGCAGTACGGCCGATGAGTCCAGCTAGGACCTCCTGGGAGAGACCGCGTCGTCTGCGGTACCAGGCGACGCGTTCGCCGATGGTCAGGGTGTTGGTTGTCCCGCGCACGGGTTCACTGTCTCCCCTCGGTCGGCTGCGACCCCGGAAGGATTTTCCGGGTCGCTGGGCGGTATGTGCCACAACCTGTCTGCATGACGGGGCTGAACGTATCGAGCAACTGCCAATCCTGCTCGGGCGCGGGCTGGAAGTACACCCTTGCCCGCACCGCCATTCGTGGGATGGGGCGCGGGTCGGAGCGGACTCGTTCGCTTGCCCGGCGGTCCTGCTTGGACTGTGCGGGTTCCGGTCGGGCGACCTGCTGAGGCTGGCCCGGGGTGGGTGCTGGCGTGGGGCCTCGACCCGAACGACGGCCCGTGAATGGCCCGCCCGCTCCGGCGCCCCGCAAGCCGGCGCCGTCCCGGCCGGGTGTCCCGGTGCCAGGCGACCTGGTGCTGATCGACGGCCGGGCGTCGGTGCAGTTCGGCGGAGATCGCGCGCTGTGGCTACGGGTGACGTCGGTCTGCGACAAGCCGACCTACTACGGCTGGGTGTGGCTCACCGGCTACGCCATCGACCTGGCCACCGGCAAGGCGTTGGCACGGCGTGAGGTCTTCGCGCAGATCGCCGGCCTTCAGATCCAGCGACGCAAAACCAACAACGCGCCGCCTCGCAACGTGGCGCCGGTGATGAGGAGACGCGGTGTTTGACGTTCGGGTACGACTCGGTGCGGTGCTGACGATCGATGCAGCCGATCGTCTCCTGCCGTCGGATGGGCCGGTGACGTTGTGGGTGACCGGAGTTCGGCTGGTGGCCAACCGTCCGCCGCAGGATGAGTGGATCTGGGTCGAGGGGGTCAGGGTCGGTCCGTCCGGTCGTCACGGTCGGCAGGCGCAGATCCTGGTACGCGCGAGCAAGCTCCCACCGGATGGGGCGGCCCGATGAGTACCTACCTGTCCAGTGCGCTACGCGACCAGCTCCGGGCGGCACAGGCGCAGCTTGACCAGCACACGCCATCGAGCGCGGACGGGCGCTGCGCCACCTGCGGCGAGGACGGTCCGTGCCCGCAGCGTCAGGCAGCGTTGCGGGTGTTCGGCCGGTACGGGTGCCTGCCGCGTCGGTGGCCGGGCGCGACTCGTCCGGAGTCGGTGGGAGCGCCATCGTCGTGGTCGGGATGGCTTGCCGCAGCGGTCGGGCGTGTGACGCCGAACGGCTGAGTTGACTTGTTCTGTCATGCAAACAACTCATAAGCTGCTGATATTCATGCAGCGTTCCTAGGTGGGGTGGCCCGCGATGGCGTACGAGATTCCGACGCCGAAGTACCTGCGCGTGTTGAACACGCTGCGGAAGCGCATCGAGGACGGCGACTACGCGCCCGGTGCGGCACTGCCGTCGGAGAACCAGCTCTGTACGGAGTTTGGGGTGTCCCGCCCGACGGTGCTCAAGGCGCTGGGAATTCTCAAGCAGGACGGCTGGATCGAGTCGCAGCAGGGCAAGGGCAGCTTCGTACGCGGCCGGCCCGTCTCCGGGCGCACCTCGCCCGACTACGCCCGCGACGCGGTCGAGCTGGACGAGACCGGGGAGACGGAGATTCTGCACGTCGGCCCGGTGCTCGCCTCACCGCGGATCGCGGCGGAGTTAAAGATCCCGGAGGGCACGCCGGTCTATGAGCGGCGCCGCCGTACCGTCTCGGAGGCGGGTCCGGTGGACCTGGTCGCCACGTTCGTGCCGGTGGACATCGCGGTCGGTACCGACATCACCAGGCCGGACCCGATCGCGGGTGGCCTGCTGGACCTCATCGCCCGCCACAAGGGCCTGCGACCCGACTACGCCACCGAGCGAATGACCGCCCGCCGGGTAAGCGACGTTGAGGCTGAGGCCCTGGAGGTGCCGGCCGACGAGTCGGTGATGAGCGTCGTCATCACCGTCCACCAGGCATCCGGCAACCCGATCATGACGTCGGTGCTGGTGATGCCAGGTAGCCGCCACGAGATCGAGGACACCTACGCTCTGTCCTGATTCGCCTGCGTCAACCTCGCTGGCGGCTCAGCGGCACATCTCGCCGGCAGTCCGCGTAACTCGTCCGTCTCCCCGATCGACGCACAGTTCGCTTGTCGTGCGGTCGATCCAGTAGATCTGCCCGCGTCCGATGAGCACTGGCTGGTCCAGGTGGAACCATCGACCAACGGTGTCCACCAGCAACAGGCGCTCGGCTGTCTCCCGCTGCGGCATCACGTCCTCCTCCTGCTGGTCCTGGCACCCCGGGGGCCGGCTCTCCACATTGTGCAATCGGTTCCCCTTCGATCTTGCTTGTACTTACAAGCTGACGTAGCTTGTTAGCTCAACCGGTTGTAAGGAAGACAACTGGCGAGGCTAGGAGGCTGCCGAAGTGGTTCCGATGACGTTGAAGGTTCCCGTCCCGTCCGAGTACGTGTTCCCCGCCGGGGCTCTCTGCCTTGGGGTGTCGCCGCAGATTGACTTTGAGCGGCGGGGTGAGGCGGACAACCAGGCGCGGGACAAGGAGACCGGGGAGCGGGTCTGGGTGGTGCGGGTGATGGACCTGGACTCGGAGGCCGGGAAGTTCGGGCGGTCGACCGAGGTGAAGGTCAAGGTGGTGGCGGCGCAGCAGCCGGTGCCGCCGCCGTCGACGGTGCCGGGTTACCCGCCGGCGGTGGAGTTCGAGGGCCTGACCCTGACCCCGTACGTGGATTCGCAGCGGTGCAAGCCGGGCCGCTCGTCGGGTGACTGCCGCTCCCGCATGGCGTACTCGCTGCGGGCCACCGCGATCCGGCCGGCGTCGACTATGCCCGGCTCGGTGGCTGCCTGACTGCTTCTAGGCGCGCGGGGCGGGTCGTTTCCCCGCCAAGAGTCCCGGCCCGTCCCGCGCTTCTTCCATCCCTCACGTGTGAAGGAGGGCGTGATGCCCACCGTAGTTCCCCCTGCCCTGAACTGCTCTGAGGGCCGCTGCTCGTCGGGGTGGTGGTCCTGATGTCCCGTACCCGCCTGATCGGTCTGCGCCACGCCTACCGCGAGGTGGAGGCGGCCCTCCGGTCTGTGCTGCGGTTGCCGCCGGCTTCGGCACAGGTGTGCGCGATCCGCTGCCCCCGCTGCGCGGAGTGGGTGAAGCCGCGCCGCTTCGACCTGCGTCGCATGTCCTGCCGCTCGTGCATCGCCACCCTGGCGCGTCCTGGCAGGGGTGGTGACCTGTGCCTCTGATCAACATCATTCCGGGCGACAAGATCCCGGTGGCGCCGATGAACATGCGCCTTCCTGCATGGCGGGTCCCGGGTTGGCTGCTGGTGTTCTGGTGGCTGGCCCGGGGCCTGTTCCGCCTCACCGTGCTCGCGGTGCGGTACTGGTGGCTCACCGCCCCGACCGTGGCCGCTCTGTGGGTGCGGGCCGAGTATGGCGGGCGGGTGCTGGCCGGCGTCGTCCTGGCGGTCGCCGTCGGCTGTGGGGCCTGGTGGCGGTGGCACTCGTCGTCGTGGCTGCGCTTCGGCTGGTACCCGCTCGTCAGCCGCGTCCGCGCATTGGTGGTCTACCGGCGGCGGTGGGCATCGGTCATGGCCACGTGCGGGTTGGCGACGGTGTTCGCCGGTGACCGGTACGTGCCGCAACTCCTGCGGGTGCGCTGCGATCGGTACGGCGACGAGCTGACCGTCCGCATGCTGCCGGGGCAGATCCCCGACGACTGGGGGCAGGCTGCGGAACGCCTCGCCTACGCCTTCCGCCTGCGCACCGGCCAAGCCCGCTCGACGGCCCGCCCGGATCGGGTGGTGATCCGGTTCCTGCGCCGTGACCCCCTGGCCGGCACCGTGGCGCTCCTGCCAATGACCGAGGTGCCGGACCTGGACGGGCTTGCGCTCGGTGTGCGTGAGGACGGGCAGCCCTACCGGCTGCGGCTGACCGGTTCGCATGTGCTGATCGCGGGGGCGACAGGCTCGGGCAAGGGGTCGGTGTTGTGGTCGCTGATCCGTTCCCTGGCTGGCGGTGTCCGGTCGGGGTTGGTGGAGCTGTGGGCATTCGATCCCAAGGGCGGCATGGAGCTGGCAGCCGGGGTGCCGCTGTTCGCCCGCTTCTCCTACGACGACCCCGACGGCATGGCCGGCGTCCTGGAAGAGGCCGTAAAGCGGATGCGGCTGCGGGCGGCCCGGCTGCGCGGGGTTGCTCGTCAGCACACGCCGACGCCGGATGAGCCGTTGATCGTGTTGGTGGTCGACGAGCTGGCGGCGTTGACGGCGTACATCACGGACCGGAAGGTCCGCGACCGGATCAAGGAAGCCCTCGGCCTACTGCTGTCCCAGGGACGCGCGGTCGGGGTGCACGTCGTAGCGGCGTTGCAGGATCCGCGTAAGGACGTGCTGCCGTTTCGGGACCTGTTTCCGACCCGCATCGGCCTGCGGCTGACCGAGCCAGAACAGGTCGACATGGTCCTCGGCGACGGTGCCCGCGATCGGGGAGCACTGTGCGACCGCATCCCTGAATCGACACCCGGTGTGGGGTTCGTCGTCCTCGACGGCGTCCGCGAACCCGTCCGGGTCCGCTTCGCCTACCTCACTGACGACGACATCCGCGAGCTGGGCCGTGACTATCGGCGGCTCTGCGGCGACACCAACGACGAGCAGGAGGTGACCCGGTGAAGACCAACGCGACTGCGGATCGGGTGGAGGGCGTAGTCCTGGTGCTCATCGTCCTCACGGTGGGCGGGCTGGCCGGGGCGGCGTCGTTCACGCACGTGCACGACTGGACCATGGCCAACTCCCCGACCGGTACGGGGGACTGGTTCGGGTGGGCCAACGCCGCGATCTCCGAACTCCTGCCCCTGGCGGCGCTGCTGACCATCCGGCGGCGCCGCCGCACCGGCGGGTCGGTCGGGTACCCGATGTTCCTGCTCGTCTGCGCCGTCGCGCTGTCGCTGTCGGCGCAGCTCGCCGTGGCAAAGCCGGGCGTGTCCGGGTGGCTGCTGTCAGCCGTGCCGGCGCTGGCGTTCCTCGGCCTGTCCAAGCTCATCTTCTCCACCACCCCTGCTGCCTCGCTGACGGTGTCTGTCGACAAGCCGGCAGACACCAGCGAGTGGGGCGACGTCCCTCCCGGCTACAACCCGGCCGACCACCGGCCCCCCTTTGACGTCGCCGACGAGAACCAAGCGGTGACCCTCGCCGTCGTCGACGAGGGCCAGGCGGTGAACGTCTCCGTGGAGGCCACCGACGAGCAGCCCCGCCCGGCGACTCTCCGCCCGGTTTCCGTGGCGCCGGTGGAACAGCGGCGGCCCGGACTGGTGCCCGTACCAGCGGCGGCTTTCGCGCCCCGCAACGGCAGCGTCTTCGACGGGGAGCGTGACCGGTGAGCCAACTCGAACTCGTCCCCACGACTCCCGTCGAGCAGCCCCGACCGGGATCGCGCGCGGACAGGATGCGCAAGCCCCTGGCCAAGGACGCGCTCAAGCAACTCGCCGAACAAAACGGCGTCTGCGTCCGCCCCCTGGCTCTGCGCCGCACCGACACCGCCACCGGCCACACCGAGGTCGTCGAAGTGCCCTGCGGGGCCACCCTCGCTGTCAAGTGCAAGCCCTGCGCGGAACGGGGCCGGCGGCTGCGCATCCAACAGATCCGCGAGGGCTGGCACCTCGCCGACGAACCCGCCGTCCGACCCGACAACCCCGGAGAAGACGTCCTCGCCCTCGTACGGGTCCGGGCACACCTGGAATTCGAACGCGAAGCGCTGCACTACCAGCCAATGACCCCCGACGAGCGGGCCGCGCAGATCGCCGACGTGGACGCCGCGATCGCGGAACTGGATGAAGCGCTCGCCGAAACCAGCCTGCGCGGGCACCTCACCCCGAAGGAGCGCGACGAGCGGCCTCGGCGCAAGCGGTCGACCCGGCGGCGGCAGGACTCCCCAGACCTGCCACGCCTGCCGGTCGACCCGCGCACCGTCGGCCGCGCCTACTCCGGGAAGGCAGGAAAGACGCACCGGCCGTCGATGCTCGTCACGCTGACGCTCGGCTCGCACGGGCCGGTCCACTCTCACCTACGGCGCGGCGCCTACGTCGCCCCGTGCGAGTGCGGCCAGCGGCACGGCCCGTATGACGACGTGCTCGGCACCCCGGTCGACCCCACGACGTACGACTACCGGCGCGCGGCCCTGGACTCGATCCACTTCGCCCGGGTCCTCGACCGGTGGTGGCAGAACGTCCGCCGCGCCGCCGGCTGGAACGTCCAATACGCCGGAGCCGTCGAGCTGCAACGACGACTCGCCCCACACGCACACTTCGCCATCCGCGGCACCCTTCCCCGCCGGCTGCTCAAGCAGATCGCAGCGGCCACCTACCACCAGGTGTGGTGGCCGCCCTTCGACGAACTGACGTACCCGGTCGACAAGCCGCCGGTCTGGAACGTTGACCGTCAGGCGTACGTCGACCCGAAGACCCGGGAGCCGCTGCCCACCTGGGGTGAAGCCCTCGACGCCCTGGAGGAACCCGACAGCCGCCCCGCCTACGTCGCCCGGCTCGGCCGTATCGACGCGCGGGGCATCGAGCAGGGCACCAAGGATGCGGAGCGGTCGATCCGGTACGTGACGAAGTACGTCACCAAGGACCTGACCGACCAGGCCAAGCCACGCTCCGACGCGCAGAAGGCGCACTTCGACCGCCTCCACGCCGAGCTGGCCGTCCTGCCGTGCTCGCCGACGTGCGCGAACTGGCTGCTGTACGGCGTCCAGCCGGACGGGGTCAAGGCGGGCTTGACCCCCGGCCGCTGCACCGGGAAGGTCCACCAACGCTCCACCCTCGGCTTCACCGGCCGACGCGTCCTCGTCTCCCGCCAATGGTCCGGCAAGACCCTCGCCGACCACCGCGCCGACAACCGCGCCTGGGTCCGCGCCATCCTCGCCGGCGGCATGGCCGACACCGAGGAACACGACCAGGCGGCCGACGACGCGGACGGCTCGAAGCGGTACCGGTTCGAACTCGCCCGACCCGAAGACCCCGACGTGCCACCCCTGGAACACCGCCTCCTGCGCGCGATATCCGCCCGCATCCGCTGGCGCGCTGACCTCGACACCGCCCGGATACGAACAGCCGCCGCCGTTTCGGCAACCGCACAACCCGCCGCGCTCGCGGCCTGAACCCCTGGGGAGGAAATCTTGTCCATCGTCGTGCCGTTCGCGCCTCGGCAGGCCGGGCCTCGTGCTGGCGACGTTGCCCCCGGCGACCGCCCGCCTCAGCCGGTCCGGGCCGTCTACACGGTCAAGGAAGTGGCCGCACTGCTGTCCCTGTCCGTCAGCTCTGCCTACGCCCTGGTCCGGGCCGGGCAGATCCCCGCCGAACGGCTGGGGCGGCGCTGGGTGGTGCCGCGTAGCCGTTTCCACGCATGGCTCGACGGTGCCTCCGGCGGCCTTTCGGCAACGGGTACCGACGCGCCGCGCGGGGGCTGGTGATCGTGGGCTTCGTGAGCAAGACGCCGGCTGGTACGTACCGGGCGAACTGGCGGGACTCGGCCGACCGGCAGAAGGCGAAGACGTTCCGCACCAAGAAGGAGGCGAACGCGTTCCTGGCCGAGGTGGAGGGCGCGCTCAACCGGGGGACGTACGTCGACCCCCACGCGGGGCGGATGCGCTTCGGCGAGTTCGTGACGCGGTGGCTCGCCGGGCGGTCGGTGGAGGCTCGGACGGCCGAGCGGACGGATTCGATGCTGCGGGCTCACCTGCTGCCGCAGTGGGCGGACTGGCCGTTGGCGAAGATTGACTACCTGGCGGTACAGGAGTGGGTGACCACCCTTGGCCGGACTCTGGCGCCGTCGACGACGACGAAGCACCTCGGGATGCTGTCGATGATCATGCAGACGGCGATCCGGGCGCGCCTGATCGCGGTGAACCCGTGCGAGGGGGTGCGGGTGCCGCGTAACCGGGCGCGGGAGGCTCGCGCCGGCACGATCAGCCGGGAGGCGTTCTTCGGCCAGCTGCTGCCCGCCGTGCCGGCCGAACACAGGGGCATCGTCTGCGCCGCCGCCGGGGCGGGACTGCGCTGGGGTGAGTGCGCGGGCCTGCCGTGGGAGGCGGTCGACCTCGATCGGGGGTTGCTGCACGTCGCCCAGGTGGCGGTGGAGACCCACGGCGGGATCGTGCTGCGGGCGTACCCGAAGACTCGGGCCGGCGTGCGGACGGTGCCGATGCCGCCGTTCCTCGTCGACGAGCTGCGCCGGCGGCGCGGAGCCGCGGTGCCGGACGGGCGGGCGTTGGTCTTCGCCGATCGGGACGGCGGGCCGCAGCGGCGGTCGAACTTCCGGCGGCGGGTGTGGCTGCCGTCGTTGGTGCGGGCCGGGTTGCTCGGTCGGGTGGCCGAGGTGGCGCCGGGCCGGTGGGTGGCGTCGTGGCCGGACCGGGACGGCCGGGAGCAGCGGGCGGAGTTCGCCGACGAGTCGGCGGCGGTAGCGCACGCGGCGGCCTCGGCGTTCGGCGGTCTGCGGTTCCACGACCTGCGGCACTCGTACATCACGTGGCTCGTGACGGACGGGGTGCCGGTCAACGTGGTGCGGCGGGTCGTGGGGCACGAGAAGGCGTCAACGACGCTCAATCGTTATACGCACACCCCGGACGACTACGCCGACCGGGTGCGGCTGACGTTCGCTGACGATTCGCTGACTTTCCGCCCGGCGCCCCGCCCAGTCGGCCTCGGAGAAGTGCCTCTACCAGGTCGGGAGCGCTTCCGGGAAAGGGACGACCCCCGTCGGGGGGAGACGGGGGTCGTCGAAGGTTCGGCTCCGGGGGGGGTCGAGCCGAACCCACTCAGCGGTCACGGGGGGTGCAACCGCCGAGGGTCTGCCTGTCGTACGAGATGTGAACACTCGTCGCATCAGCAAGTCTGCCTGAGCGAACCTGTATACGTCGAGTGGCGTCTCCTCCACTCCGTGCGAAATAATGTTCGCAGAGTGTGACCATAATCACGATGAGCGAGGGTGGCGGAGGGTCGGCCCGCAGGTCCGAGGGGTCGCCGGGCCCCGGGCACCCGCCGACCATAGACCATCCGGCTAGACTTTCGCGCCGTGGGCCGAAGTGCCGCTTTCTTCGATCTGGACAAGACCGTCATCGCCAAGTCGAGCGCCCTGGCGTTCGGTCGGCCGTTCTACCGGGACGGCCTGATCACCCGGCGTGACGTGGTCAAGTCGGCGTACGCCCAGCTGATGTTCCGGCTGGGCGGCACCGACGCGCAGACCATGGCCAGGACCAGGGACTACCTCGCCGCGCTCTGCAAGGGCTGGCAGGTGGAACAGGTCCGCCAGATCGTCGCGGAGACGCTGCACGAGCTGATCAACCCTTACGTGTACGCCGAGGCCGCCGCCCTGATCGAGGAGCACCAGGCCGCCGGCCGGGACGTCGTCCTGGTCTCCGCCTCCGGCGAGGAGATGGTCCGCCCGATCGGCGTGCTGCTCGGAGTCACCGACGTGATCGCCACCCGGATGGGCGTGGTCGACGGCCGCTACAGCGGCGAGGTCGAGTTCTACGCGGCCGGCTCGAGCAAGGTCGACGCCGTCGGCGAACTGGCCGCCGAGCGCGGCTACGACCTGGCCGACTCGTACGCCTACTCCGACTCGTACAGCGATCGGCCGCTGTTGGAGTGCGTCGGCCATCCCTCGGTCGTCAACCCGGACCGGCAGCTGCGCCGGCTCGCGGTCGAGAACTCCTGGCCGGTGCTGGAGTTCCGGCACCCGATCCCGCTGGGGCGGAGGCTGCGCGAGCGCCCGGCCGTCCCGGTCGCCGCCGCGGCGTTGGGCGTGGGCGTCGGCGTGGCCATCGGCATCGCCTGGTACGGCCGGCACCGCCGCACCCGCACCGCCCCCACACCAGCCTGAGCCGCGAGGCCGGCGCCCACCCGGCCCGGCGAAGGGCGTAACCACCTGAGCGCCCGCCTGCCCGAGCCGCGGCGTCCGCCCGGCCCGGCGACCGCACACGACCACCTGAGCCGCGAGGCCGAGCCGTGAGTCCGGCGCCCGCCCCGATCCGGTGACCGCGCGCGATCCGCGGACGAGTCGGCTCCGGCTCAGGCCGCCGCCAGGACCTCGTCGCCGATGGTGGTGAGCTGGTCGGCGCCGACCTCCACCGCCGCCATGTAGTGACGCAGCCAGGAGCGCAGCCCGTCCGGGGTGCCGGTGGCGAAGGCGCCGGCTGAGCCGACGTACTCCGGTTCGCGCTCGTGGTGACCGACGTCCACGGCGAGCAGGCCGCGCGGGTCCAGCCCGCTGGACAGCAGCACCAGGCGGGCGGCGCCCCGGGCCACCACCCCGGACGGCCCGGCGAAGGGGCGCAGGTTCAGCAGCTCGCCGTGCACGACGGCGGCCAGCACCAGCGGCGAGACCTTCGTGCCGCCGGCGACGAGCCCGGCCAGCCCGTCCAGCCGGGCGGCGACGACCGGGTCGGCCACCGGACGGCCCAGCTCGGCCTCACCGACGACGTCGCGGGCGGCGAGCACGTGCAGCCTGGCCAGCGCCTGCCGGGGCGCCTTCGGCCAGAGCTCGGACAGCCCCGGCAGCGCCCCGGCGACCCGCAGCGCGCCCTGCACCACCGGCTCGGTCACCGTCCCGGCGCGGACCGCCTCGCGCTCGCGGGCGTACCCCTCCAGGGCGGCGCTGGCCACCGCGGACCGGAGGCTGACCTCGGCCGCGACCTGGCCGCCGTGCCGGCGCAGCGCGCGGTGCCCCAGGGCCTGGTCGAAGCGCTCGCGGGCCCGCTCCACGGCGGGGGCGACGTCGGCGAGCGCGAGCAGCGGGGCGAGCGGGTCAGCGGTCACCCCGTCACGCTAGCGACTGCCCGGCGCGACCCGCCGACGAGCCGCCCGGAAGCGACCGGTGCCACCCTGCGCTTCGGTGAGGAAGGGGCCCTTCCTCTACAGGATGCGTTAAGAAGGTGCCCTTCCTTACACCTGGAACGCCGTCCGGCGCGCGGCGGAGGCCGCTCGGCGCGTGTCGGCCGGACCGGCGGTCGCCCGTGCCGACCGCCCCGACTAACCTCGTGCCCTAGAGAGACGCAGGTCACCCGAGCGACGAGGGAGTACGGCATGAGCGAGGCATTGGCCAATCTGCTGAACGAGACGCGCCAGTTCCCCCCGCCAGCCGAACTCGCCGCGAACGCCAACGTCACCGCCGACGCGTACGCGGACGCGGACGCCGACCGGTTGGCGTTCTGGGAGCGGCAGGCCGGGCGGCTGACCTGGGCGCGGCAGTGGGACCAGGTGCTCGACTGGTCGAAGCCGCCGTTCGCGAAGTGGTTCGTCGGCGGGCAGCTCAACGTGGCGTACAACTGCCTGGACCGGCACGTCGAGGCCGGGCTGGGCGACAAGGTCGCGATCCACTGGGAGGGCGAGCCGGGCGACACCCGGACCATCACGTACGCCGACCTGCACCGGCTGACCTGCCAGGCGGCGAACGCGCTGACCGAGCTGGGCGTCACCGCCGGCGACCGGGTGGCGATCTACCTGCCGATGGTCCCGGAGGCGGCCGTCGCGATGCTGGCCTGCGCCCGGGTCGGCGCCACGCACAGCGTGGTCTTCGGCGGCTTCTCCGCCGACGCGCTGACCAACCGGATCCAGGACGCCAGCGCGAAGGTGGTGATCACCGCCGACGGCGGCTACCGCCGGGGCAAGCCGTCGGCGCTGAAGCCGACCGTGGACGAGGCGGTGGCGAACTGCCCGTCGGTCGAGCACGTGCTGGTGGTGCGCCGCACCGGCGAGGAGGTGGCCTGGTCGGGCAGGGACCGCTGGTGGCACGAGACGGTCGAGACCGCCCCGGCCGAGCACGCCGCGCAGCCGTTCGACGCCGAGCACCCGCTGTTCATCCTCTACACCAGCGGCACCACGGCCCGCCCGAAGGGCATCCTGCACACCACCGGCGGCTACCTGACCCAGACGTCGTACACGCAGCACGCGGTCTTCGACCTGAAGCCGGAGACCGACGTCTACTGGTGCACCGCCGACATCGGCTGGGTGACGGGGCACTCCTACATCGTCTACGGCCCGCTCTCCAACGGCGCCACCCAGGTCATGTACGAGGGCACCCCGGACACCCCGCACAAGGGCCGGTTCTGGGAGATCGTCGACAAGTACAAGGTCAGCATCCTCTACACCGCCCCGACGCTCATCCGCACGATGATGAAGTGGGGCGAGGACATCCCGGCCGGTTACGACCTGTCCTCGCTGCGGCTGCTGGGCAGCGTGGGTGAGCCGATCAACCCCGAGGCGTGGATGTGGTACCGGCAGCACGTCGGCGGGGGTGAGCTGCCCATCGTGGACACCTGGTGGCAGACCGAGACCGGGGCGATCATGATCTCGCCGCTGCCGGGCGTGACGGCGACCAAGCCCGGCTCCGCGATGACGCCGCTGCCCGGGATCGTCGCCGACGTGGTCGACGACCAGGGCCAGTCGGTGCCGAACGGCGGCGGTGGCTACCTGGTGCTGCGCGAGCCGTGGCCGTCGATGCTGCGCACCATCTGGGGCGACGACGACCGGTTCATCGAGACGTACTGGTCGCGCTTCGAGGGCATGTACTTCGCCGGGGACGGGGCGAAGAAGGACGACGACGGGCACATCTGGCTGCTGGGCCGCGTCGACGACGTGATGCTGGTGTCCGGGCACAACATCTCCACCACGGAGGTGGAGTCGGCGCTGGTCTCCCACCCGTCGGTGGCCGAGGCGGCGGTGGTCGGCGCGACCGACCCGACGACCGGGCAGGCCATCGTCGCGTTCGCCATCCCGCGCGGCACCACGGACACGGCGGGCGAGGCCGGCGAGAAGCTCATCGCCGAGCTGCGCAACCACGTGGCGAAGACGCTCGGCCCGATCGCCAAGCCCCGGCAGATCATGCTGGTGCCGGAGCTGCCGAAGACCCGCTCGGGCAAGATCATGCGTCGGCTGCTGCGCGACGTCGCGGAGAACCGCTCGCTCGGCGACGTCACCACGCTCCAGGACTCGTCCGTGATGGACCTGATCTCGTCCGGCATGGGCGGCGGCAAGTCCGACGAGGACTGACGCAGGCGTACGCCCCGATGGGTGGCGGTCCCACGCAGACCGTCACCCATCGTCGTTTCTTACGGGTGTGCGACCGGCCGGATACGTGCTGTCACATCGGTCGGTCGGGTGAGCCGAGTGAAGCTGAACGGTCACAGGGAGAGGTCGACCCCTGTCGTTCCCCTCTTTTCTGTTCTAGGTTCACGCTCGTCGGGTCGGTTCGATGGATGTCGCATCGATGGAGGCCGACCGGCTTCCTCCTCCCCATGCCCGAGAAACGGAGCGGCATGAACAGAAATCCGCAATCCGGGTCGCGTCGACGCCTGCTCGTCGCGCTGCCCGCCATCGCCCTCGCCGCCTCGTCACTGACCGTGACCGGTGGCGCGGCGGCGGCGGAGCCCGGCCCCGCCCGAGCCACGATCGGGGCGGACGAGCACTACATCAACTACGCCGAGCCCGCCGTCCAGCCGGACAGCAGCGGCCGTGAGGTCAAGGGCAAGGGCGGCGTCTACGCCCCGGCGGTCGAAGAGGCGCGCGCCTACGACCGCAAGTACGCCCGCGGCAACCCGGTCGCCGCCGGGCAGCTCGCGAAGCACGAGGCCAAGTCGATCATGACGGGCAAGAGCCCGCGGCAGATCAAGAAGGCCCCGAGCACCCAGACCGCCAAGCTGCTGACCCTGCTGGTGGAGTTCAACGACCAGGCCAACGACGACTTCACCGGCGTCATGGTCCCCCGGACGGTCTTCGAGGACCGGACCTGCGTCCCCGGCACCGTGCAGAACGGGCCGAAGCACAACAAGATCCCGAACCCGGCGAACCTGCCCCACGAGGACAACAACTCGATGTGGGTGCCGGACTTCTCGCCCACCCACTACGACAAGATGCTCTATTCCAAGAAGGGCATCACCGAGCGGGTCCGCAAGGACCTGAAGGGCCCCGACGGCAGGCGCGGCATCGACCTGACCGGCCGCACGATGCACAACATGTACCTGGAGATGTCGAAGGGCGCGTACACGGTCGACGGGCAGGCCAGCCCGTGGATCACCGTGCCGCACTCCGAGGGCTGGTACGCGGCCTCGCGCTGCTTTCAGGACGAGAACGGCAACTGGGTTCCCGGCCGCCAGCAGTCGATGAACGGCCACCCGGACAACCCGCAGGGCGCGGGCCGGCTCGCCACCGACGCGATCGACGCCCTCGCGCAGGCGGACCCGAACTTCCCGTGGGCCGACTACGACATCGAGGACCAGGGCGACCGCGACGGCGACGGCAACCTCTTCGAGCCGGACGGCGTGATCGACCACCTGGTGCTGGTGCACGCCGGGCAGGGCAAGTCCCGCGGCGGCGGCGCCGAGGGCACGTACGCCGTCTGGGCCCACTCGTCGACGGTGACCGGCGGCTACACCATCCCCGGCACCAACCTCCAGGTCTCGAACTACATCGTGCAGCCGGAGGACGCCGGCGTCGGCGTCTTCGCCCACGAGTTCGGCCACGACCTGGGCCTGCCGGACCTCTACGACACCTCCGGCAACGCCGACTCCGACGTCGACTTCTGGGACCTGATGGCCTCGGGCTCGCACTCGGGCGAGATCTTCCAGGCGCTGCCGACGCACATGGGCCTGTGGGACAAGTGGGTGCTCGGCTGGGCCGACCCGCTGACCCTCGCGCCCGGCTCGAACCCGCGTGCCGTCCAGCTCGGCCAGACCTCGCGGACCCCGCGCGGCACCGAGGACGGCATCAAGGTCGACCTGCCGGACAAGGTGATCACGCTGGCGACGCCGCACAGCGGCGCGAACATGTGGTACTCGGGCGCCGACCAGGACTGGGCGGACGTCAAGATCACCCGTCAGGTGGCCGTGCCGGCGGCGGCCGACGCGAAGTTCTGGATGTGGAACAACTTCGTCATCGAGGCCGACTGGGACTACGGTTTCGTCGAGCTCTCCACCGACGGCGGCGCCACCTGGACCGAGCAGAAGGTCTACGACGCGGCCGGCAACCTCGTCACCACGAACGACGGCTACGCCGACCCGAACGGCCGGATGGTGGACTTCGGCAACAAGAAGTACGGCCTCACCGGTGACACGCACGGCTGGCGGCACGACTACGTCGACCTGTCGGCGTACGCCGGACAGACCGTCCAGGTCCGGCTCCGCTACGCCACGGACGAGGCGTTCGCGGAGCGCGGCTGGTTCGCCGACGACTTCTCGGTGACCGGCGGCGGCGCCACCACGTGGAGCGACGACGTCGAGGGCGGGGCCAACGGCTGGACGGCGACCGGCGGCAGCTTCGTCGACACCACCGGCCAGGGCTGGCACATCGACACCGGCACCTCGACCCAGGCGCACTACTACCTGGCCGAGTGGCGCAACTTCGACGGCTTCGACAAGGGCCTCAAGTACACCTACGACACGATCTACTCGCGCGACGCGTGGAAGGTCGACCGGGTCTCCTACAACGCCCCGGGCATGCTGGTCTGGTACCGGGACACGGAGCGGGGCGACGTCAACCACACCACGGCGCAGATGACGGCGCTGCCCAGCTACGGCGCCAAGGGCGGTCTGCTGATCGTCGACTCGCACTTCGACCCGTACCGCCGCAAGGGCGAGGCGGCCGTGAAGGACCCGTCGGTGCTGGACAACCTGCCCAGCCGCCCCCAGTCCGCCAACGCGGCCTTCTCGCTGAAACCCACGTACCCCTTCACGGAGTGCCTGGAGGCGGCGGACGAGCCGTACAGCGAGTACTGCACCAGCTTCGGTCCGCAGGCGCCCGTGAAGGGCTTCACCGACGCGAAGACCTGGTACCCGGGCATCGAGATGCGTGACGGCTCGCCGTACGCGCGGGACAACGACGCCTCCGTGGTCATCCCGTCGAAGGGCAACGCGCCGTACACGACCCGGGTCACCAACCCGGACGGTACGCCGGCGACGTCCTACTACGGGGTCAGCCTGGGCAGCGGCATCGTGCTGGGCACCGGGAACCCCGGCGACCAGGGCGTGTCCTACGGCGTGACCATCACCATCAAGCGCACCGCCCGGGACAACTCGTACGCCACGGTGTACGTCACCCCCGCGAGGAACTGACCCGAGGTCCGGCCGAGCGGAAAAACGGGCGGGGCCCGTCCGGAGAGCACCCGTGCTCCCCGGGCGGGCCCCGCCGCGTGTACACGTCGCCGGCGGTCGTAAAGGCCCGACGGACCACCCGTGGGACGGCCGACGGGCACGCCGCCGCCCACTTTTCCGTTACGCGATCACGCTTATCGAAAAGCGTCTCTTTGTCCCCAGGTGGGGGCGTTCACCCTGCTCACCGTGTTGGTGAACGGCCGGGATGTGACGGTGAAAAGCATTCCCAACAAAACTTTGCAACAAATCGACGCACGCATCTTCCCACCGGTCACACGAGTGTCTATGTTCACCATTGGTCCCACTAGTGGGATCGGTAGCACCGGCCCGTACCCCCGTTGGGCCGGTTCCCTCAAACCGGAGGTACCACGTGCGCAAAGTCGCAGTGGGTCTGCTCGGGCTTTCGCTGACGGCGACGGGACTGGCGTTCGGTTCGTCCGCCACCGCCGCGCCGCAGCCGAAGTTGCCGACGGCCGCTCCGTCGGTCGCCGAGCCAGCCCATGTCGACCACGACCTGCCGAACCCGCTGGAGGACAAGCGTCGCGCCCTGCGCCAGGAGGGCCTGAGCGACGTCCTCTCCGGCCGGGCCAAGCCGCAGAAGGTCAACGGCAGCACGGTCGTCAAGGTCGGCAAGACCCAGGCCGAGGGGGCTGCCGCCCGCTCGACCCGGGCCAACGCCGCCACCCAGACCAAGGACCAGTACGTCGAGCTCTCCCGGGAGAAGACGGACCGGATCTTCGTCATCCTCGCCGAGTTCGGCAACGAGCGGCACCCGAGCTACCCGGACCAGGACACCGACCCGGACACCGCGGGTCCGACCCGGTTCGACGGGCCGCTGCACAACGAGATCCCCCAGCCCAACCGGGCGGTGGACAACTCCACGGTGTGGCAGGCGGACTACAACGCCGACTACTACCGCAAGCTCTACTTCGGCACCAACCCCGGTGACGAGTCGGTGAAGCAGTACTACGAGGCCCAGTCCTCGGGTCGCTACAGCGTCGACGGCACTGTCACCGACTGGGTGAAGGTGAAGTACAACGAGGCCCGTTACGGCCGCTCCGGCGGCTACCCGTGCGCCTCGAACGTCTGCACCAACACCTGGGCACTGGTCCGTGACGCCGCCAACCAGTGGGTCGCCGACCAGAAGGCCGCCGGCCGCACCGACGCCCAGATCGCCGCCGACCTGTCGGCGATGGACCAGTGGGACCGGTACGACCACGACGGCGACGCCAACTTCAACGAGCCGGACGGCTACATCGACCACTTCCAGATCGTCCACTCCGGTGGCGACGAGGCCGACGGTGACCCGCACCAGGGCGAGGACGCCATCTGGAGCCACCGCTGGTACGCCTTCGCGTCCGACCAGGGCTCGACCGGCCCGTCCGGCAACCCGGCCGGCGGCACCCAGATCGGCAACACCGGCATCTGGATCGGCGACTACACCATCCAGCCGGAAAACGGTGGCCGGAGCGTCTTCTACCACGAGTACGCGCACGACCTCGGTCTGCCGGACGACTACAACGTCACCAGTGGTGGGGACAACAACAACGAGCACTGGACCCTGATGGCCCAGAGCCGGCTCGGCGCCAAGACCGACGCCGGCATCGGTGACCGTGGCGGCGACCTCGGCGCGTGGAACAAGCTCCAGCTCGGCTGGCTCGACTACGAGGTGGTCGTCGCGGGGCAGAAGCGGACCATGACCCTCGGCCCGCAGGAGTACAACAGCGACGAGGCGCAGGCCGTCGTCGTGGTGCTCCCGAAGCGTGACTACACGTTCGAGCACGGCGCGCCCTTCGAGGGCAGCAAGCAGTTCTTCTCCGGCAACGCGGACGACCTCAACAGCACGATGACCCGGACCCTGGACTTCACCGGGAAGTCGTCGGCCGCACTGTCGATGAAGGGCCGCTACAACATCGAGGCCGACTACGACTACCTGTTCTTCGAGGCGTCGCTGGACGGCGGCCAGTCCTGGGTGACCCTGCCCGGCACGGCCAACGGCCAGCCGCTCAAGGAGATCTCCGCCGGTCGCTACGCGCTGGACGGCAGCAGCGGCGGCGAGTGGGTCGACGTCAACATCCCCATGGACGTGGCGGCGGGCAAGGTCGCGCAGTTCCGGCTGCGCTACCAGACCGACGGCGGCGTCTCCGAGGGTGGCTTCTACGGTGACGCGATCACCGTGACGGCCGACGGTCAGACCGTCCTCTCCGACGGCGCCGAGACCGGTGCCGCGGGCTGGACGCTCGCCGGCGGCTTCGAGACCGCCGAGAAGAGCTACACCAAGGCGTACGACAACTACTACATCGCGGGCACCCGGCAGTACATCTCGTACGACAAGTACCTGAAGACCGGCCCGTACTTCTTCGGCTACTCGAACACCCGCCCGGACTACGTGGACCACTACGCGTACCAGGAGGGTCTGCTGATCTCCTACTGGAACACCCGCTGGGCGGACAACGACACGTTCGCGCACCCGGGTGAGGGTCGCAACCTGATCATCGACGCGCACCCGCGGCCGATCTACAACCTGACCGGCCAGCCCTGGCGGTCCCGCGTCCAGGTCTACGACGCGCCGTTCAGCCTGAAGAAGGCCGACTCGTTCACGCTGCACCTCAACAGCCAGCCGCAGTACATCCGTGGCCAGGCCGCGCAGCCGCTGTTCGACGACACCCAGCAGTACTGGTTCCCGGAGCTGCCGAACCACGGCGTCAAGCTCCCGGCCACCGGCACCAAGATCAAGGTCCTGGAGAAGGACGGCAACAACACCAAGATCCGCATCTCCTGATCGCTGATCCCGTACCACCAGCACCACACGATGCCCGGGCAGGTCACCTGCCCGGGCATCGCCCTTTCCCGGGCGGTCCCCGCCACCGGTGGGGTCGGCGTCGGGGGCGACCGGCGTCGGGGTCCTAGGCTGTCTGCCATGACCGAGCAGCGCGGCGGGCCCGTCGACGAGTCCTGCGTCCTCACCGAGGGGCCGTGGACGCACCGGTTCGTCGGCGCCAACGGCAGTCGCTTCCACGTGGTGGAGGCCGGCACCGGTCCGATGGTGCTCTTCCTGCACGGCTTCCCCGAGCACTGGTGGGCCTGGCACGAGATGCTGCCGGCGATCGCCGACGCCGGCTTCCGGGCCGTCGCGGTCGACCTGCGTGGCTACGGCGCCAGCGACAAGCCGCCCCGGGGGTACGACGGCTACACCCTCGCGGCCGACGTCGCCGGCCTGATCCGGGCCCTCGGCGAGCGCTCCGCCACCGTGGTGGGCACCGGCGTCGGCGGCATGATCGCGTGGACGGTGGCCTCGTTCCACCCGTCGCTGGTCCGCCGGCTGGTGGTGCTCGGCGCCCCCCACCCGCTCCGGCTGCGGGCCGCCATCTTCGCCGACCCGCGCGGGCAGTTCGCCGCCGCCACGCCCACCCTGAAGTTCCAGCTACCCCGCTACGAGCACGTGCTGACCCGCGACGACGCGGCGGCCGTCGAGGAGATGCTGCGCCGCTGGGGCGGGCCGCGCTGGGTCGACGGGCCGGGCTTCGAGGCGTACGCCCGGCGGTGCCGGGAGGCCATGCGCATCCCGCAGGCGGCGTTCTGCGCCCTGGAGGGCTACCGCTGGGCGTTCCGCTCGGTGCTCCGCCTGCACGGCTACCGCTTCGTCCGGCTGATGCAGAAGCCGCTCGTCACGCCGACCCTCCAGCTGCACGGCGCGCTCGACGAGGCCTCTCTGCCGCGTACCGCCCAGGGCTCCGGCCGGTACGTGGTGGCACCCTACGAGTGGCGGCTCCTGGACGACATCGGGCACTTCCCGCACGTGGAGGCCGGCGACCTGGTGCTGGGCGAGGTCCTGCGCTGGGCGAAGTCCTGAGTCAGACCCGCTGCTCGCGCAGGTCCGCGACCTGCACGGCGGGCGCCCAGCCCTGGTAGACGCCGAAGTCGAAGACCTCCAGCCCCATCGCCCGGGCCACCGGCCAGCGTCCGCCCGTGTACTCCACCCGCAGCCAGCCGTCGTGCTCGCCGAGGACGATGAACGGCTGCCCCTGCCAGGTGCAGGTGGTCCGCACGTACGCCAGGTCGTCGAGCTCGGTGGCGGGCAGCACCCGGACGTAGCGGCCGGGGCGGATCTCCTCGAAGCCCTCGCCCGGCTCCGGCTGGTAGAGCCGGACGTCGTCGCCGTCCGGGCTCGCCTGGTACTCCCGGCCCTTCCAGCGGGCCACGTAGCCGTCGCGCGTCACTGCTCACCGACCTGTCGCCACCGCAGCGCGTCCGTGTCGAGGATGGCGACCACCCGTTCGGTGCCGTCCGCGCCGATCCGCCACAGCTGCGCGCCGTGCGGCAGCCGGGCGCTGTCCACCTTGAACTCCGCCACCACGTCGCTGCTCTCGCCCGGCGCGAACCCGTTGCCCCGGAACGGCGGGCGCTCGATGACCCAACCCTCCATGGCCCGCATGGCGGCCTCGTTCTGCCCGCCGTACGGGATCCGGTAGAGGCTCGGCCGGTGCGCGGGCCAGCGCAGCACGTAGATCTCCCCGGCGTCCCGGGCGAAGGGGGAATCCGGGTAGCCCAGGCCGAGCGCGTCGTGCAGCTGCGCCGGGGTGCTGAGGTGGGCCAGCTCGCCGGCCCGGTGCACGAAGCCGGAGACCCGGTCGTAGCCCCGCTCCAGGTAGTACGCGAGCTGGCTGGGGGCGACCGCCTTCTGCATCACGATCGGGCGCGCCGGGTCGGGCGCGGGCGGGGCGTAGCGGGGGCGGCTCACCGGTTCCTCGGCGGCGGGCGGCTCGGTGTCGGTGTCGTCGCCGAGTCCCACCTCCGCCGCCCAGTTGGCCAGCCCGACGATCTGCTCACCGGGCAGCTTCGCCCCGACGGGGGTGCCCGGGTTGACCGCGAACGACCAGGACTCGTCCGGCCAGCGGCGGATCAACTGGACGAACTTCACCTCGATGGTCTCGACGGTCGCGTCGGTGTGGTCGGCCAGCCGCTCCGGCGAGGTGTGCACCACCACGAACGTCTCGCCGTCGAGTTCCTCCGTACGCCAGACGAAGCCGGGCTCGCCGGGCCGGCTGCCCGGCGCGGAGTCTGCCGCCACCGGCAGCAGCACGCGGGCCAGCAGCAGGGTGGACAGGAAGGTGTCGGTACTGCCGGCGCCGGCGGCGTCGAGCAGGTTCTCCTCGACCTCGTTGGCCGGCTCGAAGCCGACCGGCACGGGACCGGCACCCGATGACACGTCCGCGCTCCCGGTCAGGGGAGCGGTGACCGGCTCACCGGCGACCGGCGGACCGGGGTCCTCCGCCGGCCCGGCGTCGGGAACGCCGGCGTCGGTCGCGGCCCCCTGCCCGGTGGCGCCGTCCGTCGTTGGTGCGGGCGCGGCGACGCTGGTCGGCACCGTCGGGTCCCCGGACCACGCGCCGACGGGCGGCCCGGATCCGAGGGACACGGTCGCGTCCCCGGGCCACGCCGCGTCGGCAGGCGGCGCTGGATCGAGGGACACGGTCGGGTCCAGAGACACGGTCGCGTCACCCGACACGACCGGCTGCGTCCGATCGAGGGACACGGTCGAATCCAGAGACACGGTCGCATCGCCCGACCCCGACGACACCACCGGCTGCGTCCGATCCAGGGACACGGTCGGATCCAGAGACACGGTCGCGTCTCCCGACACGACCGGTTGCGTCCGATCGAGAGACACCGTCGGATCCAGAGACACCGTCGCGTCGCTCGACCCCGACGACACCACCGGCTGCGTCCGATCGAGGGACACGGTCGGATCCAGGGACGCGGTGGCGTCGCCGGACCACGACGGGGCGGCGGACCGCGCGGTGTCGGCGGGCGACGACGGGTGGGCGGGCGCGGGCGCGGGCGGTGCGGGGTCGGCGGTGGCGGCGGTCACCGGTTCCCGGCGGCGCCGGACCGGCTCGAACAGCGAGACGGTCTCCTCGGCGGGCGGGGCCTGCTCGGGGGCAGGCGGTCCGGTGAGGTCCCGCGACTCGATGACGGTGCCCTCGATGACGATGGGCGTGAACCCGCGTCGAGGGGCGGGTGGACCGGAGACCGGTTCCGCGTCCGCCGCCGGCTCCGGCCCGACCGGCTCGGAGGTGGCCTGCCGTCGCGGCAGCGCCTGCGTGAGGTCCTCGGCCGGCTGCGGTCGGTCCGCGCCGTACGCCGGTGGTGGCAGCCCGGGATCCGGGGCGGGGGCCCGGAGGTCCCGGGTGGCGTCCTCGCCGGGTCCGCGCGGCGGCAGCACCTGCGTGGCCTCGCCCCCGGGCATCGCGAAGGCCCGGGTGGGCTCGCCGCCGGGCGCCGGAAAGGCGTGGGTCGGCTCCCCGCCGGGCGCCGTGAAGGCGTGGGTCGGCTCACCGGCAGGCGTCGTGAAGGCGTGGGTCGGCTCCGCAGTCGGCGCCGCGAAGGCGCGGGTCGGCTCACCGGCAGGCGTCGTGAAGGCGTGGGTCGGCTCCGCAGTCGGCGCCGTGAAGGCGCGGGTCGGCTCACCGGCGGGCGCCGTGAAGGCGTGGGTCGGTTCCGCTCCGGGCGGGGCGCTCGGGATCGGGTGGGTCGCCTCCCCCGGTACCGGCTCCCCGATCGGCCGGCGGCGGGGGAACGGCTGGCTGCCGGGTGCGAGGCGGGACGGCGGAGCCGCCCGCTCGCCCGAACGCAGCGCCTCCTGCCGGTAGGCGGCGGCGCGACCGGAGGCCGGCTCGAAGAACGACCGGTTCGGCCGCTCCGGGGTCTCCCCGGCCGGGCGACCGTTGGTCGACGGCGAGGGGTGGGCGTCGGGCGTCGGCAGGCCCCTCGGGCGCTCGGTGAGCGGCGGCGGGAGCCGGTCGGGGGCCGCCACGGCGTCGAACCGGGCGGGTCCGCCGGCCGTCGGGTCGCCACGCCGCGCATCCAGGTGGTCCGCCGGGGGCATGGGCGGGGCGAGCGGGTGGGCGGAGCCGGGTCGGGCGGGTGCGGGGATCCGGCCGGTGGCCGACGCGGCCGTGGGCTCGGGCCGGAGCGTGCCGTCGGGCCGGGCCACACCGGTGGTCGGCCCGGTCGCCGGCCCGCCCGACGTGTCCTGACCGGCGGCCTGGGCGCGCGCCCGGGCAGCCGTCTCCACGCGTTCCAGCCGGGCCCGCGCACCCATGGTGCGGCCGGGCAGCCGGACGTCGCCCCGGGAGAGCTGGGCGACGAACCAGGCCGGCAGGTAGCCCTCGATGGGCAGCCCGGGATTGACCGCCAGCCACCACTCGTGGTTGGGCCAGCTGTCGGACAGATCGGCGTACGAGATACGCCGGACGGCACCGCCGTGCTCGCCGAGACAGGCGCGCACCGCCGCTCCGGAGGTGAACGCGAGCACGTGGGTACGGCCACCTGTGCTCCAGGTGCCCCAGCCCACCGGCGCCGTCCCCGCGAGTGCCTCGGCGGAGACCGGCAGCAGCAGTTCGGTCCGGGCCAGGACGCGGAAGTAGAGCTGTTGGTCGTTGGCGCGTAGCGCGTCCCGCATCGCCGCTTCGGCGTCGGTGGCCGGCTCCCACTCGGTCACGGCCACCCCTCCTCCCGCGAACAGGCCATAGGTATCGCGTACAACCTACAAGGTAGAAGCAAGATCACAATCGCTGGCCGGCGGCGGTGCGCCCGGGGCCGCCACAAGCGCTAACATCCCGTTCCGGAGTCGACACGATACGGAGGCGGTCGATGTCCCGGTCCCCCTCACGCCCGCTCCTCGCCGCCCTCACGACGGCGGTACTGACCGCCGTCCCGGCCACCCCCACGATCGCCGGCCGCCAGGCCGGGCCCGCCCCCGGCCCGGTGCCGGCCGGCTGGTCCGCATCCGCGCCGACCGCCGCGCGTGCGGCCCCCGGCTGCGCCTCGCCCCTCGCCCCGGTTCGGCCGGTGTCCGCGCGCCCCTGGCCCCAGCAGCGGTACGCCCCGGAGCGGCTGGCACCGCTCGCCACCGGCGCCGGGGTGACGGTGGCGGTGGTCGACTCGGGGGTGGACCGGCGGCACCCGCAGTTGGCCGGCCGGGTGCTCGACGGCACCGACCTGCTCGACCCGGGCGGCGACGGCAGCCGGGACTGCGCCGGCCACGGCACCGGCGTGGCGAGCATCATCGCCGCCGCCCCCCGCGACGGGACGGCGTTCCGTGGGCTGGCCCCGGGCGCCCGGATCCTGCCGGTACGGGTCAGCGAGCAGCAGGTGGTCGAGGGGCGGGAGTCGGGGCGCACGGTCAGCGCCGGGGACTTCGCCCGCGCCGTCCGCTGGGCGGTCGACCACGACGCCGACGTGCTCAACCTCTCCGTCGTCCTGTACGCGGACGACCCGGCGGTGCGGGCCGCGATCGGCTACGCGGTCGACCGGGACGTGGTCGTGGTGGCCGCCGCCGGGAACCTGCACGACGGCGGTGACCCCCGGCCCTACCCGGCCGCGTACGACGGGGTGCTCGGGGTGGGCGCGATCGGGGCGGACGGGGGACGGGCACCGTTCTCCCAGACCGGCCCGTACGTCGACCTGGTCGCCCCGGGCAGCGACGTGCTGATGGCCGCCCCCGGCGAGGGCCACCACCGGGCCGAGGGCACCAGCTACGCGGCGCCCTTCGTGACGGCCACCGCCGCGCTGCTGCGCCAGTACCGGCCGGAGCTGACCGCGGCGCAGGTGGCGCAGCGGATCGTGGCGACCGCCGATCCTGCCCCGGGCGACGGTCGGGGCGGCGGGTACGGCGCGGGGGTGCTGAACCCGTACCGGGCGGTCACCGAGACCGGGGGAACGTCGGAGCGGGCGCGCCAGGTCAGCGCGCTCGCGGACGACCGGGCCGAACCGGCGGTGCTGGCGCAGCGGGCCCGCCGGGCGACGGCCCGGGACCGGGCGCTGCTGGTGGCGGGGGCCAGCGGGGCGGTGGTGGCCCTGGCGGCGCTGCTGGCGCTCGTCGTGCCGCGCGGGGCCCGCCGCCGGTGGAGGCCGGCCGACCCTGTGTGAACCCGGCCGGCGGTCTGCGCCCGTCGCCCCGCCTGACCCGGCCGGCGGTCTGCGGCCGTCGCGTCCGGGCGTCCCCCGGCGGTCGCGCTGCCGGAAACGGCCGATGGTGGCGCCGACCGGCTCGCGATCGACGCCACCACCGGGCGGGGCCTACTGGAACAGGCCGACGTTCTTCTTCTCCGTGTCGAGGTAGTCGGCGGCGGAGTCGTCCACCGCGAGCTTGATGTCGCGCAGCATGACCTGGAGGTCCTGCGAGGCCGACCGCCAGCGGCGCTGCCGCTGCTCGTAGGCCTGGAGGGCCTCGCCGGACCAGCTCGCCACGAGCGGGGCGGCGTCCCGTTCGAGCTGCCCGAGCTGCGAGTCGAGCGCGTTCAGCGCCTTCTGGATGTCCGCGCTCGCCTGTTGCAGGGCGGCGAAGTTGACGACCAGTACACCGTCCATCGGATGTCTCCTCCCCCGAGACCGGGTCAGAGCGGCAGCTGGATGCCGCCGCGGTTGGTGGTGGACACCCGGCTGGCGGCCTCGGCGTCCGAGACGTCGTAGTGCCGGCCGGCCGTGCGGACGGCGCCGGCGGTCTCCCGCAGCGCCCGCTGAAGCGCCGCCTGGTCCTGTGCCCACTGCTGCTTGACCTGCTCGAACGAGCGCCCACCGGCACCGCGCCAGGCCTGCTGCAACACCTCCAACTCGGCCATCAGGCTGCTCAGCATGGACTGCAGGGACTGGTCGACCTGCTCGAACTTCGCGGCGGTCTGCTGCATCACCGCTGCTTCTGCCTGGGTCTGGGACACCCGGGACGTCACCTCGTCTCCTCGGTCGTGGCTGGCCGTGGGCGCACCCGCCCACCGGGCGCGCCGCTCGCGCCGCCCGGACGTCGAGCGTGGCGGGCGCGGGGTCAGCGAAACTCGTCGCTGACGGTAGCGGCACCGTCGCGGTTCTGCTACCCCGTGGCCATCCGCTGTGGACGACCGCGGCCCCCATCCCGCCGGATGCTCCCCTTACGATGGGCGGCGTCGATGTCGCGGCGAGTGACCGGTCGAGGAGGCGCGGTGACGGTGACCACCGGCCCGGGCCCGCACCGGCCGGCCCCGGGCCACGATCCCCGCCCGACCGCCGCGCCCGTCGTGCCGGCGCCGCCCGGGGCGGCCGGCCTGGCTGGCCCGACCGGCCTGGCTGGCGCGCCGGCAACCCCGGCCGCTCTGCCGCCGTCGCGGCAGCCGGCCGGCCGGCGGAGGGGCGCCGGCGTCCGGGCCGGTCAGGTCGTCGCCACGCAGGTGGCGGTGGCCGCCGTGGCCGCCGCCGCCGGCCGGGGCGCGCTGGTGACGTTGGCCGCCGTGGGGGTGGCCGTGCTGCTGCTGCCCCTGGCCTGGGTGCGGCTGCGGGGGCGGTGGCTCTTCGAGTGGCTGGCCACGGGCCTGGGCTACGCCACCCGCCGCCGTGCCCTGCCGCCGGCCGCGGACCCGGCGGCCCTGCTGGACCTCGTCGACCCGGGCGCGGTCGTGCGTCCCGCCGAGCTGGCCGGCACGCCGGCCGCCGTGCTGGACGACGCCGCCGGCATGGTGGCCGTACTGGAGATCGGCGATCCGGCCGACCTGCTCGGCGACGCTCCCCGCGCGCTGCCCGCCCCGGCGTCCCTGCTGCCGGCCGCCGCGCCGGACGGCCCCCCGGTGCGGCTCCAGCTCCTGCTGACGGGCTCTCCGGCGCCGACCGTCGGCGCGGGTGGCGGCGCGGTCGCCACCTCGTACCGCCAGCTCACCGACGGGCGGCTCGCCGGCCGGGAACGGGCCGTGCTCGCCGTGCGGGTGCTGCGGGCCGAGGGTTGGACGGGAGAGGAGCTGCGGCGGGCGCTCGCCGGAACGGTGCGCCGCATCGCGCGCCGGGTCGGGCCCGTCACCGCCCGCCCGCTGGGCGAGCACGCGACGCTGCGGGTACTGGCGGAGCTGGCCCACCACGACGACCATCCCGCGCAGGAGTCCTGGCAGGCGGTCCGGGCGGGCGACCTGCTCCAGACCACGTTCCGGCTGCGCCGCTGGCCCGACCCGCGTACCGACGCCGGCCGGCGGCTGGTGACCCGGCTGCTCGCGCTGCCCGCGACGGCGACGACCGTCTCGCTCGGCGTCGGGCCGTGGGCCGGCGCCGACCCCGCGGCGGCGCCGACCGGGCTGGCCGTACGGCTGGCCGCCGCCACCCCGGCGGAGCTCTCGATCGCGGCGCAGGCGCTACGCCGGCTGGTGGCCGAGGTGGGCGGCGAGGTGCACCGGCTCGACGGCGCGCAGCTCGACGGGTTGGCCGGCACGCTGCCGCTCGCGGCGGCGGGCGCGGCGGGTCCGGGTCCGGCGCCCGACGGTCTGGAGCTGACCCTCGGCGAGGCGGGGCTGATGGTCGGCACGAACCGGCACGGCGGCGCGGTGACCGTCCGGCTGTTCCGGCCGGAGAGCACCCGCGTGATGCTGGTCGGCGGGATACGCGCGGCGCAGCTGGTGGCGGTGCGGGCCATGGCGCTCGGGGCCAGGGTGGTGGTACAGACCGCCCGCCCGCGCGGGTGGGAACCGTTCGTCCGGGGCGTCGGCACCCCCGGCGCGATGATCCCGGTGGTGCCGCCGGGCCGTCCGGTGGGCGAGCCGGGGTCGCCGCTGCGCCCGCTGCTGGTGGTGGTCGACGCCGGTCCCACGCCCGCCGAGCCGGAGCCGGCGTCCCCGTGGCGGACCACGCTGCTGGTGCGCGACGAGTTGACCCCCGCCGACGCCGACGCGTTGGGCCGTGCCGACCTGGCCGTGCTGCAACCGCTCGACCCGGCCGAGGCCGCCGTGGCGGGCGCCGCGCTGGGCCTCGGCGGGTCGGCGGAGTGGCTGACCCGGATCCGGGACGACATGGTCGCGGTGGTGAACCGGCGGGCGCTGCGCTGGGCGCTGCTCTCCCCCACCCCGATCGAGTCGCAGCTGATCGGCCGCCCGTCCCGCCGCTGAGCGGGGCGACGGTCACGGCTTCCGCAGCTTGTCCGTCCGTGGCACGATCCGGCCATGGGTTTCCTCAAAGGGCTGCTGATCCGGCTGGGCAGCACGGCGCTGGCCTTCTGGCTGGCCACGCTGCTCATCCCGGGCATCACGCTGGAGTCGGCGTCCGCCGGCGAGACGGTCGTCACGCTGGTCCTCGTCGCGGTGATCTTCGGCGTGGTCAACGCGGTGCTCCAGCCGATCATCAAGACCGTCGGCTGCGGCTTCTACCTGCTGACCCTCGGGTTGATCGCGCTGGTGGTCAACGGGCTGCTGTTCCTGCTCACGAGCTGGATCGCCGACCAGGCCGGGCTTCCCTTCCACGTCGACGGCTTCTGGCCGGAGGCGGTGCTCGGCGCGCTGTTCGTCGGCATCGTCACCTGGATCCTCGGGGCCGTCCTGGACCGGGACTGACCCGCTTCGACCAGGGGGAGGTGGGCGGGCGGGCCGACCAGTGGGCGGGAATTGGCCGCTGATCGGGCCGGGTGGCCGGGTTAGCGTCGCGGCATGTTCACCCTGACCCGCGACGACGGCTACCTGCTCAGCACCGACCCGGCCCGGATCGACCTGGGCCTGGTGCACCACTGGCTCTGCACCGACGCGTACTGGGCGCTCGGGCGGGACCGGGAGACGGTGGCGCGGGCGTTCGCCGGGTCGGTGCCGTTCGGCGTCTACCGGCCGGGTGACGGCCGCCAGGTCGCGGTCGCCCGGGTGGTCACCGACCACGCCACCTTCGCCTGGCTCTGCGACGTCTACGTCGACCCCGGCGAGCGCGGCCGGGGACTGGGCACCTGGCTGGCCGGGGCGGTCCGCGACCACCTCGCCGAGCTGGGCGTACGCCGGATCCTGCTGGCCACCGCCGACGCCCACGCGGTGTACGCCAAGGTCGGGTTCGCCCCGATGACCGATCCGCACCGCTGGATGCAGCTCGACCAGCGGAACCAGCCGGTGAGTCCGATCACCGGAAAGGAACCGGGCGGCCTCCCGGCCCTTACGGTGGAAACGTGACGCCACTCCGCCTCGGCTACCTCTACGGCTTCGTCGCGTACCTGCTCTGGGGGTTCTTCCCGCTCTACCTGCGGCTGATGCGCCCGGCGGGGCCGCTGGAGATCCTGGCCCACCGCATCGTCTGGTCGGTGGTGTTCGTCGCCCTGCTGCTGGCGGCGATGCGCAACGTCGGTTTCCTGCGGGCACTGCTGCGCCGGCCCCGGGCGCTGGCCGGCATCGGCGTCGCCGCCGCGCTGATCGCGGTGAACTGGGGCACCTACATCTACGGCGTGACCTCCGACCGGGTGGTGGAGACCGCTCTCGGCTACTTCATCAACCCGCTGGTGGTGGTGCTGCTGGGCGTCACCGTGCTGCGCGAGCGGCTGCGGCCCACGCAGTGGGTGGCGCTCGGCATCGGCGGGCTGGCCGTGGCCGTGCTGACCGTCGACTACGGCCGGCTGCCGTACCTGGCGCTGGTGCTGGCGTTCAGCTTCGCCGGGTACGGCCTGGCCAAGAAGCAGCTCGGGCTGCCCGCCGCCGAGGGGCTCTTCGTCGAGTCGGCGGTGCTGGCGCTGCCCGCGCTGGCGTACGTGGGTTGGCTCGCCGCCGCCGGCGAGGGCACGTTCGGGCAGGTGTCGGTCGGGCACACCCTGCTGCTGGTGTCGGCGGGGGCGGCGACCGCGATCCCGCTGCTGCTCTTCGCCGGGGCGGCGAACCGGCTGCCGCTGACCGGTCTCGGCATGATCCAGTACCTCGCCCCGATCCTCCAGCTCGGCTGCGGGGTGCTGATCTTCCACGAGCCGATGCCGCCGGCCCGGATCGCCGGCTTCGCCCTGGTCTGGGCCGCGCTGATCGTCTTCACCGTCGACGCCGTCCGCAACTCCCGCCGTACCCGCGCCGCCACCCTCGCCGCCCGCCGGGCCGAGGCCGTCGCCGCGCCCCGCTGATTGGCGCGGGTCAGCGGACGTCGTAGACGAGGACGGGGGTGCCGTCGGCGCGCAGCAGCTCCAGCCGGACCAGCTCCGCGTCGGTGAACCGGGTCGCGCCGGTGATCCGCAGGTCGTCGCCGGGAGCGGCGAGCCAGGAACCGATCTGCTCCGTCGCGCCGTCCGGGCCGTGCGCCACCAGCCGGAAGGTGTACGCCTTGGCGTAGCCGGCCTTCGCGTCGTACCCGCAGCGCATCCGCACCTCGGTGCCCCAGTCGGTGCCGTTGAGGGCGATCTCGGCGTGCACCGGCACCGCGCCGGCGACCGGCTGCATGGCGACCATCCGCACCTCGACCGGGGTCGGGCCGGCCGCCTCCCGGGGCAGCAGGGCGGCGGTGCCGACGCCGACGACCAGGGCCGCCACGGCGGCTGCGAGCGCCGTGAGGGCGTACCGGCGGCGGGTGGCCGACCGGTCGCGGCGGCGGCGCTCCCGCGCGGCGGCGAGCAGTTCGGGCACCCGGGGGTTCTCCGGTGGCGGCAGGAACTGCTCCAGCCCCGCCGGGTCGAGCCGGCCGAGCAGCCCGGGCAGGACGGCGATCTCGGCGACCGCCTCCCGGCAGGCGACGCAGCCGGGGAGGTGCCGCTCGTAGGCCACCCGGTCGGCGGGAGCCAGCGCACCCAGCACGTACGCGCCGTCGTCGTGCGCGAACTCGCACCGGGTCATTCCGTCACCCCCATCTCGGCCAGGACCAACCGTAGTGAGCGCAGGGCGTAGTGGGTCCGGGACTTGACCGTGCCGGGCGGCACGCCCAGCCGGGAGGCCGCCTCCGCCACCGACCGCCCCTGGTAGAAGCACTCGACCAGCACCTCCCGGTGGGTGGGGCTGAGCCGGTTCAGCGCCTCGGCGACGGTCCACGCCTCCACCGCGCGTTCCGCCTCGTCCACGGCCTCGGGAGGCTCGGGCAGCTCGTCGGTGTAGACCTCGCCGACCCGGGCGGAGCGGCGCCGCCAGGCGTCGATGGCCAGGTTGCGGGCGGTGGTGAAGAGCCAGGACCGGATCGAGCCCCGCGTCGGGTCGAGCGCCTCCGGGTGCCGCCAGGCCCGCAGCAGCGTCTCCTGCACCAGGTCCTCGGCCCGCTGCCGGTCGCCGTTGACCAGCCGCAGGGCGTGCGCGTACAGCGCCTCCGCGTGCTCGTCGTGCAGCGCGCGGAGCAGTTGGGCGTCGTGGTCGCTGATGGCGGGTCTCCTCGCTGTCGGCGCGAGTCCGGCGGTGGCGTTCGCACGGGAATACGTGCCGCCGCCCCGAACGGTTCAGCCGCAGGTCACCGTGGCACCCCTGGCCGAGGTGTTCACGCCCGGTTCTGGCGGGGCACGGCGACGGACGGCTCGTCCGCGCCCGATCCGGCCCCGGTGCCGGCGAAACCGGCGTGCGGCGGTCCGGTCCGGCCGGCCGGCCGCTGGTCGGCGGGCGGGACGAGGAAGGCCGGCCGGCGGGCGTTCGTGAGCCACCGCAGCGCCCACTCGACCGGGCCGTAGCGGAACCGGCGCAGCCAGAGCGCGCTCACGACCAACTGGACCGCGAACACCGCCAGGGCGAAGGCGACGAGCGCCAGCGGGGAGAACGTGCCGGCGAGCCCGAAGCCGATGCCGGTGAAGGCGACCAAGCCGGCCACCGACTGGCCCAGGTAGTTGGTGAGGGCCATCCGGCCGGCCGGTGCGAGCGCGGCCCGGACCGCCGCCGTGCGCGGGTTGTGCATGATCCGCAGTAGCGTCGCCACGTACGCGGCGGCCAGCATCGGCGCCGTCGCGACGCTCGCCGCGACCCCGAGGGAGTTGTCGTTGCCGCCGCTGGCGGTGTACACGACCGAGCCGAGCAGCCCGATCGGGAAACCGACCCACTGGATCCGGCGCAGCACCGGCTCGCCGCCGGTGACCCGGGCCAGCCACTGCCGGCGCCCGGCGACCATGCCGACCAGGAACATGCCCAGCGCGGTCGGGCCCTGCATGGACGCCGCCTGGACGAGCAGCAGCGGCAGGCCGGCGAGGTGCCCCTCGATGACGGCCCCCCAGCCGCCGAGCAACGCCCGCGTCGTCTCCGCACCGTTGGCCAGCGCCTCGGCCTCCCCGGGCAGGAACGCCGAGCGGTCCACGAACAGTGCGCCGGCGACCCCGCTGAGCACCACGAGGGCGTAGAGGGCCACCGCGATCCGGATCGCCGTGCGGTCCCGCACGTCGCGCAGCAGGAGCAGCACCAGGCACGCCACCGCGTACGTGACGAGCACGTCACCGCCGTAGAGGAAGACGGTGTGCAGGGCGCCGATGACGAGGAGCCCGGCGATCCGGCGGAGCATGCGCGCCGAGAAGGCCGCGCCGGCCCGGCGCGCCGCCGCCATCTGAAGCGTGAAGCTGTACCCGAAGAGGAACGAGAAGAGCACGTAGAACTTCATGTCGACGAACACGGCGGAGAGCACGCGCACGGCGTGGTCGAGCCCCGAGTCGAAGTCGGGGTCGGTCACCAGGTTCCCCGGATAGCCGGAGGCCATGAAGGTGACGTTGACGACGAATATCCCGAACAGTGCGAATCCCCGGACCGCGTCGACGTCGAGCACCCGCCGCATCGAACCCTGTGTAGTCACAATCCACCCTCTTCGCGTTCTGCGTATGAGATACAGAGTACGTGATACAGAGTTATCGAGATCTAGAGTGAGCACAAGACCCCCGGGCGGAGGACGAGGAGATTTCGACGTGGCGCAACAGCCGCTGCCCCCCGTGGTGGCCCGCATGTGGGGCCGCGAGGCAATCCCTCGGCACGGCCCTCGACCCAGCCTCGACCTGGGCCGGATCGTCGACGCCGCGATCCGGATCGCCGACCGCGAGGGCCTGGAGGGGGTGAAGATGAGCAGCGTCGCAGGTGAAGTCAGGGTGGCGACGATGTCCCTGTACCGCTACGTCGGCAGCAAGGACGAGCTGTTGATCGTGATGGCGGACGCTGCCGCACCCGAGCCACCCGTCCTCGACGGACAGCCGTGGCGCGACTACCTGACCGACTGGACCCGGGCCCACCGGGACTTCCTGCTCGCCCGGCCCTGGCTGCTGGCGCTCGGCCAGCACACCCCGCCCGCCGGGCCACGGGCGCTGCGGTGGCTCGACCGCGCGCTCGCCGCGCTCGCCGGCACCGGGCTCGGTCACGGCGAGCGGCTCAACATCGTGACCACCCTGACCGGCTACGCCACCCGGCAGGCGTCCCTGGCCCACGCTCTCAACAGCGCGGCCGGCGCCGCCGAGGACGGCTCGATCTCCGGGCTGGCCGACTACGGCCACGTCCTCGCCCAGGTCGTCGACCCGGACGGCTACCCGGAGCTGGCCGCCGCCCTGCGCGCGAACGCGTTCGGCGCCGCCGAGCAATGGATCGACGACGCCGACTTCACCTTCGGGCTCGACCTGCTCCTCGACGGCATCCAGGCGCTCGTCGCGCGGCAGGGCCCGGCTGGGGGCGTCCCGGGGATCGGGTAGGTGAGATGGCGGTCTCCTCGCTGTCGGCGCGAGTCCGGCGATGCGCTCGCACGGGAATACATGCCGCCGTCCCGATCGGTTCAGCCGCAGGTCACCGCAGGAGTCCGGCCGAGGTGTTCACGCCCGGTTCACACCGTCGCCGACGGTCGCTCACCGCGCCCTCCTAGCGTCCGGCGGGTACGCACGCCAGCGGCTGGTCCGGCGTGCACCGACCCCCATCAGGAGGCTCCTTCCATGAGCGACCGTCCCCGGCTGCTCCCGTTGCTGGGCGCCACCCGCCACGGCAGCCGCGACGCCATGACCTGTCTCTACCGGTGCGGCAACGCGTGCGACCACCCGGTGCCCAACATGTCCGACAACGCGTACTTCGGGGACGTGGTGAACGCGGAGGTGTCCCGGCGCGGCGTGGTCCGGGCCGGCGCGGTCGGCGCGCTGGTCCTCGGCTTCGGCGGCGCGGTGGCCGGCGGCGCCCCCGCCGCGGCGGCCCCCGCCACCCCCGTGGTCCCCGGTGCCGCCGGCTTCGGCCGCCCCGACGGCGGCGTCGGCAGCGGCGCGCTGACCTTCAAGCCCGTCCCGCCGAACACCCTCGACAGCCTCGTCGTGCCCAACGGGTACGACCACGCGGTCGTCCTGCGCTGGGGCGACCCGGTGGTGCCGGGCGCCCCCGAGTTCGACGTGCGCGCCCAGAGCGCCGCCGCGCAGGCCGGGCAGTTCGGCTACAACAACGACTTCGTCGGGGTGCTGCCGCTGGACGGGCGGAAGCGTGCCCTGCTCGTGGTCAACCACGAGTACACCAACGAGGACCTGATGTTCCCCGGCTTCACCAGCCAGGACGCGCTGAGCGTCGAGCAGCTGCGGATCGCGATGGCCGCGCACGGCATGTCCGTGGTGGAGCTGGAGCGGGTCGACGGCACCGGGCAGTGGCGGCCGGTCACCAAGGGCCGGCGGCCGTACAACCGGCGGGTCACGGCGCTGGCCACGAAGTTCGAGCTGACGGGGCCGGCCGCCGGCTCGGCCCACCTGCGGACGGCCGCCGACCCGAAGGGCCGTACGGTCGTCGGCACGCTGAACAACTGCGCCGGCGGGGTGACCCCGTGGGGCACCGTGCTCTCCGGCGAGGAGAACTTCAACCAGTACTTCGTCGGCGGCGACGCGGTGGCCGAGGAGGTCAAGCCGAAGCTGGCCCGGTACGGCATCACCACCACCACCCGCTACCCGAGCGGCAGCCGGAAGTGGGAGCGCGCCGACGAGCGGTTCGACCTGGCGAAGCACCCGAACGAGGCCAACCGGCACGGCTGGATCGTCGAGATCGACCCGTACGACCCGGAGAGCCGCCCGCGCAAGCACACCGCGCTGGGCCGGTTCAAGCACGAGGGCGCGAACGTCATCGTCGCCAGGAGCGGGCACGTGGTCGCGTACATGGGCGACGACGAGCGGTTCGACTACCTGTACAAGTTCGTCTCCGACAAGAAGTTCATGAAGGGCAACTCCTGGGTGGCCCGCCGGCACAACCTGACCCTGCTGGAGTCGGGCACCCTCTACGTCGCCGAGCTGAAGCAGAGCAGCGCCGGCGAGATCGACGGTTCCGGCAAGCTCCCCTCCGACGGGGCGTTCGACGGCCGGGGCCGGTGGATCAAACTGGTCAGCGGCAACCGCTCGTACGTCGACGGGATGACGGCCGCCGACGTGCTCACCTTCACCCGGCTGGCCGGCGACAAGGTCGGCGCGACCAAGATGGACCGCCCGGAGGATGTCGAGCCGAGCCTGCTCACCGGCAAGGTGTACGTGGCGCTGACCAACAACACCGACCGGGGCAGGGCCGGCAAGCCGGCCGCCGACGAGGCGAACCCGCGCAACTCGAACAAGCACGGTCAGGTGCTGGAGCTGGTCGAGGACCGTGGCGACAACGCGGGCGAGACGTTCGCCTGGTCGCTGCCGATCGTCGCCGGTGACCCGGCGGACCCGTCGACCTTCTTCGCCGGGTACGACAAGACGAAGGTCTCCCCGATCTCCTGCCCGGACAACGTGGCGTTCGACGCCACCGGGAACCTCTGGATCTCCACGGACGGCAACGCGCTGGGCAGCAACGACGGCCTCTTCGCCACCGCCGTCGAGGGGCCGGAGCGGGGCCACCTGAAGCAGTTCCTCACCGTGCCGGTGGGCGCGGAGGCCTGCGGTCCGTTCATCACCGGGGACAACCGCTCGGTCTTCGTGGCGGTGCAGCACCCGGGCGAGCTGAGCGGCGCCTCGGTCGAGAAGCCGGCCTCGAACTGGCCGGACGGCGACTACGCCAAGCCGGGCGTGGTGGTCGCCTGGCGCCTGGACGGCGGGCCGATCGGCAGCTGACCACCCGTCGGGCGGTCCGCCGCCGGACCGCCGCCGTGGCCCTCTCCCAGCCGGGGAGAGGGCCACGGTCGTCGCGGCCCGATGCGGCCGGCAGGACCCGCGAGCCTGCCCCGGCGGCCGGGTCAGCTGTCGGCGGCCAGGCCGTCGGCGATCGTCCGGGCGACGGTGAGCAGCTTCGCCCGGACCACGCGGGCGGAGGTCATCATCTCGCCGGCCGGCAGCGCGCAGGCCAGCACGACCCGGCGCTCCATGTCCTTGTCGGGGCTGACCAGCACCGCGGCGCAGGCCACGCCCTGCCGGAACTGCCCCAGCTCCAGCTGCATGCCCCGCCGGTCCCCGGCGGCCAGGTCGACCTCGAACGCCTCGGAGGTGGTCAGGGTGGCGGAGGTGAAGGGACGCATGCCGTAGTCGCGCAGGTAGCGGAAGCGCTGCTCGGCGGTCATCGTGGCGAGCAGCGCCTTGCCGAGGGCGGTCGCGTGCGCTCCCTCGTCGAACCCGGGCACCAGGTCCTCCAGGTACGGCGAGCGGGGGCCCTCGGCCACGGCCGTGACCGCCACCTGGCCGCCCACGAACCGGCCGAGGTAGTGGCTGTAGCCGGTGTCCATGGCGGCCCGGCGCAGGCTCTCCCCGACCGCGGGCGGCCCCCGGAACGCCGTCACCAGCTCGCGGTAGCGGTCGGCCACCTCCAGGCCCACGATGTACGTGCCGTCCTCGCGACGGATCACGTAGCCCTCGTAGGCCAGGGTGCGGACCAGGTGGTAGGTCGTCGCCACGGTCAGCTCGCAGCGCCGGGCGATCTGTTTGACGGTGAGCCCCTTCGGGGCGCGACCGACCGACTCGAGCACTCGTAGCGCGCGGGACACGCTCCGGATGAGATCCGAAGGTTCCGCCAAGGGGTCGCGCACAACCACCTCCGCCGCCGGGGACTTACACCATATGAAAAACAGGCCCAGTTCGAAATGCCCGTTCGGTGGAGGATGCCAGATCGTCATGAACGTCGCGTTGCTCAACAGGCACGTTCCGTGACGAAAACCCCGCTCGCGTAGGTTTGCCGGACCATGACCGACATCGCGCTCCAGCCCGCCCCGGGCATCGCCCCGCCCCGGCCCGGGCGGGCCGTGACCGGGGCCGTCGCCGTCACCATCGCCTGCGTCCTGCCGGTCTTCCTGCTCGGCGGGCTCGCCGTGCAGATGGGCGAGGACCTCGGCTTCTCGCCGGCCGGGCTGGGCCTGGCCGTGTCGGTCTACTTCGGCGTGGGGGCGCTGGCCTCGGTGCCGTCCGGCGTCCTCGCCGAGCGGCACGGGCCGACCGTGGTGGCCCGTGCCGGCATCCTGCTCTCCGCCGCCTGCCTGCTGGCCGTGGCGGGGCTGGCCCGGTCGTACCCGGTCCTGCTCGGTCTGCTCGCGCTCGCCGGCACCGCCAACGCCCTCGGTCAGCTCGCCAGCAACGCCACGCTCGCCCGGCACGTGCCGACCCGCAGGCAGGGGTTGTCGTTCGGGGTCAAGCAGGCCGCCGTCCCCGTCGCCACCCTGCTGGCCGGGGCGGCGGTGCCGACCGTGGCGCTGACGGCCGGCTGGCGCTGGGCGTTCGTCGTGGCCGCCGGCGGGGCCCTGGCGGCGTTGCCGGCCGTACCCGCGCGGGAGCCGCGCCCCGCCCGGACGGCCGCACCCACCCGCGGCGGCCGCGCCACCGCGGCCCTGGTGGTGGTCGGGGCCGCCGGGACGTTCGCCGCGGCCGCCGCGAACGCGCTCGGCACCTTCGTCGTCGACTCCTCCGCCGACCGGGGGCTGTCACCCGGGCTGGCCGGGCTGACCCTGACGCTGGGCAGCGCGGTCTGCGTGGCGGCCCGGGTCGTCCTCGGCTGGCTCGCGGACCGTCGCGCCAGCGGGCACGTCGCCCTCATCGCCGGCATGCTCGTGGTCGGCGCGGCCGGGCTCGGCCTGCTCGCGACGGCCGGGTCGGTGCCGCTGGTGGCCGGCGTGCTGCTCGGCTTCGGCCTGGGCTGGGCGTGGCCGGGCCTGATGACCTTCGCGGTGGTCCGGCTGCACCCGCAGGCCCCGGCCGCCGCCACCTCGGTCACCCAGACCGGGGTGTACGCGGGCGGTTGCCTCGGCCCGCTCGGCCTCGGTGCCGTGGCCGCGCACGCCGGCTACCCGGTGATGTGGCTCGTGGCCGCCGGGTCGATGCTGCTGGCCGCCGCCCTGATGCTCGCCGGCAGCCGCCTGCTAGCCCGCCGCTAGCGGGTCGGGCGTCAGCTGGTGCGGTCGGCGATGTAGTCGCAGAGGGATTCGAGGGCGCGGCGGGCCGGGCCCTGCGGGAGCGGCGAGAGCTGCTCCCGGGCGTCCTCGGCGTAGCTGCGGACCGTCTCCCGGGCCCGCTTGAGCGCCGGGCTCTCGCGCAGCAGGCCGAGTGCCTCGGCGTGCAGGTCGTCGTCGGTCAGCGGCCCGGTCGCCAGGATCTCCCGCAGCCGCACCGAGGCGGCGTCGGCGTCGTCCGAGCCGAGCGCGTAGAGCACCGGCAGGGTCGGCACGCCCTCGCGCAGGTCGGTGCCGGGCGTCTTGCCCGACTCCACCGACTCCGAGGCGATGTCGAGCAGGTCGTCGGAGAGCTGGAAGGCCACGCCGATGGTCTCGCCGTAGCCCGCCAGCGCCTCGGTGTGCTCCGGGGCGGCACCGCCGAACATGCCGCCGAAGCGGGCCGACGTGGCGATCAGCGAACCGGTCTTGCCCGCGATCACGTCGAGGTAGTGGGCCACCGGGTCGTCGCCAGGGCGGGGGCCGACGGTCTCGGCGATCTGGCCGTGCACCAGCCGCGCGAAGGTGCGCGCCTGGAGGCGTACGGCCTCGATGCCCAGGTCGGCGGCGATGTCGGCGGCGCGGGCGAAGAGGTAGTCGCCGACGAGGATGGCGACCGAGTTGGTCCACCGGGAGTTGGCGCTCGGCGCCCCCCGGCGCACGGCGGCCTCGTCCATCACGTCGTCGTGGTAGAGCGTCGCCAGGTGGGTGAGCTCCATCACCACGGCGGCCGGCACGACCTGCGGCCCCGTGGGATCGCCGAACTGGGCGCCCAACGCCACCAGCAGCGGGCGGAACCGCTTGCCGCCGGCCTCCACGAGGTGCCGGGCGGCCTCCGTCACGAACGGGTCGGCGCTGGCCACGCTCGCCCGCAGCTCGGACTCGACGCCCTCCAGCAGGCCCAGCACGGACGCCTCGACGCGGGGATCGGCGAGATAGAGGCCGAGCGCGCCGAACTGACTCGTGCTCACCCTGGTCCGACGGCCGCCGGACCCGGAGGCACCTGAACGCTCGCCAGCCGGATTCACCACGCCATCAACCATGCCACACCCCTGCGACCTGCCCTGGACGGGGGATACGGCGCGGGGGCCGGCACGCCGTGGCGTACCGGCCCCCGCGGGCGTGGGCGTCGGTCATCTGACAAATTCGGCGGCGCCGGTGGCCAGGTCGAGCAGCGGCGCGGGCGCCACACCGAGCACCAGCGTGGCGAGCACGCCGATCATCAGCGCGGCCGAGGTCAGCCCGCCGGGCACCGCGACGGTCGGCGTCGACTCGCCGGGCTCGGAGAGCCACATCATCACCACGACCCGCAGGTACGGGAAGGCCAGCACCATGCTGGTCAGCACGCCGGCGATCACCAGCCACGCCTGCCCGCCCTCGAGCGCCGGGCCGAAGACCGCGAACTTGCTCGTGAAGCCGCTGGTCAGCGGGATTCCGGCGAAGGCCAGCAGGATGAAGGTGAAGATCCCCGCGTAGAACGGCGAGCGCCGGCCCAGCCCGGCCCAACGGGACAGGTGGGTGGCCTCCCCGTCGGCGTCGCGCACCAGGGTCACCACGGCGAACGCGGCGAGCACCGAGAAGCCGTACGCGACCAGGTAGAACATCGTCCCGGAGATCCCGTCGGCGCCCGGCGCCAGCACGCCGACCAGCAGGTAACCGGCGTTGGCGATGGAGGAGTACGCCAGCAGCCGCTTGATGTCGGTCTGCGTGACGGCCAGCACCGCGCCGACCAGCATGGTCAGCACCGCCACGACGCCGAGGACCGGGGTGAAGTCCCACCGGGCCCCGTCGAACGCGACGTGGAACACCCGCAGCAGGGCGCCGAACGCGGCGACCTTCGTGCAGGCGGCCATGAGACCGGTGACCGGGGTCGGCGCGCCCTGGTAGACGTCCGGGGTCCAGACGTGGAAGGGGGCCGCCGCCGCCTTGAAGAGCAGCCCGATGGCGAGCAGCGCCATGCCGGCGAAGAGCAGCACCGGGCTGGCCGGGGAGTTCTCGACCGCGGCGTCGATGGTGGCGAAGTCGACACCCGCCTGCCGGCCCGGGATGCCCGCCGTGAAGCCGTAGATCAGGGCCACGCCGAACAGGAAGAAGGCCGAGGCGTACGCGCCGAGCATGAAGTACTTCAGCGCGGCCTCCTGGCTCAGCAGCCGCCGGCGGCGGGCCAGCGCGCAGAGCAGGTAGAGCGGCAGCGAGAAGACCTCGAGCGCGATGAACATGGTCAGCAGGTCGTTCGCCGCCACGAAGATCAGCATGCCGCCGATCGCGAACGTGGTCAGCGGGTAGACCTCGGTGAGGCCGTTCTTGCCCTCGGCCTGCCGCCGGTCGTCGGCCGACTCGGCGGTGACGGCGGCCTGGGCGACGAACGCCCCGCCCCGCTCCACCGAACGCTCGCCGATGAGCAGCAGCGCCATCGCGGCGAGGACCAGGATCGCGCCCTGGAGGAAGAGCGTCGGCCCGTCCACCGCGATCGCCCCGCCGATCGTGATCTTCCGCTCGTCGGCCGCCAGCACCACCATGGTCAGCGCGGCGAGCACCGCCAGCAGGGCCATCGACAGCTGGACCACGTGCCGGAGCCGGCGGGGCACGAACGCCTCGACCAGCACGCCCAGCAGGGCGGCACCCAGCATGATCAGGGTCGGAGCGAGCGCCGCGTAGTCGATCGACGGCAACTTGAGCTCAGTCACTGCGCAAACCTCTCGTTCGCGACTGCGGGGCTCACTCGCTCCGCTCGTTCACTCCTCGCGCTCACCGCTGCCGGCCTTTCGTTCGCGACTGCGGGGCTCGCAAGCTCACTCCTCGCGCTCACTTTGCCGCCTCCTGGACGGTGCCGCCCGAGGTCGGGGCGGGGTCGGTCCGGCCGACGTCCTGCATGGTCGCCTGCACGGCCGGGTTGATCACATCGGTGACCGGCTTCGGGTAGAAGCCGAGCAGCACGATCAGCGCGATCAGCGGCGCGACCACGAACTTCTCGCGCAGGTTCAGGTCACGCTTCATGCCGTCGATCTGGGTGAGCGCCGGGTTGAGCGTGCCCTGGGTGGTGCGCTGCACCATCCACAGCACGTACGCGGCGGCCAGGATGATGCCGAGCGTCGCGATCACCGCGACCGGCTTGTTCACCGTGAACGTGCCGATCAGCACCAGGAACTCGGAGACGAACGGCGCGGTGCCGGGCAGCGCGAGCGAGGCCAGACCGGCGAAGAAGAGCACCCCGGCCAGGATCGGCACCAGCTTGCCGGCGCCGCCGAAGTCGCTGATCAGCGCCGAGCCCCGCCGGGCGATGAGCATGCCCACCACGAGGAAGAGCAGGCCGGTGGCGAGCCCGTGGTTGACCATGTAGAGCACCGCGCCGGTGCCGGCCTGGGTGGTGAAGGCGAAGATGCCCACCCCGATGAAGCCGAAGTGCGCGATCGAGGTGTACGACACCAGCCGCTTCAGGTCGTTCTGGCCGACCGCCAGCAGCGCGGCGTAGATGATGCCGATCACGCCGAGCGCCAGCGCCCACGGGGCGAACCACTTGGCCGCGTCCGGGAACAGCGGCAGGCAGTAGCGCAGGATGCCGAAGGTGCCGACCTTGTCGAGCACGCCGACGAGCAGCGCCGCCGCACCCGCCGGGGCCGCGCCACCGGCGTCCGGCAGCCAGGTGTGGAACGGGAAGAACGGCGCCTTGATCGCGAACGCGAGGAAGAAGCCGAGGAACAGCCAGCGCTCCGTGCCGGTGGAGATGTCCACCTGGGACAGCGCCTGCCAGTCGAAGGTCTTCCCGCCGACGACCCAGAGGCCGATCACCGCGGCGAGCATGAACAGACCGCCGACCAGCGAGTAGAGGAAGAACTTCACGGCCGCGTACTGCCGCTGGTGGCCGCCGTAGCTGCCGATGAGGAAGTACATCGGCACCAGCATGACCTCGAAGAACACGTAGAACAGGAAGACGTCGGCGGCGGCGAAGACGCCGATCATCGTGCACTCGAGGACGAGCAGCAGGGCGAAGTAGACCGGCACCGACCGCTTGGACGACTCGGCGTCGTGCCACGACGCCAGGATCACCAGCGGTACGAGCACCGCGATCAGCATCAGCATCACCAGCGCGATGCCGTCGGCGGCGAAGGTGAAGCTGACGCCCCAGTTCGGAATCCAGGTGTAGGACTCACGGAACTGGAAGCGGTCGCCACCAACCTCGAAGGTCACCCACATGACCACCGACAGCACCAGCACCAGCAGCGACCAGCCGAGCGCCACCTGCTTGGCCAGCTCGGGCCGGCTGCGCGGCAGGAAGGCCACCACCAGGGCGCCGACCAGCGGTGCCACGGTGAGCACCGAGAGGAACGGGAAGTCGGACATTATGCGGCCTTACCTCCGTCGTCACTGCGCGGTCCGCCGGAGACGGCCGCCTGGAAGAGGTCGATCACGCCAGCCACCCCGCCTCGACGGCCAGGAACGCCGCCAGGACCAGCAGCGCGCCGGTCAGGATCGAGGTGGCGTACGACCGGACGAAGCCCGTCTGGAGCCGCCGGAGTCGACCCGAGCCGCCACCGATCCCCGCCGCGAGGCCGTTGACCAGCCCGTCGATGCCCCGGTTGTCGAGGTAGACCAGTGCCCGGGTGAGGAAGATGCCCGGCTTCTCGAAGATCGCCTCGTTGACCGCGTCCGTGTAGAGGTTGCGGCGGGCGGCGGTGACCAGCACCCCGGCCGGCTGCGGCGCGGTGGCCGTGCCGCCCCGGAACAGGAACCAGGCCAGCCCGGCACCGAGCACGGTGACCAGGATCGACAGGATCGTGATCACGGTGTGCGAGAGCACCGCGTGGTGCTCCCCCTCTGCCGCACCGAGCCCGGCCGTGGCGGTGAGCCAGTCCGGCACCGAGGTGGAGAGCAGCCAACCCGCCCCCACCGAGCCGACCGCCAGCAGGATCAGCGGGATGGTCATCAGCTTCGGCGACTCGTGCGGGTGTCCGATGTCCTCGGTCCAGCGCTTCGGCCCGTGGAAGGTGAGCACGAAGAGCCGGGTCATGTAGAACGCGGTCAGTCCGGCACCGAGCAGGGCCGCGCCGCCGAAGAGCCAGGCGGTCCAGTCCTCCCGCTCGAACGCCGCCACGATGATCGGCTCCTTGGAGAAGAAGCCGGACAGCGGCGGGATGCCGATGATCGCGAGCCAGCCCGTCATGAAGGTGATCCAGGTGACCTTCATGTACTTCGACAGCCCACCGAACCGGCGGATGTCGACCTGGTCGTTCATGCCGTGCATGACCGAGCCGGCGCCGAGGAACATGTTGGCCTTGAAGAAGCCGTGCGCCAGCAGGTGCACGATCGCCAGCGCGTAGGCGCCGCCGCCGAGGCCGACGCCGAGGAACATGTAGCCGATCTGGCTGACCGTCGACCAGGCCAGCACCCGCTTGATGTCGTCCTTGGCCGCGCCGATGATGCAGCCGATCAGCAGCGTCAGCGCGCCGACGCTCACCACCACCAGCTGGAGCGTGGAGTTGGCCGAGAAGATCGGGTTCGAGCGGGCGATCAGGTAGACGCCGGCGGTGACCATGGTCGCGGCGTGGATGAGCGCCGACACGGGGGTCGGGCCCTCCATCGCGTCCGGCAGCCACGCCTGGAGCGGGAACTGGCCGGACTTGCCGGTCGCGCCGAGCAGCAGCAGCAGGCCGAGCACCAGCACCGTGGTCGCGGTCAGCGAGCCGACCCCGTTGAAGACCTCGTCGTACTGGGTGGTGCCGAGGCTGGCGAACATGATGAAGATGCCGATCGCCAGGCCGGCGTCGCCGACCCGGTTCATCAGGAACGCCTTCTTGCCGGCGGTGGCGGCGCTGGGCCGCTCGTACCAGAAGGAGATCAGCAGGTACGACGCCAGACCGACGCCCTCCCAGCCGAAGTAGAGCATCACGTAGTTGTTGCCGAGCACCAGCAGCAGCATGGCCGCGACGAACAGGTTGAAGTAGGCGAAGAACCGCCGACGTCCCGCGTCGTGCGCCATGTACTCGACCGCGTAGAGGTGGATCAGGAAGCCCACCCCGGTGATCAGCAGTACGAAGACGGCGGCCAGCGGGTCGAAGAGCAGACCGAAGTCCACCCGCAGGTCGCCGACCGTGATGAAGTCCCACAGGCTCAGCTCGACCGACTTGTTCTCCAGGCCACGCAGCTGGAGGAAGTAGGTCAGGCCCAGCACGAACGCGGCGCCGATGGCGGCCACCCCGAGCCAGTGCCCCCAGCGGTCCGCCCGCCGGCCGAGCAGCAGCAGGACCGCCGCGCTGAGCAGCGGAATCGCCACCAGCAGCCAGACGCTGCCCAGCAGCCCGTCCGCCGTCGCGTAGGCGACGGTGCCCACCGGCTCAGCCGGGGCGTTCGTCAGAATCGTTCCCACCGCAGGACCCCTCAGTACTTCAGCAGGTTGGCGTCGTCGACACTCGCGGAGCGTCGGGTCCGGAAGATCGCCATGATGATCGCGAGCCCGACCACGACCTCGGCCGCCGCCACCACCATCACGAAGAACGCCATGATCTGGCCGTTGAGGTCACCGTTGATCCGGCTGAAGGTGACCAGCGTCAGGTTGGCCGCGTTGAGCATCAGCTCGATGCACATGAACAGCACGATCGCGTTGCGCCGGATGAGCACACCGACCGCGCCGATGGTGAAGAGCACCGCGGCCAGCACCAGGTAGTAGTCCGGCGTCACTTTTCCGTCCCCTTCAGGGTGGTCTCCCGGTCGTCGAGCTCGCGCACCGGCAGGATCTCCGGGGTGCTCCGCTCGGTCAGCCGGCCGTCCGGCAGGCGGGCCGGGGTGGCCACGGAGGAGGAGGTCGCGTAGACGCCCGGGCCGGGCTTCGGGCCCGGGTAGTTGCCCGGGGCGAAGCGCGCCCGCATCGTCTTCGGCTGGTCCAGCCTGTCCTCCTTGCGCCGCTCGATGTGGGCCAGGACCATCGCGCCGATGGCGGCCGTGATGAGCAGCGCCGAGGTGAGCTCGAACGCGAAGACGTACTTGGTGAAGAGCAGTCGGGCGATGCCCTGCACGTTGCCCTCGGCGTTGGCCTGCTCCAGGCCGACCGCCGTGGTGCCCTCCAGCGCGCGCCACAGCCCGCCGCCGGCCAGGCCGGCGAAGCCGAGCCCGAGCACCACCGCCGCGACCCGTTGGCCGCGCAGCGTCTCGATCAGCGAGTCCGAGGCGTCGCGACCCACCAGCATCAGCACGAACAGGAAGAGCATCATGATCGCGCCGGTGTAGACGATGATCTGCACCATGCCGATGAACGGCCCGGCCTGGAGGACGTAGAAGACGCCCAGGCAGAGCATCGTCAGCACCAGCCAGAGGGCCGAGTGCACGGCGTTGCGCGCCGCGACCATCCCGATCGCGCCGATCAGCGCCAGCGGGGCCAGGATGTAGAAGGTCACCTGCTCCCCGCCGGAGACCTCGCCCGCCGCGGCGAGCACCGTCTGCGTGGTCATGCTCCGTCTCCCTTGGCGGCTGCCGCCCGCTGGGCGTGCTGCTCGGCACCCGGGAAGGTCACACCGGGGTGCTCCTCCACCTGGTACCGGCCCGGGTTGTTGGCCGAGTGCTCCGCGCCGGCCGAGGTGCCCGGGTTGGTCAGCGCGCCGACGTAGTAGTCCTTCTCGCTGTCGCCGAGTCGCATCGGGTGCGGCGGCTGCTCCATGCCCGGCAGCAGCGGCGCGAGCAGCTGTTCCTTCGTGAAGATCAGATCCTGCCGGCTGTCCCGGGCCAGCTCGTACTCGTTGCTCATGGTGAGCGAACGGGTCGGGCAGGCCTCGATGCAGAGCCCGCAGAAGATGCAGCGGGCGTAGTTGATCTGGTAGATGCTGGCGTACCGCTCACCCGGCGAGAAGCGCTGCTCGTCGGTGTTGTCGCCGCCCTCGACGTAGATCGCGTCCGCCGGGCAGGCCCAGGCGCACAGCTCGCAGCCGATGCACTTCTCCAGCCCGTCCGGGTGCCGGTTGAGGATGTGCCGCCCGTGGTAGCGCGGCGCCGACACCGGCGGCTTGAACGGGTAGTCGGTGGTGACGACCTTCTTGAACATGTGCGAGAAGGTGACACCGAATCCCTTGAACGTTCCGGTGATCGCGCCCACGTCACACCTCCCTGGAGTCCGGGCCGGCGGCGATGTTGGCCGGCTCCCGCTCGGCGACCACGCGCCTCGTGCGCGGGCTCGGTGGTACCTGCAGGTCCATCGGGGGCAGCGGGAAGCTGCCGTGCGGCCGGTCGTTGACCTGCTCCTGGACCGTCGGCTTCGGCTGCTGCTTCCGGCTCGGCCAGAGCAGCGTGGCGAGCAGCAGGATGCCGGCGGGGATGCCGACGGCGATCAGCTTGCTGCGCGAGTCCCAGTCCTCGATCGAGCGCAGGCCGGCCAGGACCAGGATCCAGACCAGGTTGATCGGGAGCAGGACCTTCCAGCCGAAGCGCATGAACTGGTCGTAGCGCAGCCGGGGCAGGGTGCCCCGCAGCCAGACGAAGACGAACACCAGCATGACGACCTTGCCGAAGAACCACAGCATCGGCCACCAGCCGGAGTTGGCGCCCGCCCAGATGCTGGTGATCGGCCACGGCGCGTGCCAGCCGCCGAGGAAGAGCGTCACGGTGAAGGCCGACATGGTCACCATCGCGACGTACTCGCTGAGCATGAAGAGCGCGAACTTCAGCGAGCTGTACTCCGTCTGGAAGCCCGCCACCAGCTCCGACTCCGCCTCGGGCAGGTCGAACGGCGCCCGGTTCGTCTCACCGACGATGGCGATGAAGAACATGATGAAGCTGGGGAGCAGCAGGAGCGCGTACCAGCCGGGGGCCGGAACCTCGAAGCCCCCGATGCTCAGCCGGGTGCCGTCACCCTGGGCGGCGACGATCCCGCTGGTCGACATGGTGCCGGCGGTCATGAAGACCGCGACGACGCTCAGGCCCATCGTGACCTCGTACGAGACCAGCTGGGCGGCGGATCGCAGGCCGCCGAGCAGCGGGTACGTGGAGCCGCTGGCCCAGCCGCCGAGCACGATGCCGTACACGGCCAGCGAGGAGAGGGCCAGCACCACCAGCACCGCCACCGGCACGTCGGTGACCTGTAGCGGCGTCCGGTGCCCGAAGATGCTGACCATCGGCCCGAACGGGATCACCGACAGCGCGGTGATCGCGCAGACCACCGAGATCACCGGGGCGAAGAAGAAGACGACCTTGTCGGCGGTCCGCGGGAGGAGGTCCTCCTTGAAGGCGAGCTTCAGGCCGTCGGCGAGGGTCTGCAGCAGACCGAACGGGCCGGCCTGGTTGGGGCCGGGCCGCACGGCCATGCGGCCCACGACCCGGCGCTCGAACCAGACGCCGAGCAGCGTGGCCAGCACGGCGACGACGAACGCGAAGACGATCTTGCCGAGGACCAGCCACCAGGGATCCCGGCCGAAGTCGGCCAGCGTCGGATCCTGGGCCAGGTAGACCGCGTTCACTGCTGTACACCCCCTGCGTTGAGGAGCGGGCCCGGGCGGTCCGCCGCGTCGGCGGCGACCGCGGCGGCGGAGATCCGCACGAGCGCTCCGGACGTCGCGCCGAGGCTGCGTCGCACAGTCGAGCCGGGCGAGTTGGTCGGCAGCCAGACGACGCCGTCCGGCATCTCGGTGATCGCCGCCGGCAGGGTCAGCGCCCCCCGGTCGGTGCCCACCGTCACCGGATCGCCGTCGGCGACGCCGAGCGCCTCCGCGGTGCCCTTGCCCAGCCGGACCACCGGCGGGCGGGCGGTGCCGGCGAGGTGCTCGTCGCCGTCGGTGAGGCTGCCCAGGTCGACCAGCTGGTGCCAGGTGGCGAGCACCGCCTCACCGGCGCCCGGCTCCCGCACCGTGGCCGGCTCCACCGACGGGGCGGCGGGACGGTCGGTCCGGGTCCGCGGCAGCGCGCCCAGCTCGCGGCGGACGCTGAGCACGTCACCGGTGCCGAGCTGCACGTCGAGCTGCGCGGCGAGCGCGTCCAGCACGCGGCCGTCGGTCATCGCGGCGGTGCGCAGCACCGCCTCGAAGGTGCGCAGCCGGCCCTCCCAGTCAAGGAAGCTGCCGGCCTTCTCGACCACCGGGGCGACGGGGAAGACCACGTCGGCCCGCCGGGCCACCGCGCTCATCCGCAGCTCCAGGCTGACCAGGAACGGCACCTCGTCCAGGGCCTTCTCGGCCAGCCGCGGGTCGGCCAGGTCGGCCGGGTCGACCCCGGCCACCACCAGCGCGCCGAGCTGACCGCCGGCGGCGGCGGCGAGGATCGCGTCGGTGTCCCGGCCGGCCTGGCTCGGGATCACCCCGGCGGGGATGTCCCACGCCTCACCCAGCTCGGCCCGGGCGGCCGGCTCGTTGACCAGGCGGCCACCGGGAAGCAGGTTGGGCAGGCAGCCCGCGTCGACCGCGCCGCGGTCACCCGCGCGCCGCGGCACCCAGGCCAGCTTCGCGCCGGTACGCCGGGCCACGTCGGCCGCCGCGGAGAGGCCGCCCGGCACGCTGGCCAGCCGCTCGCCGACGATCAGGATCGCGCCCTCGGCGCTGAGCGCCTCGGCCACCGTCGCGTGCTCGGCGAGCACGGTCGCCTCCTCGCCCGGCACCACCCGGGCCAGCTTGGCCCCGAGCTTCTCCAGGCCGCGGGTGGCGAACGGCGCGATCGCGTAGACCGTCAGCTTCTTCTTCAGGTACGCCTTGCGCAGCCGCAGGAAGAGGATCGGGCACTCCTCCTCCGGCTCCAGCCCGACCAGCACCACGGCCGGCGCCTTCTCCACGTCGGCGTACGTGACGTCGGTGGTCCCGGCGACCGAGCTGGCCAGGAAGTCCGTCTCCTCGCGGGAGACCGGCCGGGCCCGGAAGTCGACGTCGTTGGTGTTGAGCGCGACCCGGGCGAACTTCGCGTACGCGTAGGCGTCCTCGACGGTCAGCCGACCGCCGGTGAGCACCGCCGTGCCCCGCCCGCCGTCCCGCGCCGCGCGCAGCCCCTCGGCGGCGACGGCCAGCGCCTCGCTCCACGCCGCCTCACGCAGCTCGCCGGTCTGCGGGTCGCGGACCAGCGGGGTGGTGAGCCGGTCGAAGGCGCGGGTGTACTGGAAGCCCCACCGTCCCTTGTCGCAGTTCCACTCCTCGTTCACCGCCGGGTCGTCGCCGGCCAGCCGGCGCAGCACCTTGCCCCGCCGCCAGTCGGTGCGCTGGGCGCACCCGGCCGAGCAGTGCTCGCAGACGCTCGGGGAGGAGACCAGGTCGAACGGCCGAGCCCGGAACCGGTACTGGGTGCCGGTCAGCGCGCCGACCGGGCAGATCTGCACCGTGTTCCCGGAGAAGTACGAGTTGAACGGCACGTCCCCGGATTCGTCGGCGGCCGAGCCGGGGCAGCCCGCGCCCGTCTCGACGCCGTAGTCCTCGTCCCGGTAGATGTTGATCTCCTCGGCGGACGACCGGCCCATCAGGTCGATGAACTTGTCGCCGGCGATCTCCTCGGAGAACCGGGTGCAGCGCTGGCAGAGCACGCAGCGCTCGCGGTCGAGCAGCACCTGCGTGCTGATCGGCAGCGGCTTCGGGTACTCCCGCTTGTGCTCGTGGAACCGCGAGTCGGAGCGTCCGGTGGACATCGCCTGGTTCTGCAGCGGGCACTCGCCGCCCTTGTCGCACATCGGGCAGTCGAGCGGGTGGTTCAGCAGCAGCAGCTCCATGACCCCCTCCTGCGCCTTCTTGGCGACCGGGGAGGTGAGCTGGGTGCGTACGACCATGCCGTCGGCGACGGTCTGGGTGCAGGAGGCGACGGGCTTGCGCTGCCCCTCCACCTCGACCAGGCACTGGCGGCACGCGCCGGCCGGGGCCAGCAGCGGGTGGTCGCAGAACCGGGGGATCTCGGTGCCCAGCTGCTCGGCGACCCGGATCAGGAGCGCCCCCTTCGGGGCGGTGACCTCGACGCCGTCGATGGTGAGCGTGACGGTCTCGGTCTGCTTCGCTACGTCGGTCACAGTGCTTGCCTTTCGCTCGCGACTGCGGGGCTCGCTCCGCTCACTCCTCGCGCTCGCATCAGTGCGCTCCCACTAGCTGCTTGTCCGACAGCCTCGGCGCGGTACGTCCCTCGATGTAGTCGAGGTAGTCCTGCTTGAAGTACTTCAGCGACGAGGTCACCGAGCTGGTCGCGCCGTCACCCAGGCCGCAGAACGAGCGGCCGAGGATGTTGTCGCAGGTGTCCAGCAGGGTGTCCAGGTCCTCGTGGGTGCCCTGACCGGCGAGGATCCGCCGGTAGACCCGGACCATCCAGTAGTTGCCCTCGCGGCACGGGGTGCACTTGCCGCACGACTCGTGGTGGTAGAACTCCAGCCACCGGTAGGTCGCGTAGACCGGGCAGTCCTGGTCGGAGAAGATCTGGGTGGCCGTGGTGCCGAGGATCGAGCCGGCCGCCGCCACCCCCTCGAAGTCCAGCGGCACGTCCAGGTGCTCGGCGGTGAGCAGCGGCGTCGACGAGCCACCCGGCGTCCAGAACCTCAGGTTGTGACCGGGCTGCATGCCGCCGGCCAGCTCGATCAGCTCCCGCAGGGTGACGCCCATGCCGCACTCGAACTGACCGGGGTTGGCGATCCGGCCGGAGAGCGAGTAGATCATCGGGCCGGACGACTTCTCCGTGCCCATGGTCTTCCACCAGTCGGCGCCGCCCAGCACGATGTAGGGGACGCTGGCGATGGTGCCGACGTTGTTGACCACCGTCGGGCTCGCGTACAGGCCGTGGGTGGCCGGGAACGGCGGGCGCAGCCGGGGCTGGCCCCGGAAGCCCTCCAGCGAGTCCAGCAGCGCGGTCTCCTCGCCGCAGATGTACGCCCCGGCGCCCGAGTGCACCACCAGCTCCAGGTCGTACCCGGAGCCGAGGATGTTCCGGCCCAGGTAGCCCTTGGCGGTCGCCTCCCGCACGGCGTTGCGCAGCCGGCGCGCGGCGTGCACCGCCTCGCCCCGGATGTAGATGTAGGCGCGGCTGGCCCGGATCGCGTACGACGCGATGATCACGCCCTCGACGAGGGCGTGCGGGTCGTGCGTCATCAGCGGGAGGTCCTTGCAGGTGCCCGGCTCCCCCTCGTCGGCGTTGACGACGAGGTAGTGCGGCTTGCCGTCGCCCTGCGGGATGAACCCCCACTTGAGACCGGTCGGGAAGCCGGCGCCGCCGCGACCGCGCAGGCCGGAGTCCTTGATCAGCTGGATCAGGTCGTCCGGGTGCGCCTTGAGCGCCTTGCGCAGGGCCGCGTAGCCGTCGAGCTTCTCGTAGGTCCCGATCCGCCAGGCGTCCGGCGAGAGCCAGCGCTTGGTGAGTACCGGCGTCAGCTTGGCCAGGGTCTCCGGCCGGGGAGTGGTCACTTCTGGACCCCCGTCTCGCTCGCGACGGCGGAGCCCGCGCCACCGGCGCCCGCCTCGGCTTCCTTGAGGTTGCGCTGCTGCGCACCGGCCTCGTCGCCGGCGGGCTTGCCGTCGCCGGCCGGCGCGTTGGCCGCCGCCCCGGCGGCCTCCGCCTCCTGCGCGTCGCGGGGAGCCGGCGGGGCGCCGTCCACCGGAACCTTGGTGCCCGGGGCGTCCGGCACGGCGGTCGCCGCGTCGGGCTGCCGGGTCTCGGCGGTACGCACCTCGGGCGACTTGGCGTCCGGCGCCTTGACGTCACGGGTGGTGCTGCCGGCCGCCTCGGCGGCGGGGGCGGGCTCGCCGGTGCCCGTGGCGGGCCGGGTGCCGTTGCCGCTCGGGGCCGGCGCGGCCTTGGCCGGCGCCGGCTTCGCGGCCTCGCTCCTGGCCTTCGCCTCGGCGGCGGCCTTGTCGGCCTCGGCCTTGCTGCGGATCGGGGTGTTCGGGTCGAAGCCCGGCACCGAGATGCCGTGCTCCTGCGCCAGCCGCAGCCCCCGCAGGGTGGGCTCCCCCGGGCCGCCGTCGGCGACCGCGCCCTCCCGCTCGTCGGCGAAGCCGGCGAGCTGCACCGCCATCTCCTTGAGGGTGCAGAGCCGGGCGCCCCGGGTCGGCATCGGCCGGCCACCGGCGCGCAGCTCGTCGACGACACCGCGCGCGGTCTGCGGGTCCACCCCGTCGAAGAAGTCGTAGTTGACGGTCATCACCGGGCCGTAGTCGCACGCCGCCAGGCACTCGGCGTGCTCCAGGGTGATCTTCCCGTCGGCGGTGGTCTCGTCGTGCCCCACGCCGAGGTGCTCGGCGAGGGTGTCGTAGACCTCCTGGCCGCCGAGCACGTTGCACATCGTGTTGGTGCAGACACTCACCAGGTAGTCGCCGGTCGGCCGGCGCTTGTACATCGTGTAGAAGGTGGCGACCGCCCCGACCTGGGCCTTGTTCAGGCCCAGCACCTCGGCGCAGAACGCCACACCGGCCGGGGAGACGTAGCCCTCCTCGGACTGCACCAGGTGCAGCAGCGGCAGCAGCGCCGACCGGGACCGGTCGGCCGGATAGCGGGCGATGATCTCCCGCGCCCGCTCCCTGGTCTCGTCAGTGAAAACACTCATCGGTCACAACCACCCATCACGGGGTCCAGCGAGGCGCCACCGGCGATCACGTCGGCGATCAGGCCGCCCTCGGCCATCGCCGGGAGCGCCTGGAGGTTGACGAAGCTCGGCTCCCGGTAGTGCACCCGGTAGGGCCGGGTGCCACCGTCGGAGACGGCGTGCACGCCCAGCTCGCCGCGGGGCGACTCGATGCCGACGTAGACCTGGCCCGGCGGCACCCGGAAGCCCTCAGTGACGAGCTTGAAGTGGTGGATAAGCGACTCCATCGACTGACCCATGATCTTCGCGACGTGCTCCAGCGAGTTGCCCATGCCGTCGACGCCGATGGCGAGCTGCGCCGGCCAGGCGATCTTCTTGTCGGCCACCATCACCGGGCCCGGCTTGAGCCGGTCCAACGCCTGCTCGACGAGCTTGAGCGACTCCCGGATCTCGGCGAGCCGGACCAGGTAGCGGCCCCACACGTCGCCGTCGGTGTGCGTCGGCACGTCGAACTCGTACGTCTCGTAGCCGCAGTACGGCATGGTCTTGCGCAGGTCCCAGGCGAGGCCGGCCGAACGCAGCACCGGGCCGGTCACGCCGAGCGCGAGGCAGCCCGTCACGTCGAGCACCGCGACGTTCTTGGTCCGCTCGAGCCAGATGGGCTGCCCGGAGAGGAGGTTCTCGTACTCCTTGAGCCGCTTCGGCAGCAGCTTCAGGAACTCGCGGATCTTGACGATCGCCTCGTCCGGCACGTCCTGGGCCACGCCGCCCGGCCGCACGTACGCGTGGTTCATCCGCAGGCCGGTGATGATCTCGAAGATCTCCAGGATGTACTCACGCTCGCGGAAGCCGTAGAGCATCATGTTGATGGCGCCCAGCTCCATGGCGGTGGTGGCCACCCAGACCAGGTGCGAGGAGATCCGGTTCAGCTCCATCATCAGCACCCGGATGGTGTTCGCCCGCTCGGTGATCTGGTCGGAGATCCCGAGCAACTTCTCCACCGCCAGCGCGTACCCGGTCTCGTTGAAGATCGGGGCGAGGTAGTCCATCCGGGTCACGAAGGTGCTGCCCTGGACCCAGTTGCGGTATTCGAGGTTCTTCTCGATGCCGGTGTGCAGGTAGCCGACGACCGAGCGGGCCTCGCGGACCGTCTCGCCCTCCAGCTCCAGGATCAGCCGGAGCACGCCGTGCGTCGACGGGTGCTGCGGACCCATGTTGACGACGATCCGCTCGTCGTTGATCGGGTCGGCCCCCGAGACGACGCTGTCCCAGTCGCCACCGGTGACGGTGAAGACCTTCCCCTCGGTGGTGTCGCGCTCGGTGGCGTAGTTCGACGTGGTCACTGGTAGGACCTCCTCCGGTCCGGCGGCGGGATCTCAGCGCCCTTGTACTCGACGGGTACGCCGCCGAGCGGGTAGTCCTTGCGCTGCGGGTGCCCCTCCCAGTCGTCCGGCATGAGGATCCGGGTCAGGTTGGGGTGACCGTCGAAGACGATGCCGAACATGTCGTACGCCTCGCGCTCCTGCCAGTCCGCCGTCGGGTAGATCGACGTGACGCTCGGCAGGTGCGGGTCCTCGACGGAGACCGCTGCCTCCAGCCGCACCGTGCGGCGGTAGGTCATCGAGGTGAGCTGGTAGACGACGTGCAGGCGGCGGGCGTCGGCGCCGAGGTAGTCGACCCCGGAGACCGAGGAGCAGAGCTCGAAGCGGAGCGCCATGTCGTCGCGCATCACCTGGCAGACCTCGGCGATCCGCTCCGAGCGGATGTGCAGGGTCAGCTCGCCCCGGTCGACCACGACCTTCTCGACGGCGTCGGCGAAGTCCGGGTACGCCTCCTCCAGCGCGTCGCGGACCTCGTCGAAGTAGCCCCCGTACGGCCGGGGCGCGTCCTCGATGGTCCGGCGCTGGCGGACGAGGCCGCCGAAGCCGGACACGTCGCCGGAGCCCTGGTTGCCGAACATGCCCCGGCCGGCCGGGCTGGCCGGGGGGTACTCGGCGGGTGCGGTGCTGCTGGCGCCGGCCGGCGTGACCGGAACCGGCACGCCGCCGTCGTCTTTCCTGTCCTGAGGCGCGGTCACTTCTGGACACCCCCGTGCTGCAGGTGGTTCTGGGCCTTCATCCAGTTCTCGATCCGCAGCTGCTCCTCGCGACCCTCACGGACCGCCTTGGTCCACTCGGCCCGCCGGGCCTTGTCGCTGCGGTACGACGACGGCATCGAGCCGTAGGGGACGACCGGGACGTCGCCGCGGGCCTTGCGCGCCTCGAGCATCTTGCGGCCGTTCGGGCCGAGCGGCTCGTGCCCGATCTTCTCGCGCAGCTTGAGGACCGCGTCGATGAGCATCTCGGGCCGGGGCGGGCAGCCGGGCAGGTACATGTCGACCGGGACGATGTGGTCGACGCCCTGCACGATGGCGTAGTTGTTGAACATGCCGCCGCTGCTGGCGCACACGCCCATCGAGATGACCCAGCGGGGCTCCGCCATCTGGTCGTAGATCTGGCGCAGCACCGGGGCCATCTTCTGGCTCACCCGGCCGGCCACGATCATCAGGTCGGCCTGCCGGGGCGACGCCCGGAAGACCTCCATGCCCCAGCGGCCCATGTCGTAGTGCGGGCCACCGGCGGCCATCATCTCGATCGCGCAGCAGGCCAGACCGAAGGTGGCCCCCCAGACCGACGTCTTCCGCGACCAGTTGACCAGCTTCTCCACCGAGGTGAGCAGGACACCGGCGGGAAGCTTCTCCTCGATACCCATCTGAGGTTCCTCCCTCAGTCCCAGTCCAGGCCGCCACGCCGCCAGACGTAGGCGTAGGCGACGAAGACAGCGACGATGAACAGGACCATCTCCACGAAGCCGAAGATCGGCAGGGCGTCGAACGAGACCGCCCAGGGGTAGAGGAAGATGATCTCGATGTCGAAGACGATGAAGAGCATCGCCGTCAGATAGAACTTGATCGGGAACCGGCCGCCGCCGACCGGCTGCGGGCTGGGCTCGATGCCGCACTCGTACGCCTCGAGCTTGGCCTTGTTGTAGCGCCGGGGACCGGCGAAGCGGGCAGCGGCCACGGAGAACAGCGCGAACCCCGCGGCGAGGGCGAACAGCCCGATGATCGGTGCATAAGGCGAGAGCGACATCGTTTTCTCCTGCTCGTCCTTCCCTGCCCCTGGTCCTTGTCAAAAATCACACTATTCACGTCCCTCGCGACGGTCGTCGGCGGGGGTCGATCTCCCTTGTCCGCACCTGCGGTCATCGCAGACCGTGGACGGGGCCGTCACACGGGGCTGCCTTCGTTCACGACCGCGGGCGCTCGCAGGCTCGTTCCTCGGGCTACACGGCCGGCGCCACTCTCGTCATCGTGTTGATGACGCGGTCCATCGCGTCCCCGTCGCGGGGGTCGGTCAGGTTGGCCAGCAGCTTGAGCACGAAGCGCATCAGCATCGGGTGCGGCATCCCGTGCTTCGTGGCCATCCGCATGATCTCGGGGCGGCCGATGAGCTTCACGAAGATGCCGCCGAGCCGGTAGTAGCCGCCGAAGCGGAGCTTCAGCTCCGTCGAGTACGCCGTCAGCGCACGCTCCCGGTCCGCGCCGGCCGGGCGCGCGAGCGCCTGCACGGCGACCTCCGCGGCCAGCTCGCCGGACTCCATCGCGTACGCGATGCCCTCGCCGTTGAACGGGTTGACCATGCCGCCAGAGTCGCCGACCAGCATCACGCCCCGGGTGTAGTGCGGCACCCGGTTGAAGCCCATGGGGAGCGCGGCGCCGAGGATCGGCCCCTCCGCGTTCGCCTCGTCGGTCATGCCCCAGTCGGCCGGGGTGTTGGCCAGCCAGTCGGTGAGCAGCCGGCGGTAGTTGGTCTTGCCGAACGCGGACGAGGAGTTGAGCACGCCGAGGCCGACGTTGACCCGGCCGTCGCCCAGCCCGAAGATCCAGCCGTACCCGGGCAGCAGGTTGTCGCCGCTGTCCTTGCTGCGCAGCTCGAGCCAGGACTCCAGGTAGTTGTCGTCGTGCTTGGCGGGCGAGCGGTAGTAGCGCCGGACGGCGACGCCGATGGGCCGGTCCTCGCGCTTGGCCAGCCCGAGGGCGAGCGGGAAGCGGCCGGAGACCCCGTCGGCCGCGACGACCAGCGGCGCGTGGAAGGTGGCGGGCTCCTTGCCCGGGCCGACCTCCGCCTCGACGCCGGTGACCCGGCCGTCCGGGCCCAGCACCGGGCCGGTGACGTTCACGCCGGTGCGCAGCTCGGCGCCGGCCTCGACGGCGCGCCGGGCGAGCAGGTCGTCGAAGTCGAGCCGGGTGCGCACCAGGCCGTAGTTGGGGAAGCTCGCCAGGTCGGGCCAGTCCAGCTCCAGCCGGACGCCGCCACCGATGACCCGCAGGCCCCGGTTGTGCAGCCAGCCCGCCTCGGGCGAGGTGTCCACGCCCATCCGGATGAGCTGCCGCACCGCGCGCGGGGTCAGCCCGTCGCCGCAGACCTTCTCCCGGGGGAACTCGGTCTTCTCCAGCAGCAGCACCCGTACGCCGTGCCGAGCCAGGTGGTATGCGGTAGCCGACCCACCGGGACCGGCGCCCACGACGATCACGTCGGCGTCATGCTCCACCGCGGCCATCCCGCGCCTCCTCCCGCATGCTCGTGAAATGCTTCACAAGCCAGACGGTGGGAGTCTATGACCGACGTCATGACCACGCCGGACCAGGGGTACCTAACTTGCCGGAGACACGTCGGCCGAGGTCGGAGGCGGGGCGCCGGGGCGGGCCTCAGCGCCGGGCGGAGGCGGCCGGATCCAGGCCGGCGTCGTGCCGGATCGTCTCCGGCAGGTGCTCGCGCAGCGCGCCGCCGGCGGCGCGGTCCAGGGCGGCCAGCACCTCGGCCACGACCTGACGGACGTCGGCGGGATCCGCGCCGGCCAGCTCCTTGAGCTGGGCGATGAGTTCGGTCGCGTCGTCGTCGGTGGCCTCCGCGCCGACCGCCTGGTGTCGTCCCGTCATGGGGGCGAGCTTACGGAACAAAGTGGATCAAAAACGGATATTCAGGAAAAGGGCGCCGAACAGGTCTAGACGCGGACCGCGCGGTGCAGCGCCGCGATCCCGCCGGTCAGGTTGCGCCAGGCCACCCTGCCCCAGCCCGCCGCGCCGATCCGCGCGGCCAGGGCCGGCTGGTCGGGCCACGCCCGGATCGACTCCGCCAGGTAGACGTACGCGTCGGGGTTGCTGGAGACGGTGCGGGCCACGCTCGGCAGCGAACGCATCAGGTAAGACAGGTAGACCGTGCGGAACGCCGGGTTCACCGGGGTGCTGAACTCGCACACCACCAGTCGGCCGCCCGGCCTGGTGACCCGGGCCAACTCCCGTAGGGCGGCGTCGGTGTCGTTCACGTTGCGCAGCGCGAACGAGATGGTCACCGCGTCGAAGCTGGCGTCGGCGAACGGCAGCTTCAACGCGTCCCCGGCCAGCAGCGGCACCTGGGGACGGGTGCGCTTGCCGACGCGCAGCATGCCGAGGGACAGGTCGGCGCCCACCGCGTACGCGCCCGACTGGGCCAGTTCCTCGGTGGACACGCCGGTGCCGGCGCCCACGTCGAGCACCCGCTCACCCGGCCGCAGGTCGAGCGCGGCCCGGGTGGCCCGGCGCCAGAACCGGTCCTGCCCGAAGGAGAGGACGGTGTTGGTCAGGTCGTAGCGAGCCGCCACGCCGTCGAACATCGCGGCGACCTCGTGCGGCTGCTTGTCCAGGTTGGCGCGCTGGCCCTGCGGGGTACGGCTCACCCCTCCACTCTGCCAGTCCGGCCCGCGCGGTCGGCCGCTGGGTCGGCCGCACCACCACCCGGACACGCCACGGGGGCGGGATGGTCGCCCACCCCGCCCCCGAGTCGTCGTACGTCAGTCGGTCGACTTCTCGTCGCCGGGCGCCACGAGGACGACCCTGCGCCGCCGGGAGAGCAGCAGCAGCGCGCCGCCGGCCAGCAGCACGGCCGCGCCGATGCCGCCGATCAGCCCGGCCTGCACGCCGGTCACCGGCAGCCCGCCGTCGCCGCCGCCACCGCCACCGGGGGTGGTCGTGGGGCCCGCCGTGGGTACGCCGGTCGGGGTCGGCGTCGGCTCGCCGGTCGGCGTCGGGGTCGGCTGCGCCGACAGGTCGACGAAGGCCTCGAAGATCGTGTGGTTGTCGCCCATGTCGGCCTCGGAGAAGGCCTTCCGCTGCGCCTGGCCGGCGACCTTCGGCTCCTCCTGCGGCTCGCCCTCGGCGGCGTCCAGCCCGTACGCGAAGAGGTCGCCCTCCCGCAGCACCGGCTCGGTCACGCCGTCGCCGACCTTCACCGTCACGTCGGCGGTGTAGTACTGCCCCCGGCGGATGGTCGCGCCGGCGTCCTCGCAGAACGCCTGCTCCTTGCCGAGGAACACCTGCGTGACGCAGTTCTGCGGCAGCGTCACGAAGCTCACACCCGCCGGGAGGGTGATGCCGTAGAAGACGCCGGTCGCGGGTCGGCTGCCGTCGTTGTAGACCGCCCAGTCCAGCGGCACGGTCTCGCCCCGACGCACCGGCCTGAGGTCCGGCTCGTCGGCCACCGCGCCGTTGACCACGACGCCTGCCTGGACGTCCTGCGCCCAGGCGGTGAGGTCGTAGCCGGGCTTCGTGACGGTCACCGGCACGACGACCTTGTCGCGAACCTTGCCCCCGGGCGTCGCGGTGACGACGTGGACGACCAGCTTGCCGCCGTCGCCCCGGCCGCCCGTGCTGAACAGCGGGACGCCGAAGTCCTTGCTGGTGCCGGCGGGCAGGTCGCCGAGGGAGCACTGGTAGAGGTGACTCTCGATGGCGCGGCAGCCCTCGGGCACCAGGAAGCCGACGCGCTTGTCCTTGAGCTGCTGGGTGTTGACCCGCAACGAGACGTCCTCCGCCGTGGCCGTGCCGGCGTTGGTGACGGTGAACTTGAACGGCTTGCTCCGGGCCGCGTCGACACCCTTCGCGAGCTGGGTGCTGATCGGGGTCAGGGCGAGGTCCGGCGCGTCGGCGGCCTGGGCGGGAACGGCGACGGTGGTCAGGCCACCCGCCGCGAGGAGTGCCACGGCACCGGCGCGGGCCAGGGCCGAGCGATGGAACAGGGTCATCGGTCCCCCGGGGGGTTAGGGAAGAAACGGATGGTTGCGGAACCCGGGCGGACGCTATCGAAGGTCGAAGCGGCACGCCAGCAGGGAGATCGTGTTTCATCCGTCCGGCCGATCCGGTCGGACGGACGGTCCGACGCACAGCGGGGGCGGGATGGTCACCCATCCCGCCCCCGCTGCCGTGCGTTATGTGAACGACCCTCGCGGGTCGATGGAGGACGACCGTCAGGCCGTCGGCTTCTCGTCGCCCGGAGTCACCAGGACGACCCGGCGCCGCCGCGCCACCATGAACATGGCCGCGCCCGCGATCAGCACCGCGCCGCCGATGCCGCCGATCAGCGTGGTCTGCGCGCCGGTGACCGGCAGGCCGCCGTCGTCGTCACCGCCGCCGCCCGCGCCGCCCTTGGCCGCGACGATCACCGCGTACGCGTCGGAGTTGTCGGTGGCGTCCACGTCGCTCGCCTGCAGGCCGGTGACGTTCTCCGGCAGGGTGACCGCGGCCGCCTGCTTCCGGCTGGGCTCGGAGCCGACCGGCTCGACGCTGACCAGACCGCCCTTGAGGGCGCCCGGCTTCACGCCCGCCGCCACGTCGAACACGTGGTAGAAGCCGTAGGCCGAGTAGAGCTTGTCCTCGGGGTTGGTGTCCTCGTCCTGCGGGATCAGGCCGAAGTTGGCGTAGGTGCAGGTGAAGGTGGACTTGTCGGCCGCGTACTCGCAGCCCTGCTCCACCTCGGTCGGGGTGACGCCCTTGGGCAGCTTGACGCTGATCTTCAGACCGGCGGTGGCCTTGTCACCCTGGTTGGTGATGAAGTAGGTCAGCGCCGAGCGGCCGCCCGCGTGCAGGTCGCCGGAGTAGACCGGGTTGCCGTCGACGATCTTGACGGCCTGCTTGACGTCCTCGGCGACGACCGAGAGGTCCGGCCCGCTGGCGTCGGAGAAGTCCAGCGTGGCGGTCTTGGTGTTGTTCGCCGCGTTGGTGTCGTCCTTCGAGATGAGCTTGAAGGAGAGCGGGGCCTTGTAGGTGCCCTCGAGCTCGGCCTTGAACAGGACGACAGGCAGGTCGGTGGTCTCGCCCGGGCCCGGCAGGCCCTTCTCCGTCGCGTGGCAGATGAACGCGGTCGGCTTCCCCCCGGCGAGCTCGATGTCGCAGCCGTCCTCGACGGCCGGCACGGCGGCGACCTTGTCGAAGTCGACCTTGGACACGTCCACCCGCACGGACAGTTCGCTCGGGGTGTTCTTGCCGGTGTTGGTCACCTTGGCGAAGGCGAGCTTGCCCTGCGCGTTGGCGGCGACCCGCGTGCCAGCCACCTCGATCGCGAGGTCCGTCTCCGTGCCCGAGGCGTGAGCCGGGCTACCGAGGGCGGTCAACGCGCCGGAGGCGAGCAGCGCGCCGGCGCCGATACGCGCCAGCGAACGGTTACGGAAGATCATGGAAGAGTTCCCCCCGTTGGGGTGAAGGAAAGGTACGGCCGGGGACGTTAGCGGTAAGCGATCACGCCCGCCACCCCGCAGAACGGGCGCGTTGAACAGCCTGGCTAAGAATCACTTAAGGAATGCCCGGATTGATATGTCTTGCTGCCCCGGCCACCCCGACACCGACTCCGAACGGCAATCCAATTGAGATCAACGGACCACGGGAATTCACCCGATCGGTCAGCCGAGCGAGTCATTTACGGTCACTTTCCGTATTCCCGCAATTCACGCAGCGGTCCACGTACGACGACACCCCACCGCCGGACGACGGTGGGGTGTCGGTGGTGCGGGTGGCTGCGGACGCCCCGCTCAGCGGGCGTCGACCAGCGGCAGGGACTTCCCGGCGCCGCCGCCCGGCATGGCGATCGAGGAGAAGTGCGAGACGACCCGCTCGTCGGTCGGGTCGTCGGCCGGGGTGCGGTGCACGGCCAGCCGGTTGTAGAGGGTGTCGCGCTGGGCGGGGATCCGGTCCGCCGAGCGGATCATGCCGATCAGCTCGTGCAGGTTGGAGCGGTGCCGCGCGCCGGCCGAGGAGATGACGTTCTCCTCCAGCATGATCGAGCCGAGGTCGTCCACGCCCATGTGCAGGGCGAGCTGCCCGACGTCCTTGCCGGTGGTCAGCCAGGACGCCTGGAGGTGCGGCACCGTCTCGAAGAAGAGGCGGGCCACCGCGACCAGCCGCAGGTACTCCAGGGTGGTGGCCTGCGTACGGCCCTTGAGGTGGTTGTTCTCCGGCTGGTACGTCCAGGGGATGAACGCCCGGAAGCCCTTCGTGCGGTCCTGCACGTCGCGGATCATCCGCAGGTGCTCGATCCGCTCGGCGGCGGTCTCGCCGGTGCCCATCATCATGGTGGCGGTCGACTCGACGCCCTGCCGGTGCGCCAGCTCCATGACCTCCAGCCAGCGCTCGCCCGACTCCTTCAGCGGCGCGATGGCCTTGCGCGGGCGGGCGGGCAGCATCTCCGCGCCGGCGCCGGCGATCGAGTCCAGCCCGGCCGCCTTGATCCGGGCGATGGCCTCGTCGAGGCTGACCCCGGAGACCTTGGCCATGTGCAGGATCTCGCTGGGGCCGATCGAGTGGATCGCCAGCTGCGGGTACGCCTTCTTGACCGAGGAGAACAGCTCCTCGTAGTACTCCACGCCGTAGTCCGGGTGGTGCCCGCCCTGGAGCATGACCTGGGTGGCGCCCAGCTCGACCGCCTCGCCGCAGCGGCGCAGGATCTCCTCGGTCGGGTGGGTCCAGCCCTCCTTGTGCTTGGGGGCCCGGTAGAACGCGCAGAACTTGCACGCCGTCACGCAGACGTTCGTGTAGTTGATGTTGCGGTCGATCAGGTACGTGACGACGTTGTCCGGGTAGCGGCGTCGGCGCACCGCGTCGGCGGCCTCGCCCAGGGCGTGCAACGGCGCCTCGGTGTAGAGCAGCATGGCCTCCTCGGGCGTGATCCGCCCGCCGTCCGCGCCACGCTGCAGGATGTCGTCGATCTCCCGGCTCACACTCACCCCCCGAGCCTACGTCGCCCCGCCCCGGGCCGGCCCCGCCGGACTCCTGTCGACCACGCCACAGGCCCCGCCGACGCGGCGGCGGACCGAGGGACTTACCCGGAATTCATCGATCAATTAGCATCCGTGGATGATTTTCCTCCCGCCTTCCCCCGCCCCTCCAGCCCTCCCGACGGCGGCCTGATGGCCACCATCCCCTGGCTGGCCGACGTGCTCCGCGCCGCCGGCGTCACGGTGGTCGAGCACGGCAACTGGCTCGGCCGGGTCTCCGGCAGCTCGTTCGCCCCCATCGGTGTGCTCTGGCACCACACGGCGGCCACCTCCAGCGCCGGCAATCCGCACCCCGCCCTGAACATCTGCGTCAACGGCCGTTCCGACCTGCCCGGCCCCCTCTGCCAGGCCCTGGTCGACTATCACGGCGTCTTCCACGTCATCTCGGGCGGGCGGGCCAACCACGCGGGCGTCAGCCGCGGCAGCGGCCCCATCCCGGCCGGCGACGGCAACACCCTGATGGTCGGCTGGGAGATCGACTACAACGGGGTCAGCCAGGCCATGACCGGCGCCCAGTACAGCGCCTCGGTGCTCGCCACCGCCGCCGTGCTGCGGCGGCTCGGCCGCGACGCCAGCCACGCCCGGGGCCACCGGGAGACCAGCACCAGCGGCAAGATCGACCCGTCGTTCATCGACCTGGCCTCGATGCGCGCCGACGTGGCCCGCCAGCTCGCCGGCAACCCACCCCTCGACCTCACGGAGAACGACATGAAGCTCATCCAGTCACCCGGCCGCGGCATCGCCCTCGTCGGACCCGGCTACTTCCGTCAGCTCCGCAACGACGAGGAGGTGCACGCCGCCGTCGCGCTGGCCGGCAACCCGCTGGTCGGCAACGACCGCCAGTTCGACCTGTGGCGCAGCATCGCCTACGACGGCCAGGTCAAGGCCCCGAGCTGACCTCACGCAAGGGGGTCGGCGGGTCGACGCGGTGCCTGCGCCGACCCACCGACCCGGCTGCGCCCGCCCAGCGGCGGGCGGACCGGTCAGGCGTCGTAGTCGACGGTGAGCCGGTCGGTCGTCGGGCTGGACTGGCAGGTGAGGACGTAGCCGGCGGCCACCTCGTCCGGCTCCAGCGCGTAGTTGCGGGCCATCGTGACCGCGCCGTCCACCACCTTGGCCTTGCAGGTCGAGCAGACCCCGCCCTTGCAGGCGTACGGCAGCTCGCCGCGCACCTTCAGCGCCGCGTCCAGCACCCGCTCGTCGCGCCGCATCGTGAAGCGCGACGACCGGCCGTCGAGCAGGATGGTCACCTCGGCGCCGCCCCCCGGCTCGTCGGCCGGGCGTCGCGGCGGGGCCGGGGCCTCGGCGACGTGGAACAGCTCCGTGTGCACCGCCGACTCCGGCACGCCGCGCGCGGCGAGCACCTCCCGGGCGTCCACCACCATGTCGTACGGGCCGCAGAGGAACCACTCGTCGACGGTGTCGCCGGGAACGACGGTGTCCAGCAGCCGGCCCAGCCGGTCGGCGTCGATCCGGCCGGAGAGCAGCGGGGACTCGCCCTGCTCCCGGGAGAGCACGTGCACCAGGTGCAGCCGGGTGGGCCACCGGTCCTTCAGGTCGGCCAGCTCCTCGGCGAACATCACCGTGTTCGCCGTGCGGTTGCCGTACACCAGCGTGAACGTGCTGGCCGGCTCGACGGCGAGCGCCGTCGCGACCAGCGCGAGCACCGGGGTGATGCCCGAGCCGGCGACCACCGCGCCGTAGTGGCGGGCCCGGTCCGGCGCGAGGGCCGTGGTGAAGTGCCCGAGCGGCGGCAGCACCTCGATCGTGTCGCCGCCGCGCAGCGCGCCGCAGGCGAAGGCGGAGAAGGCGCCGCCGGGGATCTCCCGCACGCCGATCCGCAGCCGGCCGTGCCGGGCCAGGTCGTCGGGCGTGGAGCAGATGGAGTACGACCGCCGCACGTCCTCGCCGGCGGCGCCGGGGCGGCGGACGGTGAGGTGCTGGCCGGCGGAGAACGCGAACGTCTCCCGCAGCTCCTCGGGCACGGCGAAGGTGACCGCCACGGCGTCGTCGGTGAGCCGGTCGACGGCGGCGACGGACAGCGGGTGGAAGACCGGCCGGCGACGGACCGGGCGGGTGATGGTGACAGTCACAGCGCCTTCAGGTGGTCGAAGGGTTCACGGCAGGAACGGCAGCGCCAGAGCGCCTTGCACGCGGTCGAGCCGAAGCGGCTGACCTGCTCGGTCTCGGGCGAGCCGCAGCGCGGGCAGCGGACGGCGAGGGTCAGCGGCACCACGTTGTCGGCGCGTACGGGCGACGGCGGGGCGATGCCGGCGGCGGCGAGCTTGGCCCGGCCGGCGTCGGAGATCCAGTCGGTGCTCCACGCCGGGCTGTAGACGGTCCGCACGTCGGCCTCGGGACGCCCGACGGCGGCCAGCGCCCGCCGGATGTCGGCGCGGATCACGTCCATCGCCGGGCAGCCGGTGTAGGTGGGGGTGATGGTCACGACCACCCGGCCGGTCGCCGGGTCCTCGTCGACCGCCCGCAGGATGCCGAGGTCGTCGATGGTGACCACCCGGATCTCCGGATCCACCACCGCCGCCACGGCCTCCCTCGGGTCCTTCACCAGTGCCGCCTTCCGTTCGCGACTGCGGGGCTCCGCTGCGCTGCACTCCTCGCGCTCACCAGTGCCGCCTTCCGTTCGCGACTGCGGGGCTCCGCTGCGCTGCACTCCTCGCGCTCACCAGTGCCGCCTTCCGTTCGCGACTGCGGGGCTCCGCTGCGCTGCACTCCTCGCGCTCACCAGGTGGCTCCGGGGTGGGCGCGGTGCAGCACCTGCATCTCGGCGAGCAGGTAGGACAGGTGCTCGGTGTGCACGCCGTCCCGCCCGCCGCCCGGCGCCCAGCCGGACTCCGGCCGGGTCAGGATGGCCTCGTCGAGCACGGCACCGACCGTGGCGTCGAAGTCGGCCCGCAGGGTGGCCGGGTCGACCGGCGCCGCCGGGTCGGAGGCGAACAGCTCGTGCACGTACGGCCAGACCTGGTCGACCGCCGCCTGCATGCGCCGGTGCGACTCCTCGGTGCCGTCGCCGAGCCGCCGCACCCACGTCGAGGCGTGGTCGAGGTGGTAGGCCGACTCCTTGCGGGCCTTGGCCCCGATCGCGGCGAGCCGCTCGTCGGCGCAGCCGGCCAGCGCGGTGTAGAGGGGAAGCTGGTAGGCCGCCAGGAAGAGCAGCTTCGCCATCGTGACCGCGAAGTCGCCGTTGGGCAGCTCCACGAGCAGGCAGTTGCGGAACTCCCGGTCGTCGCGGAGGAACGCCAGCGCGTCCTCGTCCCGGCCGGCGCCCTCCACCTCGCCCGCGTACGACAGCAGGAGCCGGGCCGCGCCGAGCTGGTCGAGGGCGATGTTGGCCAGCGCGATGTCCTCCTCCATCTCCGGCGCGCGGGTGGTCCACTCGGCCAGCCGCTGCGCCGCGACGAGCGCGTCGTCGCCGAGGGCGAGGGCGAAGTCGAAGGGGCCGTTCACGCCGCCACCCCGCTCCGCTCGGCGGCGGCGCGACGCGCCCCGGTGCTGAGCCGAACCGTTCGCTCGCTCACAGGTGGGCCACCCCGTCCGGCACGTCGTAGAAGGTGGGATGCCGGTAGACCTTGTCGGCCGCCGGGTCGAAGAAGGCGTCCTTCTCGTCGGGGCTGGACGCGGTGATCGCGCCCGCCGGCACCACCCAGATGGAGACGCCCTCCTGGCGGCGGGTGTAGAGGTCCCGCGCGTTGCGCAGGGCCAGCTCGGCGTCGGGGGCGTGCAGGCTGCCGACGTGGGTGTGCGACAACCCGCGCCGCGCCCGCACGAAGACCTCCCACAAGGGCGAAGGACCGCTCACGCCGCGCTGGTCCGTCCGCTCGCTACGCTCGCTCACGCCGCCACCTTCTCCTTCTGCTGCACCCGCTTGGCGGCGTACGCCGTGGCGGCCTCCCGCACCCACGCGCCGTCGTCGTGGGCGCGGCGCCGGTGCTCCATCCGCTCCCGGTTGCACGGGCCGTTGCCCTTGATCACCCGCATCAGCTCGTCGTAGTCGGGCTGGGTGAAGTCGTACGACTGCCGGGACTCGTTCCAGCGCAGGTCGGGATCCGGGATCGTCAGGCCGAGGATCTCCGCCTGCTGGACGCACATGTCCACGAAGCGCTGGCGCAGCTCGTCGTTGGAGAAGCGCTTGATCTTCCAGGCCATGGACTGCGCCGAGTGGGTGGAGTCGGTGTCCGGCGGGCCGAACATCGCCAGCGACGGGTACCACCAGCGGTCGAGGGCGTCCTGCGCCATCGCCTTCTGCGCCGGGGTGCCGTGCGCGAGCGTGTGCAGGATCTCGTAGCCCTGCCGCTGGTGGAACGACTCCTCCTTGCAGACCCGGATCATCGCCCGCGCGTACGGCCCGTAGGAGCAGCGGCAGAGCGGGACCTGGTTGACGATCGCGGCGCCGTCGACCAGCCAGCCGATGGCCCCCACGTCGGCCCAGGTCAGGGTGGGGTAGTTGAAGATCGAGCTGTACTTCTGCCGGCCGTTGAGCAGCAGTTCGACCAGCTCGTCCCGGCTGATCCCGAGGGTCTCGGCGGCGGCGTAGAGGTAGAGGCCGTGGCCGGCCTCGTCCTGCACCTTGGCCAGCAGGATCGCCTTGCGCTTCAGCGAGGGGGCGCGGCTGATCCAGTTGCCCTCCGGCTGCATGCCGATGATCTCGGAGTGCGCGTGCTGCGCGATCTGCCGGATCAGCGTCTTGCGGTACGCCTCGGGCATCCAGTCGCGCGGCTCGATCTTCTGGTCGGCGTCGATGACCTCGGCGAAGTACGCCTCCAGGTCCTCGTCCGGGCCGGGGGCGCCGCCCCGGCGGCCATGTGCGGCGGCCTCCCGCAGGGCCGCCTCCGCCGCCTCGACCTCGCCGAGCAGGCCACCGCCGGGTGCGTCCTCGGCGGAGAAGTCGTTGCCATACATGGGGTCAAGTGTTACAGCTCGCCTCTCCGGACACCAGAGGGTGTAACAGGTTTCCGGAGACAGTTTCGGCACGGGGCGGGGACTCGGGCAGCCTGCCAAACTATGACTTGGGTCACTATGGGAAGGTGAATCCTCTCAACAGCCACATAGCGGCTCGATATCCCGCCTACATGGCAAGTTGCCAGGTGTCGGGTCCTGGCGCGCCGCCGATCCGCACGTAGACTTCCCCCGTCACACCGATCGGCTGCCGACGATCGCCCGAGAAACACGGAGGGCGGATCCCCCGGCCCTCGGCGAGCCGCCGATCCGTCCGACAACCAGCCGGTCCCCCCGGCCTGACATCTGGAGCTCACCCACTCATGCGATCCCGCGTGACCCTGGTGCTCGCCGTCGTGGCGGTCCTCCTCGGTGGCGGCCTGCTCGTTCCGGCCGCGTACGCCCGACTCGCCGGCGACGACGCCGCGAGCGGCGGAAGCGGCGGCGGAAGCGTCGCGGCGCCCGCGCCCACCCCGCCCCCGCCGCCGACCCTGGCCGCCGGCCCGGTCACGGTGAACTTCAAGGGCGAGTTCTTCTCGTGGGCGCTGATGGACCGGGAGACCGGCGAGATCTCCGGGTCGAAGAACCTGGCCTCGACCAGCTCCACCGAGTCCATGATCAAGGCCTGGTTCGCGGCGGACTACCTCAACCAGCTCGGCGACAAGCCGCTGCCGGCCGAGCGGAAGAAGCAGATCACCACCGCCATCCGGGACAGCAACGACGACGCCGCCAACGCCCTCTACGGCGCGGTGGGCCGGGCCGCCACGATCAGGCGGATGGTCAGCACCTGCGAGCTCACCGACACCAAGCCGGGCAACGTGCCCGGTTACGTGGGCTGGTGGAGCTTCACGCGGATGTCCCCGCGTGACGCCGTCCGGCTCGGCGACTGCATCGCCGACGGCACGGCCGCCGGCCCCAAGTGGACGAAGCTCCTGCTGGACGAGATGAGCAAGGTCAGGGGCAGCACGGCCGCCAAGGACCAGAAGGCCCGCTCCGGCGGTGGCCGCTGGGGCATCATCGACGGCCTCCCCCAGTCGATCGTCAGCCAGGGCCCGGTCAGCATGAAGAACGGCTGGACCCCGCTCAACTACGACGGCAACTGGCACGTGAACTGCCTCGCGGTGACCGACAGGTGGAGCCTCGCGGTGATGCTCCGCTACCCGCAGAAGAGCGGGCTGAACTACGGCGCGCAGGTCTGCGCCGCGGTCGCCAGCCAGCTCGTGACCCCGCAGCCCGGCGCCGCCCTCAAGGTGCCGCAGCAGCCCGCCGGGAGGCTCTGATGGCGCGACAGCGCCGGGCCGATGAGCCCGCCGACGCCTCCCCCGGCAGGCTCATCGCCATCGCGGTGGTCCTCATCTGCCTGGTGCTCGTCTCGCTGCGGCTACTGCCGGGCTCGCCGTTCGAGTCCCGCGCCGCCGCCGAGTGGGGCACCCCCGCCGGCCCGGCCGAGCGCGCCACCGGAGCCCCGAGCGACCGCAGCTCCCGGCCCTCGCCGTCGCCGAGCCCGACGCCGGAGCCGGAGCCGCTGCCGTTCGAGGCCAAGGAAATCGACCTGGACATCGAGGGCTGGTACTCCTGGAGCGTCCTCGACCGCCGCACCGGGGAGATCGTCGGCTCCGACAACATGGACGAGACCAGCACCACCGCGTCGCTGATCAAGGCGTGGATCGTCGCCGACCACCTGCGCCGGGCCGACGAGAACGGCCAGACCCCGAGCGCCGCCAAGCTCGCCGACGCCACGAAGATCATCCGGGACAGCGACAACACCCGGACCCAGCAGTTCTACAACGCGCTTGGCGGGTCCGCCTCGATCAAGCGGCTGCTCTCCACGTGCGAGCTGACGGACAGCAGCGTCGCCAGCGACGGCGGCTGGAGCCGGACGAAGCTCTCCCCCCGGGACACCGCCCGGATGGGTGCCTGCATCGCCGACGGCCGCGCCGCGGGGCCGAAGTGGACCAAGTGGCTGATCAACGAGATGCGGCTGGTCAGGGGCGGCGGCGACTTCGGCATCCGCAAGGCGTTCCCGGCCGCGGAGCGCAAGAAGATCGCCATCAAGAACGGCTGGATCGACCGGACCAAGGAGCAGGAGATGCACATCAACTGCCTGGCCATCGGCGACACCTGGACGATGGGCGTGATGGTCCGCTACCCGATCGGCAAGGGCTACGAGTACGGCATGAAGAACTGCCAGAAGATCACCGAAGCCCTCCTCCGCCCCACCACCTAGGCCCGACCACCGCCCCGGGCCGGCCAGAGGTTCAGCCCATGAAGAAGGCCGGGCCGGAGGCGGGCAGGGGCGGGGCGGCGTCGATGGCGGCGGCGCGACGCGCGAACTCGCGCAGGCCGGCCACCTGGCGCTCGCCGAGGGAGAAGTCCAGCGCCCGGAAGTACGTCGCCAGGGTCGCCGCGTCGAACGGCTCCCAGCGCGCGGCCGCCTCGGCCACCTGGTCCAGCTCGGCCAGGCAGAGGTCCCGGGAGCGCAGGAACGCCTCGTGCACCTCCTTGACCAGGCCGGGATGGGCGGCGGCGAAGTCGCGGCGTACCGCCCAGACGGCGAAGACCATCGGCAGGCCCGTCCACTCCCGCCACGCCTGCCCGAGGTCGGTGACCTCCAGCCCACGCTTCGGCGCCTCGTAGAGGGCGCGTAGCGCCACGTCGCCGATCAGCACCCCGGCGTCGGCCTCCAGCAGCATCTGGGTCAGGTCGGGCGGGCAGCGGAAGTACTCGGGGCTCACCCCGTACCGCTCACCGAGCAGCAACTGGGCCAGCAGCACCCCGGTCCGCGAGGTCGAGCCCAGCGCCACCTTGCCGTGGCCGAGCTCGGCCAGCGGGCGGGTGGAGACGACGTTGACGGACAGCACCGGGCCGTCGCTGCCGACCGCCAGGTCGGGCAGGAGCAGCAGCTCGTCGGCGTGCCGCAGGTACTCCACCTGGGAGATCGGGCCGATGTCCAGGTCACCGGCGACCAGGGCGGCGCTGAGCCGGTCCGGGGAGTCCTTGTGCAGGTCGACGTCGATCAGGGCACCGGAGCGCATCAGCCCCCAGTAGATCGGCAGGCAGTTCAGGAACTGGATGTGTCCGACCCGGGGGCGTGCGACGTGCTCAGCCATGCCCCGACCGTATCCCCGCCACCGTTGCGTGGCTCAGTGGGCCGGGGTGGGAGTGGCCAACCCCGCATCCGCCGGTTGGTCGCCGTCCCCCGCCTCCCCCGGCGTGCCGTCCGCACCGCCCGCCCGGGCCGCCGCCGTCGGCCCGGCGCCGGCGCCGGCCGCCCGGACCCGTCGGACGGACCGGGCGACGGCGGGCACGAACGCCACCACGACCAGCAGGCCGACCGCGCCGGCCGCCGCGATCAGGGGTCGCGGTGACAGCAGCGCCAGCAGGGCGCCCCCGATCAGGTAGCCCCCCATCGAGCCGCCCTGCACGGCCGCGCCGTAGAGGGCGTACGCCCGGCCGCGCGACGCCTCCGGCACCCGCCGGGCGGTGAGCAGGTTGGCGAAGACGTTCTCCCCTCCGTTCGCCGCGCCCGCGACCAGCCAGAGCGGGACCAGCAGCGCGGCCGTGGGCACGGCGGCGGCAACCAGCACCATGAGGCAGATGCCGCCGAGCGTCGCCAGCACCCCGTACACCAGGGCGCCGTCGTCGGTGAGCCGGTGGGCCAGCCGGGCGCAGAGCCAGCTGCCGGGCAGCATTCCCGCCATCCAGGCGGCGCCGACCAGCCCGTAGACCGTGGGCGAGCCGTCGAGGGTCTCGCGGATGAAGAAGACCTCGACCACGTTGATGCCGCCGACGGCGGTGATGACCGCGGCCGTGCTGACGACGACGGCCAGCAGCAGCGGGTCGCCGCGCAGCCGCCACGCCGGGGCCCGTTCCGTCCCGGACGCGGGTGCGGCCGTGGCCCGCCGGCCACCCCTGCGGGTACGCAGCAGCAGGCCCGCCGCCACCAGGGCGAGGTAGCTCCCGGCGTCGATGAGCAGGGGTACGCGCGCGCCGAACTGCCCGACCAGCAGCCCGGCGAGCACCGGGCCGCCGAGCGCGCCCAGGCTGCTGGCCGTCTGGCTGATCGCGCTCGCCCGGGGCAGGTCGGCGGGGCGCACCATCGCCGGCAGCAGCGCCGCCAGGCAGGGGTGGGTCACGGCCAGCCCGCAGGCGAGCAGCGCGACGAGCCCGATGATCAGGGCCGGGTGGGTGGCGAAGGCGAGCAGCGCGCAGACGGCGGCCTGCCCCAGGCCGGCGGTGACCAGCAGCTTCCGGCTGTCCACCCGGTCGGCGAGCCGCCCGGTGAGCGGGGCGAGCACCACCAGCGGCAGGGTGGCCGCCAACAGCAGTCCGGACACGGCGATGCCGCTGGCGCCGGCGGACTGGAGGGCCAGCGCCAGTGCGGTGGCGGCGAGGAAGTCACCGCACATCGAAGTGCCTCGCGCGGTGGCGGCGAGCCAGACGTCCGACCAGCGCGAACCGTCAGTTGTGAAGGACATACTTCGAAAATAATCCTTCACAACTGGTCGAAGCAACCCCCTACGCCAGCGGCACCGCCCGGTACTGCACCGCCACCGTGCGCGCCCCGGCCGGCGGATCCGCCTGCCGGTTCCGCTGCCGGTACGGCTCGAACAACGCGCTCACCGCCTCGTTCAGCCCGGCCAGCTCGTCAGCGGTGAGCAGCAGCAGCGTGTCGCTGAACAGCGCGACGTCGTACCACTCGGCGGGCTCGTCGCCGGCGCGGCGCAGCCAGTCCCGGGTCCGCTCCATGTCCCGGGCCGCGTGCGCCTCCACCAGCGCCTGCTCGGCCGCGCGCGCCTCCGGCCCGGCGGACTGTCCCGCGTCGACCATCAGGGTCCGGCCGACCGTGCGCCACAGCCGCTCGCGAGCGTCCCCCCGGCTCGGCGCCTGCTCCACGAGGCCCGACTTCGCCAGCGCCCGGAGGTGGTAGCTGGTCGCGCTCGGCGACAGCCCGGCCACCTCCGCACACTCGGTGGCGGTCGCGCCGCCCTCCACCACGCCCAGGTGTTCCATGATCGCGATTCGGGCCGGATGGGCCAGCGCCCGCATCACCTGCGGGTCGCTGATCGTGATCCGGCGCTGTTCGGGACGCGCCTCCGTCATGTGTCCATGATTCCTGGTCGCCCGCCCGCCGCGGGTCGCCGGTCGACCGGCACCGGAGGTCCAGCGGCGGACGGCGGCGCCACGGTCGAAATCCGGTGGAGCGTCACGCGCCCGGCGCGTAGGCTGTCAGGTCGCTTGACGGCCAGGGTGAGGTGACCACCGCATCGGACGTCCCGCGCCGGGGGCCGGCCCATCCGCCCGCCGGACACGCGAGCGACCGGCAGTAGACCCCGACGGGATTCAGCGTGACCGACCTCGATCTCGACCTCGACGCCGACCTCGCCGCCGAACGCGAGCACCTCGCCACCTCCCGGGCCGCCCTGGCCCAGATGCGGGAACGCGCCCAGGCCCTCTTCTCCACCGGCGACCAGGTGGCCGGCGACGCGTACGCGGCCGAGACCCTCGGGCGCACCCTGGCCCGCCGGGTCGCCGAACTCGCCGACGACCCCACCACGCCGCTCTTCTTCGGGCGCCTCGACTTCGGCCCGGCGACCGGGGCCCCGCCCGCCGACGACCCGCCCGGCGATCCCGGCGACGGGCCGGACGGGTGGCACGCGGGCCACGCCGGGCGGCGCTACCACGTCGGCCGGCGGCACGTCACCGACGACCGGGGCGAGCCGCTGGTGCTGGACTGGCGGGCCCCGGTCTCCCGGTCGTTCTACCGGGCGAGCGCGCGCGACCCGCAGGGCGTGGCGGTACGGCGCCGCTTCGGGTTCAGCAGCGGGGCGCTGACCAGCTTCGAGGACGAGCGCCTCGACCGGGGCGAGGAACTGGGCACGACCAGCCGGATCCTGACCGCCGAGATCGAACGGCCGCGCGTCGGGCCGATGCGCGACATCGTCGCCACCATCCAGCCCGAGCAGGACGAGCTGGTCCGGGCCGACCTCGCCGACTCGATCTGCGTGCAGGGCGCCCCGGGCACCGGCAAGACGGCCGTCGGCCTGCACCGGGCCGCGTACCTGCTCTACCTGCACCGGGAGCGGCTGCGCCGCTCCGGCGTGCTGATCGTGGGGCCGAACCGGGCCTTCCTGTCGTACATCGCGGCGGTGCTGCCGGCGCTCGGCGAGGTGGAGGTCGAGCAGGCCACCGTGGAGGACCTGGTCGGCCGGGTGCCGGTGCGGGCCGTCGAGGACCCGGCGGTGGCCGCGGTCAAGCACGACGCCCGGATGGCCGAGGTGCTGCGCCGGGCGGTCGACGCGCACATCGGCGAGCCGACCGAGCCGATCATGGTCTCGGACGGCTCGTTCCGCTGGCGGATCGGCCTGGACCCGCTGCACCGGGTGGTCCAGGAGACCCGCCGGGAACGGCTGCCGTACGCCACGGGGCGCGAGCGCGTCCGGGCCCGGGTGGTGGCGCTGCTGCAACGGCAGGCCGAGGCGCGGCGCGCCGAGTCCCCCAGCGACGCCTGGCTGCGCCGGATGGGCAAGGCCACCCCGGTCACCGCCTTCCTCGACGCGGTCTGGCCGGCGCTCACCCCGGAAGGGCTGGTGCACGCCCTGCTCGGCGACCCGCAGCGGCTCGCCGCGGCGGCGGACGGGCTGCTCGACGCCGAGGAGCAGGCGCGGCTGCGTGGGCTCGCCGCCCCGGCCGGCACGAAGCTCGGGCGCACGCCGAAGGCCACGAAGTGGACGGCGGCCGACGCCGTGCTGATCGACGAGGCGGCCGGGCTGATCGAGCGGCCGGGCGGCTTCGGGCACGTCGTCGTCGACGAGGCCCAGGACCTCTCCCCGATGCAGTGCCGGGTGATCGCCCGGCGCAGCGAACACGGGTCGATCACCCTCCTCGGCGATCTGGCCCAGGGCACCGCCCCGTGGGCCGCCGCCGACTGGCGGGAGTCCCTGCGTCACCTCGGCAAGCCGGACGCCGTCGTGGTGCCGCTGACGGTCGGGTTCCGGGTGCCCGCCGCCGTGGTCGCGTTCGCCAACCGGCTGCTGCCGGCGCTCGCCGTCGACGTGCCCCCGGCCGAGTCGCTGCGCCGCGACGGCGCGCTCGACGTGCGTACCGTCGACGACCTGGCCGCCGCGACGGTGGCCGAGGTGCGCGCGGCGCTGGCGTTCGACGGCTCGGTGGCGGTGATCGCCGCCGACGACGCGGTCGGCGGGCTGCGGGCGGCGCTGGAGGCCGCCGGCGTCGACACCGCGACCGTCGACGAGCCGACCGCCGCGGCGCGCGTCACGGTGGTGCCCGCGACCCTGGTCAAGGGCCTGGAGTACGACCACGTCATCGTCGTCGAGCCGGCGGCGATCGTGGCCGCCGAACCGCGCGGCCTGCACCGGCTCTACGTGGTGCTCACCCGGGCGGTCTCCCGACTCGCCGTGCTGCACGCCCGACCGCTGCCCGCCCCGCTGGGCTGACCGGCCACTTGCGCCGGGGCGGTAGACAGGGGTCCGTGACAGCCCTGACGAGCGTCCCGTGATCCTCGCCCGCGCCGAGGCGGTCAGCCGCCGCTACGGCGACGTGCTCGCCCTCGACCGGGTCGACCTGGAGGTCTCCGCCGGCGAGTTGGTCGGCCTGCTCGGCCCGAACGGGGCCGGCAAGAGCACCCTGCTGAACCTGCTCGTCGGGCTGCGCCGGCCCACCGCCGGCCGGGTCGAGCTGTTCGGCGGCGACCCGCGTGACCCGGCGAGCCGGCGGCGGATCGGGGTCACCCCGCAGGAGACGGGCCTGCCCGGCACGCTGCGGGTCGGCGAGGTGGTGGACTTCGTCGCCGCCCACCACCCCGACCCGGTCCCCCGGGGCGAACTGCTCGACCGCTTCGGCCTGGGCGAGCTGGCCCGGCGGCAGACCGGCGGCCTCTCCGGCGGGCAGCGCCGCCGGCTCGCGGTGGCGCTCGCCTTCGTCGGCCGGCCCCGGCTGGTGCTGCTCGACGAGCCGACCACCGGCCTGGACGTCGCGGCGCGGCACACCCTGTGGGAGGCGATCCGGGCGTTCCACGACGACGGCGGCACCGTGCTGCTGAGCAGCCACTACCTGGAGGAGGTCGAGGCGCTGGCCCGGCGGGTGGTGGTCATCGGGCAGGGCCGGGTGCTGGCCGACGACACGGTCGACGCGATCCGGGGCATCGTCGGCGTACGCCGGGTCAGCCTGGTCGCCGACGCGCTGCCCGCGCTGCCCGGCGTCGTCCGCACCGAGCGGGTCGACGGCCGCACGCACCTGCTCACCACCGACGCCGACGAGCTGGTGCGGGCCCTGGTCACCGCCGGGGTGGCGTTCGCCGACCTGGAGGTCCGCCCCACCTCGCTGGAGGAGGCGTTCCTCGCCATCACCGCGCCCGGCTCCGGAGCCGACCGTCCGACGACCGCCGTGGCCGGCCCGCCGGCCACCGCCTGAGGGGACGGATCTCCCATGCGCCTCGCCCTGGTCCACGCCCGCTACCAGCTCCTGGAGACGGTCCGCATCCCGGTTGCCGTCGTCGGCAGCGCCTTCTTCCCGGCCGTCGCGATGCTCTTCTTCGTGGTGCCGTTCGCCGGGAAGGACCCGGTCGGCGCCACCTACGCCACCGCCGCCATGGTCACCTTCTCGGTGATGAGCGCGAACATCTTCCAGTACGGCGTCGGGGTCGCCGAGGACCGCGACCAGCCCTGGAACCCGTACACCCGGACCCTGCCGGCCGGGCCGGCGCCCCGCTTCGCCGGGCGGGTGCTGGCCGGGCTGGCGCTCACCTACCTCTCCCTGGTGCCGGTGGTGGCGATCGGGGCGGCGCTCACCGAGGCGCGGGTCAGCGCACCGGCGTTCCTGCTGGCCCTGGCGATCGTCACGGTGATCTCGGTGCCGTTCACGCTGCTGGGTCTCGCCATCGGCTACTCGATGCCCAGCAAGGCGGCGATCGTCGTGGCGCAGGTCGTCTTCTTCCCGCTCGCCTTCGGTGGCGGGCTGCTCTCCGCACCGGACCAGGCGCCCGGCTTCGTCGAGGCCGTCGCGCCGTTCCTGCCGACCCGGGGCGCGGTGGAGCTGATGTGGGCGGCGGTCGGCGACTACCCGGTCAACCCGCTGTCGATGGTCATGCTCGGGGTCTGGGTGGTGCTGCTGGCGCTGCTGGCCGGGTGGGCGTACCGGCGCGACGAGGGTCGACGGTTCAGCTGACGTTCGGCCGATCCGCCACGTGGCGCGGCGGGTCGGTGCCACGATTCCGGCAGGGGCGTGCCGGCGTGGCCGTCCCGCCGAGAGGGGGGTCGACGTGAGCATCGTCCCGCCGGGCACACCCTGCTGGATCGACCTCGCCACCCCGGGCCTCGCCGAGGCGCGGCGGTTCTACCCGGAGCTGTTCGGTTGGACCGGCCGGATCGACCCGGAGCCCGAGGCGGGCGGCTACACCGTCTTCCTGCTCGGGGGGCGGGCGGTGGCGGGCGCGGGTCCGCCGGCCATCCCCGACCAGGTGCCGATCTGGTCGACGTACCTGGCGACCGACGACGCGGACCTGGTGGCCGGCCGGGTCGAGCGGGCCGGCGGGCAGGTCGTGGTGCCCCCGTTCGAGGTCTTCGACCAGGGACGGATGGCGGTCTTCGCCGACCCCGCCGGGGCGACGTTCAGCGTCTGGCAGCCGATGTCGATGCCCGGAGCCGAGGTCTTCGACATCCCGGGGGCGCTGACCTGGACCGAACTGGTCACCCCCGATCCGGAGGGCGCGAAGGTCTTCTACGAGCTGGTCTTCGGCTGGCAACCGGACGACCAGCAGTCGGGCCCGGTCACGTACACCGGCTGGCGGCTCGGCACCCGGATCGTGGCCGGCATGGTGCCACCGCTCGGCGACGGGTTCCCCGCGGACACGCCCGCGTACTGGTCGGTGTACTTCGCCGTGGCCGACGCCGACGCGGCCGCCGCCCGCGCCGCCGAACTCGGCGGCACCATCCTCGTCCCGCCCCAGACCGCCCCGGCGGGCCGCTACGCCGCCCTCCGCGACCCCCACGGCGCCCTCTTCAACATCCTCACCCGCCCCTGACCCCCACCC
>NZ_JAVRFL010000002.1:0-322714 GCF_031845925.1 Micromonospora reichwaldensis | reverse complement strand
CGAACGCGCCGACCAGCAAGCCAACCGCCGCCGACGAGGCAGCCGAGGCGGCCGGCCACCAGCGTTCGACAAGCAGCTCTACAAGCGGCGCAACGTCGTCGAACGCTGCTTCAACCGGCTCAAGCAGTGCCGCAGCGTCGCGACTCGTTACGACAAGACCGCCACGTCCTACCGGGCCACGGTCACCATCGCCGCGCTACTCCAATGGTTATGAACCTTTGAAGACACGGCCTAGCCGCCCACAGCCTCGCTAGCCGCCCTCAGCCTCGCCCTCGGCCTCGTCGATCATGCAGTAGTGGTGCCCCGCGAAAGGGGCGAACAGGCCTCAACCGGCCACCACAGCTGCATGATCGGCGCCGCCGGGGCGGGGCGGGCGGGGCGGGGCGGCCAGGCCGGGCGGTCAGGGGCGGTGGTGGGCCAGGTCTACGGTGGAGTCGGAGGCGCTGGAGAACGCGTCGAAGGTGGTGGGCTCGGCCCGGCGACCGGCGTCGAAGCGGCGGACCAGCCGGGCGCCCAGCGCGACGCCGACGGCGCCGATGCCCAGGGCCACCAGCTCGGTGAGCAGCAGCACGACGGAGGCGCCCCGCTGCGGCGCGTCCGCGCGGACGAGGCAGGCGATCAGGAACAGCGCGGCCATCGCCACGTTCACCAGGTTGAAGGTGACCGCCGTGCGGCGGGTCCGGTCGACCGGCACGTCCCACAGGTCGATCATGCCGGCCACGGCGGTCAGCGCGGCGGCGACCAGCGCTGCCACGGACGTCCAGTAGCCCACCTCACCGAGGAAGGCCGGCCCGCCGAGCACGTCGGTCAGGTCGAACACGGTCGCGCTCACGAAGAGCCCGAACGGGAACGTCACCAGCATCGGTTGGATCGGGTGCCCCTGCACCCGCAGCCGGCTCTGCATGGTTCCTCCCCAGGTAGGCACACGTCACCAGTCCAGGGTGCTACCCGGGCGCCCGCACGCCGAAACGACACGCGGCCCGCCGGCCACCTCCGTCACGCAGGTCCCGGTCGTCACACCGGCCACGGAGGACCCCGGTGCCACCCCGGCCCCCGGACGGCTGGAGGGCTCAGTTGTCCCGGGGGCGCGACACGGTGGCGACCAGCCGGTCGGCCACCTCCCGCAGCGGGATGTCCAGCGACGACGCCGCGCTGCGCAGCACGTCGAGCGCCTCGCCGGCCGGGCAGCCGCGCTGGGTCATGATCACGCCGATCGCCTGCCCGATCACCCCGTCGCCGAGCACCGAGGGGTCCAGCTCCCCGGCCTCGGCCGCCTTGCGCGCCCGGTCGCGGACCGCCGCGAGGAGCAGCCCGGCGTGCTCGGCGAGCAGCATCGCGGTGAGCTGGTGGCCCGGGGTGAGCAGGTCGGCGGCGCCGGCGTACAGGTTGATCGCCCCGATCACCTGTTCGTCGACGTCGACCGGCGCGGAGATCACCCCGTGCACGCCCAGCTCCCGGGCCCGCGGCGTCCAGGACGGCCAGCGCGCCTCGCGGTCCAGCCGGTCGGAGAGGATCATCTCCCGCCGCCGGATCGCGTCCATCGCCGGCGAGTCGGGGCCGTGCCGCAGGTCGTCCAGCCCCGCCAGGCGCGCGTCGGACGCGGCCACCCCCGCCGGTTCGCCGGCGCGCAGCGCGGTGAAGCCGCACCAGCTCACGCTGGCCACCGCCCCGCGGGCGGTACGCACCAGCGCGTCCAGCGCCTCGTCGAAGTCCTCGACCGCGATCAGCGCGGCCGTCAGCTCGCGCAGCAGGGCGGCGGTCTCCAGGACACCGAGCCGCTCCACCGCCGGGTCCCACATCTCCAGGTTCACCGCTCCACAGCCCCCACCGTCCCGGCGCGTGCTCCCGCACGGCCGACCGGCGCCGTCACGTGTTCCATCGTCTGGTCTCTCCCGACTCCTCGGACCCGGCCTACTACCCTCGCAAACCGGGATTGAAACGGCGCAAAAGGGGGCCCCTTGCGGCACCCGGAGGCGCCGGAAGGGGCCCGGAGCGTCAGCGCGACGCAGAGCTGAGCCGCCGCCCCACCGAGGCGATCAACCGGTCCAGCTCCGAGCCGAACGGGTTGTCGTGCACGAGGTACGTCCAGGTCGCGCTCGGCCGCACCAGCTTCGCCTCGTCCGGCTCCCAGTCGTCGGTGAACTCGGTCTCCTCGAAGGTCTCGATCGTCCGCCGCTCGATCTCCGGGATCAGGTTGTTGAACGCCGGCACCGCCGCCCGGTGGAACTCGTCCAGCGGGTCGAGCCGACCCAGGGCGCGCAGGTGCACGCCCTCGCGTACCTCGGAGAGCTCCGCGAGGTGGTCCGTCCAGAGCCGGTCGAGGTGGTAGAGGGCGATCGAGCGGGCGACCCGGGCGAGCAGGTCCTCGTCCATCTCGCCGGCCTTCTCCGGCACCCGGTCCAGCAGCATCAGCGCCGCCACGTCGCTGGTCAGCAGCCGTTCCCGGCGCTCCGCGAGGGCCTTGCGCTGCTGCTCGATGACGACGCTGTAGCGCCAGGTGTTGCGGTGGATCTCGTGGTTGACGCCCTCGGCGACCCGCTGGGCGTGCTCGACGGCGTACTCGACCTGGTCGTCGGTGACCAGGCCGTCGGCGTTCATCCGGGGCGAGGCGGGGACGGCGTCGCCGGCGTGCCGGGCGACCAGGTCGTCCTCCAGGCTGACGAAGAAGACCGAGCCGCCCGGGTCGCCCTGCCGCCCGGCCCGGCCGCGCAGCTGGTCGTCGACGCGCCGGCTGTCGTGCCGGCCGCTGCCGATCACGTAGAGGCCGCCCAGCTCGGCGACCCGGTCCCGGTCGGCCTGGTCGCTGCCGCCGAGGCGGATGTCGACGCCCCGGCCGGCCATCTGGGTGGAGACGGTCACCGCGCCGTACGCGCCGGCCTCGGCGATGATCGTCGCCTCCTCGTCGTCGTTCTTCGCGTTGAGCACCACGCAGGGCACCCCGATGGCGTTCAGGCCGGCCGCCAGCCCCTCGGACTCCTTCACGTCCAGGGTGCCGACCAGCACCGGCCGCCCGCGCTCGTGGTGGCGCTTGATCTCGTCGACCAGCGCCTCCTCCTTCTCGGCCCGGGTGGCGTAGATGCGGTCCGGCTCGTCCTCGCGCACGCACGGGGTGTTCGGCGGGATCACCGCCACCTCGAGGCCGAAGAACTCGCGGAGCTGGTCGCCGACCAGCACCGCGGTCGCCGTCATGCCGCACACCTTGGGGTAGAGCGCGATGTACGCCTGCACGGCGATCGTGCCGAGCACCTCGCCCTCGGCGGTGGCGTCGAGGCCCTCCTTGGCCTCCACGGCCGCCTGGAGCCCGTCCGGCCAGCGGCGACGCTGGGCGACCCGGCCCCGCATCTCGTCGATCAGCTCGACGGAGCCGTCGCGGACGATGTAGTCGACGTCGCGGTGCAGCAGGGCGTGCGCGTGCAGCGCCACGTTCACGGCGGACAGCTGCGCGACGTGCTCCTCGTCGTACAGGTCGATGCCGAGCTTGGCCTCGACGGCGGCCAGGCCGGCGGCGGTGAAGGCGACGCTGCGGCCGTCCTCGGCCACCGTGTAGTGCTTGCCCTTGCGCAGGCCCCGCACCTGCGCGGCGGCGGCGTGCACCGGGTCCTGCTCGCCGGCGACCGAGCCGGCGAGGACCATCGGCACCCGGGCCTCGTCGATGAGGATCGAGTCGGCCTCGTCGACGATCGCCGTGCGCAGCGGCGGCTGCACCCGGTCCTCCACGTCCGTGACGAGCTGGTCGCGCAGGTAGTCGAAGCCGGCCTCGCTGACCGAGACGTAGGTGACGTCGCAGGCGTACGCGTCGCGCCGCTCCTGCGGGGTGGACGCCTCGTTGACCCAGCCGACGCTCAGGCCGAGCAGCTTGTAGACCGGCTCCATCCAGAGGGCGTCGCGCCGGGCCAGGTAGTCGTTGACGGTGAGCACGTGCACCGGGCCGTTGCCCAGCCGGACGTGCCCGTAGGCGGCGATGGTCGCGGTGAGCGTCTTGCCCTCACCGGTGGCCATCTCGGCGACCTTGCCCGAGAGCAGCGCCATCGCGCCCAGCAGCTGCACGTCGTACGGCCGCTGGTCGAGGCCGCGGCGGGCGGCCTCGCGGCCGATCGCGCAGATCTCCTCGTAGCCCGTGGCCTTGCCGGCGGCCTCGGTCAGCTCGGCGTCGTCGAGCGCCGACAGCTCGTCCTCGCGCGCCTCGACGGCCGGCAGCAGCTTCTCCAGCGGCCCCAGGTCGACCGTCGTCCCCGGGCGCTGGAGGAACCGGCGGAACCTGGTCTTCAAGCGTTGCGACACACCCATGAGCGGCAACGGTACGCGACCGGAGCCGGTGTTGGCGGCCCGCCCGGCGCGCCGCCGCGCGGGTGTCGTCGCCGGGCGGGTCGCGGGCGTGGACCGCTCAGCTCACCAGGAGCTGGTGCGTGGCCAGCTCACGGTAGAGCGGGCTGGTCCCGGTCAGCTCGTCGTGGGTGCCGGTGGCCGCCACCCGGCCGCCGTCGAGCACCACGATCTGGTCGGCGTCGACGACGGTGGAGAGGCGGTGCGCCACGATCAGCAGGGTGCGCCGGGCGGCCACCGCGTCGATGGCCCGGCGCAGCGCGGCCTCGTTGCGGGCGTCGAGGTTGCTGGTCGGCTCGTCGAGCAGCAGCACCGGCGGGCCGGCCAGCAGGGCGCGGGCGATCGCCAGCCGCTGCCGCTCGCCGCCGGAGAGCAGCACCCCGCCCTCGCCCACCTGCACGTTCAGCCCCTCGGGGGCGCGCTCGGCGAGGTGGCCGAGGTTGACCTCGTCGAGCACCGCGCGCAGCCGGGCCTCGGTGGCCTCCGGCGCGCTGATCAGGAGGTTCTCCCGCAGCGTGCCGGCCAGCACGGGCGCGGACTGCTCGACGTAGCCGATCCGGGCGCGCAGCGCGTCGCGGGGCAGGTCCCGCACGTCGACCCCGTCGATGCGCAGCGCGCCCCCGGTGACCTCGTAGAAGCGCTCGACCAGCGCCAGCAGCGTCGACTTCCCGGCGCCCGACGGGCCGACCAGGGCGGTGCGGGTGCCGGCCGGCACGGTGAAGCTCACCTCGTGCAGCACCGGCGGGCCACCGGGGTAGCCGAAGCCCACCCGGTCGAACTCGACGGACGCCGGGGCCCCGCCGGGCAGCGCCCGGGCCGGGACGGGCGCGGGCCGGTCGGCGGCCCCCTCGACCGGCACGGCGAGCATCTCCTCGATGCGCTGGAGCGCGCCCAGCCCGGTCTGCAACTGGGTGTAGGCGTGCACCGCCTGCCCGAGCGGAAGGACCAGGAAGAACAGGAACATGATGAAGGCGACCAGGTCGCCGACGGTGATCGCGCCCGCCGCCACCCGCGCCCCGCCCACCCCGAGGACCAGCAGGAACGCCCCCTGGATGGTGACGCTGCTGGCCGGGCCGACGAACGCCTGCACCCGGGCCACCCGCAGGCCCGCCGCGTACGCCCGCGCGGCGCTGACGCCGATCGCGTCCGCCTCGCGCCGCTCCGCCCGCGCCGCCCGGATCGTCCGGGCGGCGGAGATGGCGCGTTCCACCGCCGAGGTCATCTCGCCGACGCGTTCCTGGGCGGCGCGGGCCAGGCCCCGCACCCGGTGGGCGAAGGCGACGGCGATGCCGATGCCGGCGGCCACCCCGAGCAGGGTCACCCCGAACAGCACCGGGTCGAGCAGGACCATCGCGCCCCCCGCGCCGAGCACCATCACGGCGCCGGTGACGACCTCGAACAGGCCGGAGGTGACCACCGCGCGCAGCAGGGTGGTGTCCGAGCCGACGCGGGAGAGCAGGTCGCCGGTGCGGCGGCGGTCGTACTCGGCGATCGGCAGCCGCAACAGGTGGCCGGCCAGCCGCCGCCGGGTGCCCAGCACGACCCCCTCCGCGGTACGTTGCAGCAGGTAGTCCCGCACCCCGCCGATCGCCGCGGCCACCAGCACCAGGGCGACCAGCGCCGCGACCAGGCCGCCCACCGATCGGCTGCCGGAGAGCCCGTCCAGCACCGAGCGGGTGAGCAGCGGCTGTGCCAGTGACGCCGCCGCGCCGGCCAACGACAGCGCGCCCACCACGGCGAGGGTGCCGCGGTGGGCGCGCAGGTACGGCAGCAGGGCGGCCAGGCCGACCCGCCGGTCGTCCACGCTCCCGTCCGGACCGCCGGCGGCGGTGGGCGCGGAGTCGTCGGCGGTCGTCACGGGAGCGGCGGCGGTCATGGCTGGCACGGTATCGGGCCGCGCCACCCGCCCGGGGGGCGACGCGGGACCTCAGACGGTCAGCACCACCTGGAGCTCCTGGCGGCGCCGCTCGGCGAGGTCGGTCAGCAGGGCCGGGGCCTGCTCGAACGGCACCACCGCCGAGACGAGGTGCTTGCGGATCACGTCCCCGTACGCGCGCAGCAGGTCGATCGTCTCGGCGGAGAGGCGCTCCCGGTCCCAGGTGGGGGCGAGCCCACGCGGTACCCGGCCGATCTGCGCGCACCGCAGCGACAGTCCGTTGTGGTGGAACTCCTCGCCGAACCGGACCTCGTCCGCGCCGGCCTGGTAGAAGGCCAGGTCGACGACCGTGCCCTGGGGGCGCAGCAGGCGCAGGGCGAGCTGCAACGCCCACGCCTGTCCCCGGCACTGGAACACCACGTCGGCGCCCCGGTCGCCGGGTCCGTGTGCCCAGCGGGTCTTGAGCACCACCGCCGGGTCGTCGGCCTCCGGGTCGAGGGTCTCCAGGCCCAGCGCCTCGGCGACGGCCCGCCGCTGCGGGGTGGGGTCGAGCACCACCACCGAGGCGGCGCCGTGCCGCTTGGCGAACAGGGCGGTGAGCAGGGCCACCACCCCGCTGCCGACGACCGCGACCCGGCGGCCCCGCACCCCGTCGCCCAGCGACCGCACGTCGGCGCCGTGCAGGTCGGCGGCGGCGTGCAGCACCCCGTTGGCGCAGATCGGACCCATGTGCGCGACGTAGACGCCGAGCAGCGGGTCGAGGTCCTCGGGCAGCGGCACGAACCGCTCGGCGACCGGGTCGGCGACCCAGCCGGTGCGGTGGCCGTACGTCATCGCGCCGACGGTGCCCACGGCGACGGCGGGCGTACGGCTCTCCACCACCCGGCCGACCTGCATGTAGCCCAGCCGGGTCACCGGGTACGGGGTGCTGGCCGCGCCCGGCTGGAAGAGCCCGAGGTCGGCGTTCCAGGTGACGTTGAGGTAGGGGTTGGTGCCCTTGACGTAGCTGAGTTCGGTGCCCGCGGAGACGCCGCTGAACAGCGTCTCGACCCGGAACGTGCCGTCGGTCAGCTCGGCGGCGTCCTGTTCGACCAGCTCCACCCGGCCCGGGCCGCTGACCACCACGACGTGGTCACGCATCGACGGTCACCCCCGTGGCGAGCGGTGCGGCGACGGGCGTGTCCAGCCGTACGGGCCGGCCGGTGCGGGCGGAGTCGGCGACCGCGAGGGCGAGCCGCTGGGTGCGCAGCGCCTCGGCGTACGGGACGCGGACGTCGTCGCCGACGCCCCGGACCGCGTCGACGAAGGCCCGGTCCACAGCCACCCGGGCGGCCTCGGGGTCGGCGTCGAAGCGGCGTTCCCCGTCGGCGTCGCGCACGACGAGGCCGTCCTCGCTGAGCGAGAGGGCCAGCCCGTCGGCGAGGATCTCCAGTCCGGCGCGGTGCTTCCAGCCGAGTACGCAGGCGGCGGTGAGCGTGCCGACCGCGCCGTCGGCGAAGCGCAGCGTCGCGGTGGTCACCGAGTCGATGTCGGCGCCGTCGACGGGCGGCGGGGTGCCGTTGCCGTACGCGGTGACCTCGGTGGCCTCGCCGACCAGGCACCGGATGAGGTCCAGCACGTGGGCGGCCTGCTCGACCACCGGGCCGCCGGAGCGGTCCCGCCGCGACCACCAGGCCACCGGGGGCACCTTGTCCCACCACGCGCCGCTGACCATCCGCACCGGACGGTCGCCGAGCAGTTCCCGGGCCTGCTGCACCACCGGCAGGTACCGCCAGTGGTGCCCGACGCCGGTGAGCAGCCCCCGCCCGGCCACCAGGTCGGCGATGCGCTCGGCGGTCACCAGGTCGACGGCGACCGGCTTCTCGACGAACATCGGCACCCCGGCCGCGACGACCGCCTCCTCGGCCGGCCCGTGGGCGAACGGCGGCACGCAGACGTAGACCGCGTCCGGGCCGGCGGCCAGCAGTTCCCCGACGTCGCCGAAGGTCCGGGCGCCGTGCGCGTCCGCCAGTTCCGCCGCCGCCTCCGGCACCACGTCGGTCACCCCGAGCAGTTCCACGTCCGCGAACCCGCCCAACACCCGGGCATGGCGTTGCGCCACCCCGCCGGCCCCAACCAGTCCCACCCGGCACGTGCGCATGTGAAGCCCCTTCGCCACAGTTTCGCGTTCGGCGACTGCACTCCCCCCGCGTGCGCGCAACCAAACGTTCACCAGGGCGGAACCCGGTCACGTCACCGCCGTGATCAAGCTGTTAGGCATGCTGCGGTTAGCGCGAGCGCGGTAGTGGGAAAAACAGGGAAGGTTTCTTTCCGCCACGATCTGGGGGTGCCTGTGCGGAACACGGAAACGATGGTGTCACCGGTGGTGGAGGCGTGGGCCACCTACCGCACCACGTCGGCGGGTGACTGGCCGGCGCGGCGCCTGATCCGCGCCAAGGGCGACAGCAGGGTCAGCGTGGTCCTGCCGGCCCGCAACGAGGAGGCGACGGTCGGCGCGATCGTGTCGACGATCCGCGAGCACCTGATGGAACGGGTGGCGCTCGTCGACGAGCTGATCGTGGTGGACTCCCGGTCCACCGACCGCACCGCCAGCGTGGCCCGCGCCGCCGGCGCGGAGGTGGTCAGCCAGGACGCGATGACCCGGGGCCTGCCCCGGCTCACCGGCAAGGGCGACGCGCTCTGGGCGGGGCTGGCCGCGGCCGAGGGCGACGTGGTGGCGTTCATCGACGCCGACCTGCGCGAGTTCCGCCCGCACTTCGTCACCGGGCTGATCGGTCCCCTGCTGACCGATCCCTCGGTGGACTTCGTGAAGGGCTTCTACCACCGCCCGCTGGTCGGGGCGTCGAGCGTGGAGGCCGACGGCGGCGGGCGGGTGACGGAGCTGATGGCCCGGCCGATGCTGAACCTGTTCTGGCCCGAGCTGGCGGGCTTCGTGCAGCCCCTCGCCGGTGAGTACGCCGGCCGCCGGGAGGTGCTGGAACGGGTGCCGTTCGTCTCCGGCTACGGGGTCGAGACGGCGATGCTCATCGACCTGCTCGAGCTGGTCGGGTTGGACGCGCTGGCCCAGGTGGACCTGGGCGAGCGCAAGCACCGCCACCAGGACACCGCCGCGCTGGGCCGGATGTCGGCCCAGATCATGCTCACCGCCTGGTCGCGGTTGCAGCGGCGCGGCTGGGCGGCACCGGGCGCGCTGCCCGCCGCCCTGCTGACCCAGTTCCGGCGCGGCGGCTCGGACGCCCTGCCGAACCTGGACCGGGAGATCGTCGTCAGCGACGTCTCCGTCGAGGAGCGGCCGCCCCTGGCCGAGCTGCGGCACCGGATCCCCCGCCGACGGGTCGCCGCGGCGTGAACACGCGACCCCCCGTGACCGTGAACGACCGGGCGCGGACGGCCCAGGCCCCCGCCGAGGGAAGGAATCCCGCATGAGCCTCACCGTCCTGATGAACGCCGGTCCGTGGCTGTCCGTGCCGCCGCCCGGCTACGGCGGCATCGAGAACGTGATCGCGACGCTGGTGCCGGAGCTGCGCCGCCTCGGCGTACGGGTGGTGCTCGCGTCGGTCGACAGCAGCACGCTGCCGGTCGACGAGAAGTTCTCCGTCTTCCCCGACGGGCAGTTCCACGCCCTGCAACGGCCGTACAACCAGGTCTGCGGCATCTCCCAGGCGCACCTGAACGGCGTGGTGCGCGCGCTGCACTCGCGCGACGACATCGACCTGGTGCACGACCACGTGGAGGCGGTCGGCCTGGCGACGCTCGCCGCGATGGGCCCGGACGCCCCGCCGGCCCTGCACACGCTGCACTGGGACCTGGCCAAGCACCCGGCGCTCTACGGCAACGTCGACGGCGGCGACCGGGTCCGGGTCAACGGGGTGTCCGCCTCGCAGCTGGCCCGCGCGCCCCGGGCGTTGCGGGAGCACTCGGTGGGCCACGTGCACCTGTCCACCCCGCTCGCCGTCGACGCGGACCGTCGGCCCCGGGCGGAGAAGGGCGACTACCTGATCATCCTGGGCCGGATCAACCCGGGCAAGGGCCAGGACGTGGGCGCGCGCCTCGCCCGGCGGGTGGGGGTGCCGCTGGTGCTCGCCGGGCCCGTCGGCCCGTACCACCGGCCGGAGGACCTGGCCGCCGCCGGGGACGAGGCCCGGCAGAACCCGGACGTCCGGTTCTTCTACGACGAGGTGGCGCCGCACGTCGACGGTGACCTGGTCCGCTGGGTGGGCACCGTGGCCGGGCAGGAACGCGACGACCTGCTGGCCGGCGCCCGGGCCTCGCTGTTCCCGCTGCGCTGGGAGGAGCCGGGCGGCACGGCGGTGGTCGAGTCGCTGGCCCTGGGCACGCCGGTGGTGGCCACCGCCCGGGGCTGCCTGCCCGAGCTGATCGAGCACGGCCGCACCGGCCTGCTCACCACCGACGAAGAGGAGCTGGGCGACCTGCTGCTGGCCGCCGGCCTGCTGGATCCGGACGAGTGCCGGCGCGAGGCCGCCGTCCGCTTCACCCCCGCGGTGATGGCCGAGAAGTACGTGGGCCTCTACGAGCGGGTCCGCCAGCTCGCCGCCGCCCCGCGCCTGCAACCGGCCTGACCGGCGATCCGCGTCCCGGGGCCGGCCCGCCGTCACGGTGGGCCGGCCCCGCTCGCGTGCCGGGGCGCGTGGGTCGGGGCGCTCCCCCGGCGGTGGGGTTTGACGGCTGGAGCAGCGGGAAGGCGCGATCCACTCAGCGTTCTCGCACAGTGAGGAGACGGCGGTGACCGGTCCCATGGCGCGCTCCCGCGCCCGGCACAACCCGGCCGACGGCAGGGCTCCCGTCCGGCGGGCCGCCACCGCCGTGGCGGTGGTCTTCCTCCTGGTCGGCGTGCTCGGCTTCGTGCCGGGCATCACCAGCAACTTCGGCGACCTGCGCTTCGCCGGGCACGACTCCGAATCCAAGCTGCTCGGCCTGTTCCAGGTCTCGGTGCTGCACAACATCGTCCACCTGCTCTTCGGGGTGGCGGGGCTGCTGCTGGCCCGCACCGTCACGGGCGCGCGGACGTACCTGGTCGGCGGCGGCGCGATCTACCTGGTGCTCTGGCTCTACGGCCTGGTGATCGACCACGACAGCGCGGCCAACTTCATCCCGGTCAACAACGCCGACAACTGGCTGCACCTGTTCCTGGGCCTGGGCATGATCGCGCTCGGCATCCTGACCACGCGGGACCGGACCCGCCGGTGACGCACCGTGACCGGCCGGGGCGGGGACGCCCCGGCCGGTCCGGTTTGACCCTCCACGCGGCCGGGTAGTTCGCAGATTCCCGACGACGCGAAACGAGGGCACGATGCCGAGCCGGATCACCTGTGAGGTGCACGACGAGTCGCCGGTGACCGTCGTACGCCTCCATGGCGACCTCGACCTCGGCACGATGCGCACGGTGCACGACGCGCTGGACGGCTGCCTCGCCAGCCAGCCTGACGCGCTCGTGGTCGACCTCACCGACATCACCGTCCGTGACCGTCTCGCCCTCTCGGTCTTCGCCGCCGTCGCCCGTCGGGCGGCCGGCTGGCCGGCGGTGCCCGTCGTGCTGTGCGCCCCGCCGGGCGAGGCGGCGACCTGGCTGGCCCAGTCGACCGCCTGCCGGGTGGTGCCCGTGCGCCGCGACTGCGGCGAGGCGACCCGGGTGGCGAACGCGGCGGCGGCGCCCCGGCTGCGGGCCCGGCTCGAACCGGTGGCGGAGGCCTGCCGGCGGGCGCGGGAGCTGGTCACCGACGCGTGCGCCCGCTGGAACCTGCCGGAGACCGTCGGGCCGGCGTCGCTGGTGCTCAGCGAACTGGTCGGCAACGTCGTCCGGCACGCCGGCACGCCGATGCAGGTGACGCTGACCCTGTGTCGGCCGTACCTGCACCTGGTGGTCGCCGACGGCAGCCGGACCTCGGTCCGGACCGGCGCCGGCGACCTGCGGGCCGAGGGCGGCCGAGGGCTGATGCTCGTGCGCGAGACGGCCCAGCGGTGGGGCAGCGCGCCGGCCGGCGACGGAAAGGTCGTCTGGGCCATACTGCCCGCGAATTGACCGAATTTACCACTCTCGCCTGAATAACCGCTGTCGCCTGGTTTCATGGGATGAGGGGCGGGTAGCCGCGCCGTCCTATCTGTCGTCTGGCGGGGTGAGAGTCACATGCCCAAGCGGGTAACCACGGAACCACGCGACCGAGGACCGGCGATCCTGGCGCCGGCACGCTTCGGTGGCTACCCCGGGCCGCTGCGCAAGGCGCTTCCCGGCGGCAAACTGACCCGGTTCCTGGCCACCACCGACCACAAGCAGATCGGCCTGCTCTACCTGCTGACCTCGTTCGGCTTCTTCCTGGTCGCCGGGATCCAGGCGATGCTGATGCGCGCCGAACTGGCCCGGCCCAACTTGCAGTTCCTCTCCGCCGAGCAGTACAACCAGCTCTTCACCTCGCACGGCGCGGTCATGCTGCTGCTGTTCGCCACCCCCGCGGCGTTCGGGTTCGCCAACTACATCGTGCCGATCCAGATCGGCGCCCCCGACGTGTCGTTCCCCCGGCTCAACGCCCTCGCGTACTGGCTCTACCTGTTCGGCGGCCTGATGGTGCTCGGGGGCTTCCTCACCCCGGGCGGCTCCGCCGACTTCGGCTGGACCGCGTACTCGCCGCTGAGCAGCCAGGAGCACTCCCCCGGCGTCGGCGCCAACATGTGGGTGATCGGTTTGGTGATCTCGGGGCTGGGCACCATCCTCGGCGCCGTCAACCTGATCACCACGATCCTCACCCTGCGCGCGCCCGGCATGACCATGTTCCGGATGCCGATCTTCACCTGGAACATGCTCTTCACCAGCGTGCTGGTGATCCTGGTGTTCCCGCTGCTCGCCGCCGCGCTGATGGCGCTCTCGGCGGACCGGCTGCTCAACGCCCACGTGTACGACCCGGGAACCGCCGGCCCGATGCTCTACCAGCACCTGTTCTGGTTCTTCGGCCATCCCGAGGTCTACATCATCGCGATCCCGTTCTTCGGCATCATCACCGAGATCATCCCGGTCTTCTCCCGCAAGCCGATCTTCGGATACACCGGCCTCGTGCTGGCCACCATCGCGATCACCGTGCTGTCGATGACGGTGTGGGCCCACCACATGTTCGCCACCGGCCAGGTGCTGCTGCCGTTCTTCAGCATCCTGAGCTACCTGATCGCGGTGCCCACCGGGGTGAAGTTCTTCAACTGGATCGGCACCATGTGGAAGGGGCAGATCACCTTCGAGACGCCGATGCTCTTCGCGATCGGCTTCCTGGTCACCTTCCTCTTCGGCGGCCTCACCGGGGTGCTGCTGGCCAGCCCGCCGGCGGACTGGCACACGCACGACACGTACTTCGTCGTCGGGCACTTCCACTACGTGCTGTTCGGCACCGTGGTCTTCGCGCTCTTCGGCGGCTTCTACTTCTGGTGGCCGAAGATGACCGGGCGGCTGCTCGACGAGCGGCTCGGCAAGGCCCACTTCTGGACCATGTTCCTCGGCTTCCACGGCACCTTCCTCGTCCAGCACTGGCTGGGCAACGAGGGCATGCCCCGCCGGTACGCCGACTACCTGCCCAGCGACGGGTTCACCGCGCTGAACACCTTCTCCAGCATCTCCGCCTTCGTGCTCGGCGCGTCCACCCTCTTCTTCATCTGGAACGCCTGGAAGTCCTGGCGCTACGGGGCGATGGTGAACGTCGACGACCCGTGGGGCTTCGGCAACTCCCTGGAGTGGGCCACCACCTGCCCGCCGCCCCTGCGCAACTTCGACCGGATGCCCCGCATCCGCTCGGAGCGGCCCGCCTTCGACGCCAAGTACGGCCCGCTCGTCGCCGACCTCGGTCGGGACCTGCCCCAGCGCAGCACCAAGCCGCCGCAGGAGCTCCGCGACGAGCTGCACCGCGAGAAGCACGTGCCCGAGGCGCCGGCCGCCGAGGGGGCGCACGGCGCGCGGGAGGCCGCCGCGTACCAGCCCGCGGCGCAGTCCGGGGCCCGGCCCGTGGACGTGCCCGAGCCGGACGACATCCGGCGGCCCAGCTTCGAGCAGACCGACGAGCCGGAGGAGACCCGCCCCGGCGCCGACCGGGAGCCGCCGGCCAGGGAGCGCTGGCGGCATCCGCGCGGGCCCGGCGACACGCCCGAGCGCTGAGCGGGCGTACGCGAGAGGGCCGGCACCCGCGGGGTGCCGGCCCTTCTGCGCGACGTGGTCTCAGCCCTCGCGGGCCGCCGCCAGGCCCGCCGCCGTGAGTGAGCGGCGCACGGCCGGCTGGACGCGGGTCAGCCGCAGCGGTACGCCCGTGCGGGCGGCGGCCTCGCGGCCCGCCATCAGCGCGGCGATGCCGCCGGCGTCAAAGCCACCGGCGCCCACCAGGTCGACCACCACCTCGGCGGGCTGCCCGGTCACCGCCTCCAGCATCGCCCGGCGGAGCTGGTCCGCGCCGTCCCGGTCGACCTCCCCGCCGACCTCCACGACCACCCGGTCGCCGTTGTGCCGCACCGAGATCCTCGTCTTCGCCGGCTCGGACGACTCGGCGGTCCCGTTCTGCCACGGCGGCGGGGCGTCGGCCAGCATCGCCTGGCGCAGCCAGGTCAGCGCCCGCGACAGCAGCCGGGAGACGTGCATCTGGGAGATGCCGAAGCGGGCGGCGATCTCCGCCTGGGTCTGGTTGCCGTAGAAGCGCATGGCCAGGATGCGCCGCTCCCGCCACGGCAGCCGGTGCAGCAGCCCGCTGACCGTCACCCGGTCGTCGACGGACTCCAGCGCGTTGTCGGACTCGCCGACCAGGTCGCCGAACTCCGCCGAGCTCTCCCCGCCGACGGGGGCGTTCAGCGAGGCCGGGCTGTAGCCGGCGGCCGACTCCAGCGCGGCGAGGACCTCCTCCTGCGGGGTCTCCAGCCGTTCCGCCAACTCGGCTACCGTCGGGGCCCGGGACAGCTCGCTGGTCAGTGCGGAGGTGGCCTGCCCGACCTCCAGGATCAGGTCACGCAGCCGGCGCGGCACGTGCACGCCCCAGGTGCGGTCGCGGAAGTGCCGCTTGATCTCCCCGACGATGGTGATGGCCGCGTACGCGGTGAAGGAGCCCCGCTCCGGGTCGTACCGGTCGACGGCGTTGACCAGGCCAAGCCGGGCGACCTGCTCCAGGTCCTCCAGCGGCTCGCCCCGCCCCCGGTAGCGGCGGGCCAGCCGGCCCGCGAACGGCAGGGCGAACCGGACGAGGTCGTCACGTGCCTCCTGGCGTCGTTCGGGCGGTAGGCCCTCGATCCGCGCCGCGTACGCCAGTGCGGCCGCGTCGAGGTCCTCCAGGCCCCGATCGGTCGGAGGTGGTGTGGTCGTGGTGGTCTGTCCGAACATCCGCGCCTCCCTCAGGAAGGTCCCCCGCCCGGATTCAGGAAACCGGTCGTGCGCGCGCGTGGTCGCACCACGCCCGGGCCGGAAAATGGGTCACATGACTGGGATGTCAGCGGGCGACGGCGCCACGCCGGACGGCGTGATCAGGCCGTCGCAGCCAGCGGTGTTCCCGCTCCGTAGGTACTCAACCACGGGACGCGGGGTTCGCGAGGATGTTTCGAAAGGGCCGCCTCAACAGACGAGTAACCCCTGGTGGGAGCCACCGTCGCGCAGCGCCGCGAGGGCCTCGGGGACGGTCATCGGCGGCGGCGTCGGCAGGTCGTACGGCTGCGCCCGCAGCACCTCCGTCGCCCGGCGGGTGGGCACCGAGGTGACCGGGTAGCCGCGCGCCGAGGTGCGGTCCAGCGCCCGCCGGCGGCGCCCGAAGCCGGCGACGGCCAGCCACTGGGGCAGCCCGGCCAGCGCCGGCGACCGCAGGCCGGGCGGCTCGGGCAGCACGTCCACCGAGCTGAACGGCTCGCTCCCGGCGAGCCACCACTCCACCGCCTCCACGCTGCGCCGGGTGGCGTTCTCGCACCAGTACGGCACCATCCCGGCCCGCACCACCTGCCACGGGTCGAGCAGCCGGCCGCACTCCACCACCAGCCGGTCGCCGGTCTTGCCGGCCGCGCGCAGCCAGCGCCGGTACAGGTCGGCGGTCGCGGCGCTGAGCGCCTCCGGCCGCGGCACGAGGACCCGGTGCAGCGGATGCCCGTGCCCGCCGGTCCACTCCTGGACGCCGGCCTCGAAACCGGACTCCACGCCGTGTTCCGCTGGCTCGGGCGGCGAGGCCACCTCCGGCGGCTCCCAGTGCGCGCCGTCCCCGCCGGCCGAGCGGAGCACCTGGCGCAGGGCGTGGCTGTCCGGGTGGAAGTCGACCGGGTCGAGGCCGCTGCCCGGGCAGCCGACCTGGAAGCTGTGCCCCGGGGCGGAGTCGAACACCGGCCAGGTGCGGGCGTCGCGCAGCAGCAGCACCGGGGCGCCGGGCTCCAGCCGGTCGGCCAGGAACCGCGCGTACGCGGCCGGCAGGGACCGCCACCGGGCCGCCAGCGACACCGTGGCGCCGGCCAGCGCGCCCCGGCTCGCGGGGCAGTGCACCTGGCGTACGTGCAGGTCGGCGTTGCCGCCGAGGAGACGGGCGGTGAGCGCGGCGCCGTGGTCCAGGGCGGCCTGCGGCCGGTCGACGGCGCCCTGCGCCCAGTGCACGGTCATCTCGAACCCGGCCGGCAGCCAGGGCACGCCGAGCGCCATCGCCAGGTGCGCGGCCGCGCCGTGCGGGGAGCCGACCAGGACACCCGGGTATCGGCGGCGCGGGTACTGCTCGGCGAACCAACGGGCGACCCGGCCCGCGTCGACCTCGGCGGTCTGTCCGGGGGTGAGCGCCACCCGGCCGGCCGCCCGGATCACCGCCGCCCGGCGCACCGGTTCGGGCGCGCCGACGAACCGCGACAGCGGCCCCGGGTGTCCCGGGTGCCCGAGGTCGGCGCAGTCGGTGCCGCGCAGCGCCCGGGCGGTGGCGGCCACCAGGACCCGCGCGGCGCTGCCGGCGGCCACCACCCGGTCGCCCGCCAGCCCGGCACCGTCGGCCGTGAGCCCCTTGCGCACCTTGGGCCCCGGCTCCACCTTGCCTCGTTCGCTCACCACGCGGCCCGGCTTCCCGTCCCGATGGGGTTCAAACGGGGCATCCCCCACCGGGCGGGAGCAATCAGAAGATCCCGGGCGGGCCGCCGCCGAACCGCCGAACCGGGTGACGACGCCGGTCACCCACCGCGACGGCACGCCGGTGAGCAGGGGTTTCAGGGCCGGAGCAAGGGGCACTTCAGCGCCCATGCGCACCGACGACGACACTCCCGCGGCGGCCACCATCACCCCCTACCAGGACGGGCCGCTGCTGGTCCGGGGCGACTTCGCCCTGGTCACCCCCGACGGGGAGACCATCGACGCGCGGCGGGGCACGGTGGCCCTGTGCCGCTGCGGGAAGTCGGCGCTCAAGCCGTTCTGCGACGGCACCCACAAGGCCGTCAACTTCCGCGCCGCCCCCACCCGCGAAACCCCCTGACCCACCCCGCGCCCCCGCCCCTGCCGCGCCCCGGTGGCCGGCCGCGTCGATCATGCACTTCTGGTGGGCGGAAGCTGATGTTTCGAGGCTTCTGCGGGGCGCCACAACTGCATGATCCACGGCCCGCACGACGGGCGGGGCGGGGCGGGGGAAGGGTGGGTCAGGCTACGGCGGCGGGTCTGCCGCCGGGGCGCGGGCGGTCGCGCAGGTCGATGCGGATCGGTGCGGCGGTGGCGCGCAGGGAGGTGCGGCCGGCAGCCCAGGCGTCCAGCAGGTGCGCGGCGAAGAGCCGGTCCACCGCCAGCGCGGCGGCGGCGCCGAAGAGGACGTCCGGGGCGAGCGCCGGCTCCACCCGGACCAGCCCGCCGCACAGGTCGTACGCGGCGATCTGCTCGTGCACCGCGTCGGCCTCGACGTGCTCGTCGTAGAAGCGCGTGGCCGCCTCGCCCAGGCCCAGGCGGCGCAGCCCGTTGCCGTACCGGCGGTTCGGCAGCGAGGAGGTCATCTCGTACGCGGCGAGGTGCCCGAGCAGCGCCCCGCGCAGCCGCCGGTGCAACCCGAACAGCGACATCAGGTTGTTGGTGGCCAGGGTGACCGCCGGCACGGCGTCCAGGTGGGCGGCATAGCCGGTGTCCAGCCCCAGCTCGGCCAGGGTGACCCGGAACAGCTCGGCGTGCATCCGGTCGAGGCGCCCGTTGCCGTACTCGTCCATCTGGATCTCCACCAGGGCGGCCTTCGCCGGCCCGCCGAGGCGCGGCAGTGCCCAGCTGTGCGGATCGGCCTCGCGCAGGTGGTAGATCGAGCGGTGCGTGACGAACTCCCGGAACTGGGCCAGCGACGCCCGGCGTTGCAGGTGGCCGGCGAGCGACGGCCCGTCGTCGGCGGCGACCACGTCGGCCAGGGCCGCCGGCACCCCGCCGGGCAGCGCCGCCGGCAGGGGTCCCACCAGCGCGCGCAACGCCGCCTCGAAGTGCCGTTCGGCGTACGCGCGCAGCGCGAGCAGGGACGGCTGCCACTCCCAGTCCTCGTCGACACCCTGCCAGCCCCGGTAGTGCAGCTCGTAGCAGCAGAAGAGGGTGAGCTGGAGGTCCTCGTCGGTGAGGGCGTCGGCGGGGGCGAGCCCGGCGCCGAGCCCCGCCGGAAGGTCGTGCGGCGCCCGCCGCAGCGCGTCCAGCAGGGCCGCCGACACCGGCCCACGGGGCTGCGGCAGGGGCGCGGGGCCGTACCGGCGGTCCGGGGACTCTGACAAGGTGACCTCCAGCGTCGTACTGCCCGTCCTCAGTGCCCCTCGCCCGGAGCGTTAAACGAGGTCGTCGACCTCCACGGCCACCCCGGCGGCGAGCATCCGGTCGCGTACCCGCCGGGCGGCGTCGCCCTCGGCGAACACCTCGCGCAGGTCCGCGAACGCGGGCTCGGGCGGCGCCAGCCGCACCGCCGGATCGACCACCGCCTCCAGTACGCAGGGCCGGTCGGCCGCCAGCGCCTCGTCCCAGGCCGCCCCCACCAGCTCCGGCCGGTCGACCCGCACCCCGTGCAGGCCGAGCAGGCGCGCCCAGCCGGCGTACGGCACGTCGGGCCGGCGGAGCGTCGGGTCGGTGGGCGTACGGCCGCCGCCCATGCCGGAGTGGTCCCGGTTGTTGAGCACCAGCACCACCAGGCGGGGATCGCGCCACTCCCGCCAGTGGTGCGCCACGGTGATCAGCTCCGCCAGCCCGTTGAGCTGCATCGCGCCGTCGCCGAGCAGGGCGATCACCGGCTGGTCCGGGGCGGCGAGCTTGGCCGCCACGGCGTACGGCAGGGCGCAGCCCACCGTGCCGAGCGTGCCGCAGAGCTGCGCGGTGACGCCCGGGGGCAGCTCCAGGTGCCGGGCGTACCAGTACATGACCGATCCGACGTCCACCGCCACCGCCCCGCGCGGCGGGACCCGGGTGGAGAGCTCGTGCAGCACGAGCTGCGGGTTCACCGGCTCGGCGGGGGCGGCGGCCCGGTCCGCCCGCTCGGCCCGCCACCGGTCGACCGAGCCCTCGACGGTCTCCCGCCACCGGGCGTTCGGCCGGTCGGGTACGCGGGCCAGCAACGCCCGCAGTGTCTCCTGGGCGTCGCCCACGAGCGGCACGTCCACCGGGTAGCGGGTGCCGATCCGGCGCCCGTCGATGTCGATCTGCACCGTGCGGGCCTGCCCCGGCATCGGGAAGTAGTCCGTCCACGGGTCGTTCGTGCCGACCAGCAGCAGCGTGTCGCAGCCGCCCATCAGCTCGGCGGCGGCCGGGGTGCCGACCTCGCCGAGCACGCCGGCGTGGAAGGGCAGCCGCTCGTCGAGCACCGGCTTGCCCAGCAGCGAGGCCGCCACCCCGGCGCCGAGCCGGTCGGCGAGGGCCACGATCTCCCCGGCCGCGCCCCGGCCGCCCTGCCCGACCAGGATCGCGGTCCGCCGGCCGTTGGCGAGCAGCTGGGCGGCCGCGTCCAGGTCGGCGTCGTGCGGCAGGACCCTGGCCAGCGGCTCCCCCGGCGTCGCCGAGAGCACCCCGGCCGCGTGGGACTGCAGGTCGGGCACGGTGGCCTCCTGCAACTGCCGCGGCAGCACCACGCAGACCGGGCTGCGGGTGGCGGCGGCGGTGCGGAACGCCTGGTCGAGCAGGGCGGGCACCCCGTCGGGGACCCGGCCGTAGCGGACGAACTGGTTGCACACGTCGGCGAACAGCCGGCTCAGCCCGATCTCCTGGTGGGCGGCGCCGAGCGGACCCGAGACGTCCTCGCCGACGATCGCCACCACCGGCTTGCTGTCGAGCTTGGCGTCGTAGAGGCCGTTGAGCAGTTGCACGGCGCTGGGCCCCTGGGTGGCCAGGCAGACCCCGATCCCGCCGGTGAACTTGGCGTGCCCGGTGGCCATGTAGGAGGCGGTCTCCTCGTGCCGGGCCGGCACGAACGCCGGGTCCCCGCCCGAGGCGTCCAACGCCTCGACCACCGGGGCGATGGCCTCCCCGGGGTAGCCGAAGACCCGCGGCACCCGCCAGGCGCGCAGTCGCTCGACCACCAGGTCGGCCACCGTACGCTCAGCCATCGCCACGCCCCGGCGTGCCGGCGTCGACGTACCGCAGCACCGCGCCGACGCCGTCGGTCAGCTCCGGCGCCTCGTCGGGACCCAGCACGGTCAGCTCGGCGTCGGTGCCGACCAGCGCGCGCACGAGGGCGGCGTCGGCGCGGACCTTCTCCGGGTCGCGTACGGACATGGCGGCGAGCTGCCCCGGGTCGGTGGCGATCTCGGTCGGGTCCGGCCCGATCCAGAGTTCCCCGGTGGCGGACGGGTCGTCGACGATGAGCATCGTCTCGACCTGGTTGCGTTGCAGGGCGGACACGACGGCGTCCAGCCCGGCGCCGACGTCCTCCTGCATGCCGAACCGGTCCAGCACTGCGGAGATCCGCTGGTCGGCCACCTCGGCGATGGTCTGCACGGTGAGGTCGTCGAGCAGGCTCTGGTCGGCGCCGCCGCCCCGGGACCCGGCGTCGGTGCGCACCATCAGGTCCTGCCAGCGTTCCGGCATCTGGGCGGCGATCACGCCGGTGGCGCGCACGTCGCCGGCGACCACCACCACCTCCGCGCCGACCTTCTCGGCCAGCTCCACCGTGGCGGCGGTGACGTCGCCCGCGTTGTGGTGCCAGGCCTCCATGGCGGCCCGCTGGTGGTGCGACTGCGACCAGCCGCCGGGCTGCACCCGGCGCAGCTGGAAGTCCTCCCGGCCGCTCACGTGGGCCCGGCGCGGCACGCCGCCGGCGCTGATCGCCATGGCGTCGGCGCCGGTCCGGTCGGCCAGCACCCGGACCCAGGCCACCTGCTCGCCGCGCTGCGCCAGCATGGGCATCACGTGCGGCAACGAGGTGTACGCGGCCAGGTCCCGCAGCGGCGGGGCGGAGAGGTACTCCGACAGCACCACCCGGCCCCGGGCGCCGAAGATCGCCAGCCCGTAGCCGCCGGGCATCGGATCGTGGCCCCGCACGACGCGTTCGACGGCGTCGATGGTGTCCACGTCGGCGCGCTGCTGTTGAAGTTGGTCACGCAGGGCGCGCCAGCGCAGATCGAGCGCCGGGTGGGCGTCCTCCGTGTTGGCGGACGCGTCCAGGTACACCGAGACCCACGGCCCCGGGCGGTCGTAGAGCGGGCGCAGGAAGGACAGCTGCATGCTCGACCCCTTTCCAGCTCGGCCCCCCGCTTACCCGTGCCGCTGCGGTTGTCACCTGGCCGCCGCGAGCGCGTGACCGCATTTCATTCATGTCGTTCAACCCGGACGACCGATACCATGAGTGAACGCAACCGGACTCTGGGTGGTGGAGATGGACAGCGACCTGCACATCCGGCGGATCGTCCATCCGACCGGCCGGATCGTCACGGGGCGGATCGTGCGGCTGATGGACGGCTACCCGCGCGAGGTGCGCATCGGCCAGCCGGTGCTGGTCGCGGTGCTCGTGGCGGCCGGGATCGCCGGCCTGCTGATGGCGCTGGTCCGCTCCCTGTTCTCCGCCGGCTCCGGCGCCGCCCGACGAAGCTTCAAGGACCTGAAGAAGGGCCCGGAATACCTGGTCACCCCGGTGCGGCTGCGCGACGCCGCCGGGCGGCTCTGCGAGGTCGAGCTGCACGGGCACCTGCCGCAGAGCGCGCTGCACCCGGCCGACCACGTGCAGCTCACGTTGCGCCCGCAGGGCGACCCGGACCTGCCACCGAAGATCGAGCGGATCGTCAACCTGACGACGGGTCAGCTGCTCACCCCGCGTACCGCCACCCTGTGGTCGCACCTCGGGCCGCCGCTGCTGCTCCAGGCGGTGCTGGGCGCGCTGCTGGTCGCCGCCGTGCTGGCCTGGTCCGCGCTGACCTGACGGCCGGCGCGGTTTCCGGCCGCGCGCCCGTGGGCACCGTGGCGGACATGTTCGAGGGATTCACGCTGGAGCGGATCGACGTCGGCGAGGTCCAGCTGCGGGTACGCCACGGCGGCTCGGGGCCACCCGTGGTGCTGCTGCACGGCCATCCGCGCACCCACGCGACCTGGCACCGGGTCGCGCCGCTGCTCGCCCGCGAGCACACCGTCATCTGCCCGGACCTACGCGGTTACGGCGGCTCGTCGAAGCCGCCGAGCGACCCGGGGCACACCACGTACGCCAAGCGGGCGATGGCCCGTGACGTGGTCGGCCTGCTCGACGCGCTCGGCCACGACCGCGCGGCCGTGATCGGGCACGACCGGGGCTGCTACGTGGCGATGCGCACCGCGCTGGACCACCCGGAGCGGGTCAGCCGGCTGGGCGTGCTCGACGGGGTGCCGATCGGCGAGGCCCTGGCGCGCGCCGACGCCCGGTTCGCGGCCCGCTGGTGGCACTGGTTCTTCCTCGGCCAGTCGGACAAGCCGGCGGAGCGGGTGATCACCGCCGACCCGGACGCCTGGTACGGCGGGTCGCCGGCGGCCATGGGCGAGGAGGCGTACGCCGACTACCGCCGGGCCATCCACGACCCGGCGACGGTGCACGCGATGTGCGAGGACTACCGGGCCGGGCTCGGCCCGGACCGGGCGGCCGACGACGCCGACCGGGCCGCCGGGCGGCGGATCGCCTGCCCGGTGCTGTTCTGCTGGTCGGAGCGGGACGACATGGTCGACCTGTACGGTGACCCGGCGGCGATCTGGCGGGACTGGGCCGACGACGTGCGGGTGGCCTCGATCGACTCGGGCCACCACATGGCCGAGGAGGCCCCGGAGCAGCTCGCCGCCGCGCTGGCCGACTTCCTCGCCGGCTGACCGGTCAGCCGACGGGGGTCAGCGGCCGGTCCGGCTCGCCCGCGGTGCGCAGCATCCCCCGCTTGGCGGCCCAGCGCTCGAAGATCAGGGTGGCGAACGGCGGTACGGCGCAGGCGAGGGCCACGAGGGTGGGCCAGGGCCGCCACCGGTGCAGCCGGGCCATCGCGAGGACCAGCAGGCCGTACGCGACGAAGAGCGCGCCGTGGATCGGGCCGAAGATCTGCACGCCGATCTCGTTGCCCGGGGGGCCGTACTTGACTGCCATGCCGACCAGCAGGGCCAGCCAGGAGCAGGCCTCGGCGATCGCCGCCGCCACGAAGAGCCTGGTGATCTTCTCGCGCATCGTCACTCCCCCACCGGTTGCCGCACATGCTAACCACCCCGTCGACCGCGCCGACGGCACGACGGGCGGAGGCGACAGGGATCACGCGGGCCCGGGCTGGGTACGTACAAGAAGCTTCGGGTCTTCCCCGGCCCGCCCCGGGCGTGCGAGGTTAGGGGAACCAACGGTGACAGGGCGGTGACCATGGGCGAGGACGTCGGCGTGCGGACCTTCAGTCGCGAGGACCGGGCCCGCTATCGCGAGAAGGTACGGCGGTGCCTGGACGTCTTCGCCGAGATGCTCCGGGAGTCCCGGTTCGACGTCGAACGGCCGATGACCGGGCTGGAGATCGAGCTGAACCTGGTCGACGACGACTCGATGCCGACCATGCGCAACGCCGACGTGCTGGCCGCCATCGCGGACCCGGACTTCCAGACGGAGCTGGGCCAGTTCAACGTCGAGATCAACGTGGCGCCGCGCCGGCTGGCCGGCACCGGCACCCGCGAGTTCGAGGAGGCGGTGCGGGCCAGCCTCAACGCCGCCGAGAACAAGGCGCGGGAGGTGGGCGCGCACATGGTGATGATCGGCGTCCTGCCGACGCTGCGGCCGGAGCACCTGACCGCCGAGACGCTGTCGGCCAACCCGCGCTACGCGCTGCTCAACGAGCAGATCTTCGCCGCCCGCGGCGAGGACCTGCGGATCGCGATCAACGGCGTGGAACGGCTCGCGGTCACCGCCGACACCATCACCCCGGAGGCGGCCTGCACGAGCACCCAGTTCCACCTCCAGGTCAGCCCGGCCCAGTTCGCCGACTACTGGAACGCCGCGCAGGTGATCGCCGGCATCCAGGTGGCCGTGGGGGCGAACTCGCCGCTGCTCTTCGGCCGGGAGTTGTGGCGGGAGACCCGCATCCCGCTGTTCCAGCAGGCCACCGACACCCGGCCGGAGGAGATCAAGGCCCAGGGCGTACGCCCCCGGGTGTGGTTCGGGGAGCGCTGGATCACCACGGTGTTCGACCTGTTCGAGGAGAACGTGCGCTACTTCCCGGCGCTGCTGCCCGTCTGCGACGCGGAGGACCCGGCCGAGGCCCTGGCCCGGGGGGACGTGCCGAGGCTCGCCGAGCTGCGGCTGCACAACGGCACCGTCTACCGCTGGAACCGCCCCGTGTACGACGTGCTGAAGGGCCGCCCGCACCTGCGGGTGGAGAACCGGGTGCTGCCGGCCGGGCCGACGGTGCTCGACACCGTGGCCAACGGCGCCTTCTACTTCGGTCTCGTCCGGGCGCTCGCCGAGGCCGACCGGCCGCTGTGGTCGCAGATGTCGTTCAGCGCGGCCGAGGAGAACTTCAACGCCTGCGCCCGCTACGGCATCGACGCCCAGGTCTTCTGGCCCGGCCTCGGCTATCTCCCGGTCACCGAGCTGGTGCTGCGCCGGCTGCTGCCGCTGGCCCACCACGGGCTGGACCGGTGGGGCCTCGACCCGGCCGAGCGGGACCGGCTGCTCGGCGTCATCGAGCAGCGGTGCCTGACCGGCCGCAACGGGGCGAGCTGGCAGGTGGAGACCCTGGACCGGCTGGAGTCCGCCGACCATCTCGACCGGCCGGAGGCGCTGCGGGAGGTGGTGCGGCACTACGTGACGCTGATGCACACCAACCGGCCGGTCCACGAGTGGCCCATCCCCTGACCGGGCCACCACGCCCGCCCGCCACCGCCGTGCGCCAGCGCCATTCCGGCGTAGCCGCCGTCCACCGGTCGACTCCGCCCGTCGTCCGGCCCGGCCGGCGCGTCAGGCCGGGCCGGCACGTCAAGCCCGGCCGGCGCGTCAGGCCGGGCCCGGGTCCTCGCTGAGGTACGCCCCCGACAGGTCCGAGCGCGCCGTCCAGCCGAGCGCGCGGTACAGGGCGCGTCCCTCGTCGGTGGCGACGAGGATCCCGGTGCGCATCCCGAGCCTCGCCGCGTGGTCGCAGAGCGCCCGCACGACGACGCTGCCCAGCCCGCGCCGCCGGTGGGCGGGCTCCGTCTCGACCTGGTCGACGATGCCGAACTCCCCGGCGGCGGCCAGCCGCCCGATGGCCGCCCTGTGCCCGTACGCGTCGAGGACCGTCACGACGACGACCTTGTCCCCGGCGACGACCCGCGTCGCGTACGGTGCGGGCGGCTCGGCCGCGCCCGGCGTCAGCGGCGCGCTCATGAGGTGTCCGGCGATGTCCAGCGTCCAGGCGTCGGGCAGGGCGGCGCGGAGGCCGGCGCGGTCCCCGCTGACCTTGATCCAGGTGCCCGGCCCCGTCAGCTCCCGGCCGAGCCGCCCGAGCGAGTCGGCGTCGTAGGTGTGCAGCACGTGGCGTACGCGATGGCCCGGCCGGCCCACGTCGATCCGGAAGCCGCCGGGGACCGCGACGGGGGCGGGGGCGTCCCTGGAGACCGCCCAGCCGCGCCCCCAGGCCATCACCAGCTCGGACACGGTGTGCGGCGGACCGTCCACGGCGGTCCGGGCGGGCGCGTCGGGCATGGCTGGTCCTCTCGCGGCAGTCGTCGTCCGCTCGCCAGCTTATTGCAAAGTGTTGGCAACAAGGGTCGCGCGGTCGCCTTCCCGATCACCCGACCGACGACAGGCCGGACGGGCGGACGACACCCCACGTCCTTCGCGGCGCCGCCTCCGACGATCTCCAAGGCGCTTCATCTGCGCGTCTGCGGCGGAGGCCGGTAGCCGGCCGTCCTGGAGTTGACCGGCACCCGGAGCGGGCGAAACGGCCCGGGAGATTGCGCACGATGGAAGAACCGGGCCGGCGGCGGCCACCCCATGATGAAACGCGGACATCGACCCGCGCCTTTGTCATTCATTGGCGCCAGGCGGGCGCGTCCACCGTCGATCGGCGGCCGTCGACGCCGGTCGCGGGCGTCGGCGTCGACGCGGCGCCCGTGTTCCCCCTCCCCCACCCCGAGGAGCGCATGTGACGCAGACCCAGAGGTCTTCCCGGCGACCCGACGCGCCCGTCCGGCTCAGCCCCGACACCACGCGGAGCGGGACGTCCGCGTTCGTCAACGGGCACTTTCCCCGGCGGCGAGGGCTGATCATCCTCCTCAGCGTCCTCGGCGGGTTCCTGCTGACCGTCATCTGGTCGGCGGAGTTCGTGGACCGGACCATCGGCGACAACGTCGCCAACACACTCCTCGGCCACGACGCCAAGGAGACGCCCATCCAGGGCATCGCGGCGGGCATCCTGTTCGCCTTCGTCTCCGGCATCGCGGGCACGTTCACCGCCTGCAACATCGCAGCGTTCGGCGCCCTGGCCCCACTGACCGGCACCACGGGCAGCAGGTTCAGCCGGCTCGTCGCACCGCTGAAGCCACTGGGCTGGATGTCGGTGGGCATGGTCGCGGTGTCGGCCGCCTACGGCGCGGTCGTCGGCCTCGTCGGCACGTCGATGCCCCAGTTCTCCACCGCGCCCAACGCGCCCGGCGGGCTGTCGCCGAGGAGCATCCAGTCCATGGTCGTCTTCGGCGCGATCGGGCTCATCATGATCTATCTCGGTCTGGCCGCGCTGGGCGTCGTGCCGGACCCGTTCGCCCGGATCGCCCGGCGGTTCCCCAACGCCCCGATGGTGTTCATGGGCGCACTGATCGCCGGCTTCCTGATCGGCCGGCCCTTCGCCTTGTTCCGGCAGATGTTCCGCGACGCCGCCGAGAGCGGCAACCCGCTCTACGGCGCGGCGGCGTTCACGCTCCAGTCCCTGGGCAACATCGTCATCATGGCGGTGCTGTTCCTGCTGCTGGCCTGGCTCGCCGGTTCCCGCCTGCAACGCTGGTTCAGCGCCCGGCCGAGCCGCCTGGCGGTCCTGACCGCGGTCGCGTTCATCGTCGCCGGCGCGTTCACGTTCCTCTACTGGGACGTGCGGCTGCTCGCCCGCCGCGAGATCATCCCCTGGTACCCGACGGCCCCCTGGGCCTGACCCGCCGCCGCCGACGAGGCCCGGGGACGGCCGGATTCCGCCACCCCGGGCCCCGTCGGCGCCCGCACCGGGGCTCAGACCTTGAGGACGACCTTGGTGCACTCGTCCTGCTTCTTCTGGAAGATCTTGTAGCCCTTGGCCGCGTCCTTCAGGCGCATCCGGTGGCTGATGATGAAGCTGGGGTCGATGTCGCCGCGCTGGATGCGGTTGAGCAGCGGCCGGGTGTAGCGCTGGACGTGACACTGACCGGTACGCATGATCAACGACCGGTTCATGAACGCGCCCATCGGGAACTTGTCGACGAAGCCCCCGTACGCGCCGACCACCGAGACGACGCCGCCGCTACGGCAGGCGAGGATGGCCTGGCGCAGCGCGAACGGGCGCTCCGTCTCGACCCGGGCGGCCTGCTTGGCCCGGTCGTACGCGTAGACGGCGGTGTTGCCGTGGTGCCCCTCCAGGCCGACGGCGTCGATGCAGGCGTCGGGCCCCCGCCCGGCGGTCATCGCGTTGAGCGCGTCGAGCACGTCGGTGTCGTCGTAGTTGATGGTCTCCGCGCCGGTGTGCTCCTCGGCGAGCCGCAGCCGGTACGGGTACCGGTCGATGACGATCACCCGCTCCGCGCCGAGCATCCGGGCGCTGGCGGCGGCGAGCAGGCCCACCGGGCCGGCCCCCCACACCGCGATCACGTCGCCCGGCTTGATGTCGCACATCTCCGCGCCCATGAAGCCGGTGGGCAGCACGTCGGCGAGCATCACGGCCTGGTCGTCGGGCACCTCGTCGGGCACCTTGATCGGGCCGACGTCGGCGAACGGCACCCGGGCGTACTCGGCCTGGCCGCCGGCGTAGCCGCCGAGCAGGTGGGAGTAGCCGAAGATGCCGGCCGGCGAGTGCCCCATGATCTTCTCGGCCACCCCGGCGTTGGGGTTGGAGTTCTCGCAGACCGAGAAGAGCCCGCGCTGACAGGAGGAACAGTGCCCGCAGGCGATCGGGAACGGCACCACCACCCGGTCGCCGGGGCGCAGGTTGCGTACCTGCGGGCCGACCTCCACGACCTCGCCCATGAACTCGTGGCCGAGGATGTCGCCCTTGCGCATGGCGGGGATGTACCCGTGGTAGAGGTGCAGGTCCGAACCGCAGATGGCGGTCGAGGTGATCCGTACGATCGCGTCGCGCGCGTTCATGATGGTCGGGTCGGGCACGTCGACGACCTTGACGCTGTCCTTGCCCATCCAGGCGGTGGCCTTCATCGTTCGTCCTCTCGGGTGGCGGGCGGTCAGCGGCGGGCGATGGGCAGCGGCTGGGCGGGGCGTTGCATGACCTGCTGGCGCACGGAGATGCCGTCCGGGCTGCCCTCGGAGCGGACCACCTCGCCGGTCTCCACCACCTGCTTGAACCGGCGCAGGTCGTCGCGCACCTGCTGCTCGGGTTCCTCGCCGAAGAGCTTCGCCACGGCCCGGCCCAGCGCGCCGGCCGGCGGGGCGTAGCGCAGCCGCACCCGGACCTCGGTGCCGCGATCGCCCGGCGCGGGCACGAACCGGACCCGGCCCGCGTTGGGCACGCGGGTGCCGGGCAGCGACCGCCAGGCGAGCGACCGGTTCGGCTGGTCGTCGACGATCTCCGCGTCCCACTCGATCCGGCGGCCGGCCGGGCCGTGCGCGGTCCAGTGCGACCGGCGCAGGTCGTCGGCGCGTACCGACTCCAGGTGGGACATGAACCGGGGCAGGTTCTCCAGGTCCCGCCAGAAGCGGTACGCCTCGGCCGGGGACCGGTTGACGGTGACCGCGACCTCCATGTCGATCACCCGCCGGCGCGCGGCCCGGGCCCGTCCGGCGCGCACGGCGGCGATCAGGTCGACGGCGGCGATGCCGGCGACGGCGGCGGTGGTGAGGCCGACCCGCCGACGCCGTTCGCCGCACCGGTCCGCCCAGGCCCGTCCGAGCAGGGTGAGGTCCAGCGCGTCGCCGGCCACCCGGGTCCACGCCCAGCCGGCCGGGCTGCGGCCGGCGAGCAGGCCGGCCGCGTGGGCCAGCTCGCGGGCGCCCACGGCGGTGACGACCGCGCGGGCGGCGGGCGAGTCGTCCACCCCGGTCAGCCGGGCCACCGCGCGCGGGGCGAACAGGCTGCCGGCCCCGAGGGCGAGGCTGACCGCGCCCAGCAACCGGGGCAGCCCGGCGCCCTGGCCGCGTCGTCCCCGCTGGTCCAGCATCATCGGATCGGTCTCGTCCACGTCGCACCACCGTCAGATCGTCCTGACCCGCCCCCGGGCAGGCCCGGCGGCGGGAAGCCGCCACGCCTGACGCTATGCCCGCGAATCGCCTAACGAACCCCGAATCGGCACACAACTCGCCTCCGTCGTCGCCGGCTCCGCGCCCGCCGGTCCGGCAGCGCCGACGAGCGCGGACGGCGCTCGCCGTACGGGGCGTTCAGCCGGCGTCGGGCCCCGGCCTGCGGCGGTACGCCCGGTCCAGGATCCCGATCAGCTCGTCGGCGGCGCGGCCGCCGTCGAACCCGGGCCTGGCGAGCTGCTCGGCGACGATGGCGTCGATCGCGCCGTTGACCACGATGGCGAGCAGGTCGGCGTCAGTGTCCTCGCGGTAGTCCCCGGCGGAGCGGGCCGCCTCGATGAGGTCCGCGACGCTTTGCCGCCGGCTGGGCGCGTCCGGCCCGTCGCTGATGCCGGTCTCCTCAGTGACGGCCTCGATGATCATCCGAGCATGCTCGGGGTGCGTCCGCAGGTGGGCCACGAGCGAGCGGACGTACGCCTCCACCGCGGCGGCCCCGCCGGCCTGCTCGACGGCCGCGCCGACGTCCGCGATGAGGGCTTCGATGACCGTGGCGTACGCCGCCTGCACCACCGCGTCCTTCGACGGGAAGTGGTAGAGGACCGCGGCCTTGGACAGCCCCGCCGCCTCGGCGATGCGCGCCAGCGAGGTGCCGGCATAGCCGTGCCGGGCGACGAGGTCGGTGGTCACCCGGACGAGCTGGGCGCGACGGGCCTGTTCGGTGATGGTCAGCGGCCGGCGCGAGCGGTCCTTCCAAATGGCGGCATCCCGTGTCATTCGGCGTCCCTCGGGTGTCGTGGCGGCCCGTGCCCGGAAAGGGTAGCCGCGCCACGGGCAGAATAACCGCCCGGTCAGATTTTCTACCACGTGTTAGAAAATCTGACCGGGCGGTAGAATTACGGAACGCGCAGGGCGACATCGACGACCATCACAGGAACGGAAGGTGGCACCATGCGAGTACGCGCACCTCGGATCAGGCACCCCCGGCGTTGGCTCGGCGGCGGCGCCGCGCTCGCCACCGCCCTCGTGGTGGCTGCGGGGTTCGCCCTGCATCACCCCGCCCCCGTCGGCTACTTCGTCTCCGCCCAGGCGCAGGACCGCTTCCTGCGCGCCTACGACCGGGCAATGGCGGACCTGCCCGAACCGGACCGCACGCTCGACGTGCGGACCAGCTACGGGGTGGTCCGCGTCTACCACTTCGCCGGCCCCGCCTCCTCTTCCTCCGCCCCTCCGCTGCTGCTGTTACCGGGCCGGGCCGCCCCCTCCCCCGTCTGGGCCGACAACCTGCCCTCGCTGCTGCGGTTGCGCAGCGTGTACACGGTGGACCTGCTGGGCGAGCCGGGCATGAGCGTCCAGCAACGACCGATCAGTTCCGCCCGCGACCACGCGCAGTGGTTGCACGAGCTGCTTCGGGGCCTGCCCGAGGCACGGCTCCACCTGGTCGGGCTGTCCATCGGCGGCTGGACCGCGACGAACCTGGCGGCGCACCGCCCGGAGAAGGTCGCCAGCGTGATCCTGCTGGATCCGGTCCTGGTCTTCACCGATCTGTCACCGGCCGCGATCGTCCGTTCGGTCCCGGCCAGCGTGCGCTGGCTGCCCCGCTCCTGGCGGGAGGACTTCGCGAGCTGGACGGCCAACGGGGCACCCGTCGAGGACGTCCCGGTCGCCGAGATGATCGAGGCCGGGATGCAGTCCTACGTGCTCAAGCTCTCCGCCCCCGGCCGGCTCACCGACGAACGTCTCGCCGGGGTGCGGATGCCGGTCCTCACGCTGTTCGCCGGGAAGTCCCGGATGCACGACGCCGCGGCCGGCGCCGCGCACGCCCGGCACGTCCTGCCGCACGCCGTGGTGAAGGTCTACCCCGACGCCTCGCACGCCATCAACGGCGAGCAGCCGGAGCAGATCGCCGCCGACATCGCCGCGCACCTGGCACGCCTCCCCTGACGCACGGGCCCCGAAGGTCGCCAGCACCGGCGGCGACCACATCCGCCGCGCGTCAGTCGCCTCCGCTCCCCGTCGGTACGGCATCGCCCGCATCGCCGCCCTGCTCCCGCCGCCCGCGATTGAGGGGTATGGCGGATGATCTATGCCTTGTAGCGTGGGTGCCCCATCACCCACCCCCAGGAGGGAAGTGATCATGCCCACGGTCACCGTTCGCGTCCTCGGTGCCCTCAGCGCCAGCGTGCTGAGCGCGACTCTCGGCGTCCTGGCGGTCGCCGCGCCCGCGCAGGCCGCGTCCCGCGACGGAGCGTGCAACACCGGCGAGTTCTGCTACTACTACAACAGCAACCACGCGGGCTCGATCTCCGATCACGCCGGCTCGCTGGCCGACTACGGCACCGCCCAGCCGGGCTGCTACGAGTTCAAGGGCGCCGGTAGCGGCAAGGGCCAGTGCATCAAGAACAACGCCGCCTCGGCGTGGAACCGCACCGGGAAGACGGTGCGCGTCTACTACAACACCGGCTACAACGGCTCCCACGCGTACCAGGACTTCGCGCCCGGGGCGAAGAAGAACCTGAGCTCCACGCTGAAGAACAACAACGCCTCCCACCAGCTGATCTCGGCCGGCGCCAGCTACCCGGCCAAGGACGACTACCCCTACAAGGGTCAGACCTCGGGCATCGATCCGTGGAACTTCTACAAGGGGCAGTGCACCAGCTTCGCGGCCTGGGCGGTGCGTAGCCGGGTCGGCGTCGCCTTCCACAACCAGTACAAGGGCCAGGCGCGGTGGGGCAACGCCAAGGAGTGGGTCGCCGCCGCCGGACGCGCCGGCGTGCCGGTGTACAACAGCCCGAAGGCCGGTGACGTCGCGGTACGCCTGGGCGGCACCTACGGGCACGTCGCGTTCGTGACCAGGGTGAACGCGAACGGCACCTTCGAGATCGACGAGTACAACTACGTTTCCGCCGACAGGTACAGCCACCGGACGGTGTCGGTGGGAACCGCCAACAACCAGTTCTCGAAGTTCATCCGCTTCAAGTGACCCCGCGCCCCGGACGGGAACTTTTCCGCCGTTGACGGAGCATCGCGCGCAGAGCCCCGGCCGTGTGGCCGGGGCTCTGCCGTTCACGTGCCCTTACGCCGGGGAGAGACCCTCCGCGAAGTCGTAGAGGCTCTTGATGTCGTCGTCGAAGTACGGACCGTCGAACTGCCCGTTGCCCGGGTTGTCGCCGTGACTCACGACGCTGTTGATGAACCCGAGACCATTCTGGTCGTTGTACTCCTGCAACCACGGACCGCCGCTGGAGCCGTAGGTCATGTTGCACCACATCCGGATCTGCTGGGCGCCGGCGTGCCAGGTCCCGCTCTGGCAGAAGTACTGGCTCTCGCCGCCGCCGAGGTTGGACGGATAGCCCAGCGCGGTCATCAGGGAGATGTTGTAGCCCCAGTTCCAGCGCATGCCGTGGCCGCCGACCGTCTCGACGACCTTCAGGCCCCAGTTACCGCCGTTGTGCATGATGGCGATGGCCATGTCCTCGTCGTAGCTGCTGCTGTTGATCCACGCGGTGCGGGCCGCGAGCTGGTACGCCACGAACGTGCCGAACGGCCGCGCGCCGTCGCGGTACCGCGGCACGAACTGCCAGTTGCTGTACCACTGCCCGCCGGCGCCCTGGTGCACGCAGTGCCCGGCGGTCATGACCAGTCGCGCCTTGCCGCTGGCGACCGCGCTCGCGGAGCAGGAGGCGCCGCCGCCGTTGGGGGTGGTGAAGTAGACCTTGCCGACGACCGCCGACTCGTTGAGCTGGATGCCGACGTCGGCGCCGCTGGCGACACTCGGTCGCACCGGCGCGACCGAGCCCGCCGGCCCGTCGGGCTTCGGCGCCCGGGTCGTCGACTCGGTGGCCTTCGGCGACTTCGCGAGGTCGAGGTCGACAGCGTTCGCCATCCGCTCCGGCGTCCAGAACCTGGCGACCTCCCCGGCGATCTTCTCGTTGGTGATCGCACGGCCGTCACTGGTGCGGGCGACGGCGGTGGTGTTGCCGTTCTTTTCGACCGGGGTCGGCTTCGCCTGGGCCACCGCCGGAGCGGTCAGCACCAGCGCGAGCGCCAGGCTGGCCGATGCCGACCAGCGTAGGGTTGATCTCAACAGTTGCCCCCTTTTCGGGTACTCCAATTCGGACCAGCGAAACGTAGCGATCGAATTACTTTGATCGCAACGTAATGGAATGACAGGTAGTTGACACTGACTCCTTGGCGACCGAAAAGGCCCATAGCCGGCGACAAACAAAGCGGGCCCACCCCGAACAGAAGCCATGAAATCGACCTCGCAAATCCCATCGCCGCAAATCCGCGCTCTCGATTTGAGGACGCTCGCCGCTGCCGACGGGCGGGAATTGCGATTGAGTCCCGCCAGTACGCAGCCGCCGTTCGGGAATCACGGCTGGAGTTCGAGGCTCAGTCGGCAGTGCGCCTGGCCGGATAGGTGCCCGGGGTATGACCGAAAGCGCGGCGGAACACGTCGATGAAGGCGCTGGCCGACGACCAGCCGCACTGATGTGCCACCGCCGTCACCGGCGTCCCGTTCGCCAGCAGGACCAGGGCGTGATGCAGGCGCAACTGGGTGCGCCACTGTGGAAAGGTCATGCCGAGGTCCCTGCGGAACAGCCGGGACAGGGTGCGGTCGCTGGCACCGACCTCACGGCCGAGGTCGGCGAGCGTGCGCCTGTCACCCGGGTCGGCATGCAGGAGGGCGCACACGGTGCGCAGCAGGGGCTCGGTGGGCGTGGGGACATGCAACGGCTGCTGAGGAGCGGCGCGTAGTTGATCGAGCAGCACGGCGCGCAGTCGGTCGCGTTCCGAGCCCTGTCCGCCGGGGGTGCGGGTGTAGGCGATGATCAGCTCACGCAGCAGCGGGCCGACGGCGAGCACGGTCGGGGTTTCCAGCTCGAGCGGGTTGTCCGTGGCGGGCAGCCCCACCAGGTGAAGCTCGAGTTCGCCGTAGGCGCGGTGGGCGTGCACGGTGCCGGCCGGCACCCAGATGGCCCGGGTGCCTGGGGTGATCCATGAACCCTTGTCGGTCGTGACGGCCAGGACGCCACGGGCGGCATAGACGATCTGGTGGTCGTCGTGGCGGTGCGCGTCGATCTCACCCCCGGACGCGAGCCACTGGGCGCGAGTGGGCGCCACGGGATTGTGGCGGATTTCCGTCATCGTCTGTCAGGTTATCGGAAGCCAGACAGGGGAGTGTATTGCCACCCTCGCATGGTGCGAAGGAAAACCTCGATCACGTTGCTCGCCGTCAGTCACGCCTGTGTCGACATCTACCAGGGGACCGTCGCGGCGCTGGTACCGCTGTTCGTCGCGGAACGCGCTTACACCTACGCGGCAGTATCCGGCATCGTCCTTGCCGCATCGCTGCTGTCCTCGGTCGTCCAACCACTCTTCGGCGCGCTCACCGACCGCTGGGCCATACCGTGGCTGCTACCCGTCAGCACCCTGCTGAGTGGGGCCGGCATCGCGGTGAGCGGACTGAGCGGCGAGTACGCCTTCACCCTGCTGTTCGTGGCGCTCTCCGGTATCGGTGTGGCCGCTTACCATCCCGAGTCCGCACGCATCGCTCGTGAAGCCAGCGAGGGCAGCCACACCGCCATGGCGTACTTCTCCACCGGCGGCAGCGTCGGTTTCGCCCTGGCCCCGCTGATGGTCGCAGGCGTCACGGCCCTCGGCGGGCTGAGCTGGACGCCGTTGATGGTTGTGCCAGCCCTCGCCGGAACCGCGATGGCGATGCCCGTGCTGCGTGCCCTGGCCCAGCGCAACAGCGCCGTAGGCGGGAAACCGGCACCCGTCGGGCGCGATGACCCCACTTCGTTCATGCGGCTGACCTTCGCGGTGGTGTTCCGCTCGATCGCCTTCGTGGGCCTGAGCACATTCATTTCCCTGTACGCCCAGCAACGCATGAACGGCAACGCGGCTGCGGGCGTGGCCGCTCTGTTCGTGCTCTACCTCGGCGGCGTGGTCGGCTCGGTGCTGGGTGGTAACGCCGCATATCGGTGGGGCCGGGTGGCCGTGTCCCGCTGGTCCTACGCAGTTGCCGCCATCGCGATCGCGGGTGTGGTGTGGGCGCCCGGACCGGCGATCTACCTGTTCCTGGCGCTGACCTCCGTCGGCCTCTATGTGCCCTTCTCGTTGCAGATCACCCTCGGGCAGGACTACCTGCCCACCCGGGTCGGCACCGCCAGCGGGATCACGCTGGGCCTGACGGTGAGCATCGGCGGGCTCGCCAGCTTCCCCATCGGGGCCCTGGCGGATGCGACGTCACTACGAACCGCTCTGACACCGCTGATCGTCATGCCGGTCCTGAGCTGGCTGATGTTCCGCACCCTGCAAGACCCTGAGGCGCCGAAACCTGATCGCGACAGGCGGCCCTCGGAAGCCGCTGGTCTTTCCCCGGCCTCCGTCGACTGACCGAGCCCGAGCCCGGAAGCACTTGCGCACGCGGCAATCTCGCTCACCCGGGGAGGGCGGGCGCGCAGGGGCTGACGCGCATAGGGTCGGCTCGACCCCCGGCAACCTCCGGCGAGGACAGGACGGGACAGCACATGGACCAAGGCACCCGCGACGAGGTGCTCGGCCGCCTGGCTGAGGCGGTCGGGTCCGTCACCGTCGCACACCCGACGCGGGTTGCCGTCGACGGACCGCCCGCCGCCGGCAAGACCACCCTCGCCGACGAGCTCGCCGTCATCCTGCGCGACCAGGGCCGCGACGTCATCCGCGCGACGATCGACGATTTCCTCTTCCCCCGGGCACAGCGCTATCCGCGCGGCGAGTTCTCGGCCGAAGGCTGCTACTTCGACACCCACGACTACGACGCGCTGAACCGGGTTCTGCTCGATCCGCTCGGCCCGGGCGGGGATCGACGCTTTCGCCACGCGGTCTACGACCGCACCGCGGATAGTGTGCTGTCCCCGCCGACCGCCACTGCCGCCGCCGACGCCGTGCTGGTCTTCGACGGCGTCTTCCTCATGCGTCCGGAGCTGATCGACAGGTGGGACCTGCGCATCTTCGTGTCAACCGCGCTTGAGAAGACCGTGGATCGTGCCGTGATCCGAGAGCGCCGGACGTCGTCCCAGGCTGAAATCGAACGGCGCTGGCGCGAGCGTTACATCCCCTCCCAGCAGTTGTACTTCGCTACCGTCCGCCCGACCGATCACGCCGACATCGTCGTGCACAACGACGAGCCTCAGCGGTCGATCTGGGAGACACGAAGACGCTGACCGCACCCGATTCGGCAAGCCGCGAGCGCTGGCTACGTCCCGCAGGCCAGGTGCTCGAGCCGGCGGGTGGCGGCATGCCGGTCCATCCGACACCGAGGTGTTGCGCAGGGTCGGCCAGCGGCAGAAGCGTGCATCTGATCTCCCACATCGGCCGCAGAATGATCGTGTTGAATCGTGGTGATCAGCGTGCTCACATTCGTCTTGACACTCCGGCGCTCGGCTCAACCACGGCGTCTGGCACCGCACGAGTCCGGGGATCGTCGCGTTACCCTCCGCAGCATGACGCGTTACCTTGTCGTGCCCGGTCGAGGCGTTCCATTCCGCGACCACTGGTCGCGCAGTTGGGTCAGGGATCACCCGAAGTACCAGTGGGCGCCCGAACCGCCCGGGCCACCGTACGTCGCCGCCGAACGGGTCGCCGCGCTGCACGCTGCCATAAGCGCCGACGATGAGCCGGCGATCCTCGTGGCGCACAGTGCGGGATGCCTGACCGTCGCCGTCTGGGCCAGCCAGCACGTCGGTCCCGTCCGTGCCGCCCTGCTGGTCACGCCACCGTACCTGGATCCGGACTGGACTCCCGACCCTCACGAGACCGTCGATGTCTTCATCGACCACGTGCCACGCGAGCCACTGCCCTTTCGCTCGATCCTGGTCGCCAGTCACAACGACCCAATTACCACGTTCGAACAATTCGAAGCGTACGCGCGAGACTGGGGCTCGGAACTGTTCGACGCGGGCGCAGTCGGGCACCTGGACTCCAAGACCGGGTTCGGCGCGTGGCCCGACGGCGAGCGCCTGGTCCGATCATTGACCCAGCCCGCACAGCCATAACACCGCTGAGGCAACTGCGAGCGTGGCCCCGTAATCCGAACACCGCCACCGGCTGCACGACGTGCGCTCATCGACACGACAGGGCGGCGCCGAGCACGCGCGGTCGGCGGCAGATCAGTGCACCTGACCTTGGCCTGGGCCGGCGTTCAGGGGCGCGGAGTGCCGTCCCACCTCCAAGATGTCCGCGCCGGCAGGCCGGGTAGGTCCGCCCGGCCGGTAGCCCAAAGGAGCATCGACCACGGCTCGCCGGTTGACGGCACGGAGGGGAACAGCCGGCGCAGCGCTCCCGTACACAGGTCGGTAGGCGGCGACCACGTCAGGTCCAACCCGGCGGCCACGTCGTACATGTGGACCAGGACCTCGACCACGCCCATCGCGGCGAACCCGGAAGGGTCGGATAGACCGTACGCGTGAAACGACCGCCGGTCCGGCGGCACGGCATCGATCATGGCCGCCAGCATCGCCCCGCACGCCTCGAGGACCTGTACCAGCCCGGACGGCCCCTCACTCCCAGCAGCTCCACTCCAGTCCACCGGCCGGCTTCTGCCAGTCGAGATGGGTGGCTGCCGCCAGAGTCTCGCGGGCAAGCCCGACAGCGCGTGTCACGTCGTCTGCGATAATCCAACGATTACGGGGGCAAGGCTGGACCTGAAGCAACCCACTTTCGCGCTCATCTACGGTCAACACCTGACGCCCCCGGTAACCGAACGCACTGCCGGCACCGTCACCGGAGCCACACCCTGCACAGCCACCACGCCCGGCAGGCCTCCACCGAGCCATCCTCATGATCCCGGCCGGAGTACTAGTCTGGGCGGCAAGGTGGTCGACCGCGGCGCCTCATCCTCGGAAGGTGGAAACGTGGACCTGGAGAGGACCCGGCTGTTCGGCGTCGGAGAGTCGTACGCGTTCGTCACGGGGACGGGCCAGCGAGGCGCGGTGATCGTGCACTTCGACGGCCGGCGCGACATCGTGCTCTACGACCCCGCCGACCCCGAAACCGCCCAGCACACGTTGACGCTGGAGAGCACGGAGTCACGGACGATCGCCGACCTGCTCGGCCTTCCGCTGGTCATGGACAACCTGACGGAGCTGGTCCCGCCCCTGGAGGGCGTCGAGACCGTACGTATGCCGATCCCCGCCCGGTCGCCGTACCTCGGGCGCGAGCTCGGTGACACGCGCGCGCGGACCCGCACCGGCGCGTCGATCGTCGCGGTGGTCCGCGACGGTCGCGTGATCCCGTCGCCGGGTCCCGACTTCACCCTCCAGGCCGGTGACTCGCTGGTGGCCGTCGGCGACGGCGCCAGCCTCGTCGCGATCCGCGAGCTCTTCACCAACGGCTGACCCGCCGGCGGCACGCCGGTCACCCGGGCCGGTCCGGTCAGCGGGTCAGGCCCACCAGCGTCGCCAGGCGCGCCACGCCGGCCGGCGCCGGGTGGGCCCGGGCGACCTCGGCGACGACCGTACGCGCCAAGGGCCGGCACCGGACCTCGGCGGGCGCAACGGCATCCGCGTCGACCAGGAGCCGGCCCGCACCGCACAGGTCGCCGACCTGGAGGTATGCCCGCGCGGCGTCCACCAGGTAGGCGGCCCGGTACTCGGCCGGCAGCCGCCGCCACGCCTCCTGCCGTACCGCCTGCTCGTGCCGGCGCACCGCCTCCCCGGCGTCCCCCCGCTCCAGAGCCGCGACCACCCGGGCCGCCTCGACGGCGCCCGGCCCGAAGCCGGTCCGGTGCGGGTCGTCACCGGCGATCCGCGCCGCCACCCGGGCGGCCCGCTCGACCAGCTCCTCGCTGCGGCCGGTGTCGCCGCAGCCGGCGGCGGCCAGCGCGGCCTGGATCAGCAGGGTCCCGTGCACCGCCTCCGACGCGGGCGCGACGCGACGCGCGGCGGCCAGCGTCGCCACCAGCGCCAGCCGGTCCCGGCCCAGCGCACGCAGCGCCTGACCGACCGCCACGGCCGCCGCCCCCGCCAGCGCCGGATCGCCACCGGCCACCGCCACCGCCCGGTCGGCGGCCAGCCACCCCAGGTCGGCCTCGCCGAGCTTCACGAGCACCGACGAGGTGATCCGGTACGCCTGCACCAGCAGCCCCGGTTCCTGCGCCCGCACGCTTTGCGCGGCGTGCAGCAGCCTCGGCAGCAGCCGCACCACCTGGGCGTAGTGCCCGTGCTGGTAGGTCAGCCAGGCGTGCGCGACGTGCCGGCCCGTCTCCACCACGGACGCCGTCGCCCCGTGGTCGTCGTAGCGTGCGAGGGCGGCCCGGATGCCGTCCACCCCGTCCACCGGGCCGGCCGCGATCGGCGGCGGGCGGTGCTCGCCGAGCAGCACCATCGGGTCGACGCGCAGCACCCGGGCGATCTCCTGGATCACCGGGTAGCGGTCCAGCGGCCGTACGCCCCGCTCGGTCTTGTCCACCCAGCTCTTCGACCTGCCGAGCCGGTCGGCGAACATCTGCTGCGTCATCCGCCGCCGCGCCCGCCAGCGGGCGACGCGGCGACCGATCGGCTCGTCAGCGCTGGTCACGCCGCCACCGCCGGTCCGGCACCGCCCGGGTGGTCTCCTCCACCGGTACGCGCTCCGCCTCGGCCTGATCCAGGAGTCGCTGCTTGGCCGCCTCCCGCTCGGCGGCCTCGGCCTGCTCACCCCGGCTCGCCGAACCGATTCCCTGATCGTCCACTCTGCCTCCGCTGGCGCAGGGCACAGCGGCGAACCTCAACGCCGTGCCCGAACCCAGAGAGGCGGTCGCCCCTCAGAGCGGACACTAGAGCGGATCAGTGATTGAGCAATTACCGCCAGTTATGCGGCCAGGTTGATGCCCATACGGCTGGCAAGTGACCGCAGTTCGTCTGGAACAGCCCGGCGCTTCGCCCGCTGCGACAACGCGACCACTGCGTCCCGGGCGAGGGGGTTCAGCACGAACGGCACCGGCGCAGCCCGCTCTGCCTGCACAAACGCCGCAAGCGCCTCCGCATCCCGGCGACCGGTGTCCGCATACGCGCGGCCGAGGTCGAGCCAGTAGGACTGCTGGCGAATCGACGCCACCAGAACCTGCGGCCGTACCGTTCGAGACAGCTCGATGACCTGGCCGGACTCACCGCGTTCGGCCGCGATCGACATCGCCCAGAGGCCTACGTTGGTCGGCCCGAACCCGCAGCCGTTGAAGCCAGCCCCGTCGGCCGGGTCCCCAAGGCTCGCAGCTTCGCGTGCCGCCTCGGTCAAGTGATCACGGGCGGCATCCGAACGCCCGCTCACCGTCGAGGTCAACGCGGCTGAGAGATGCAGCTGGCCCAGCATCTGCCTGACCCGAATGTCGGCGGCGTGGGGTTGGAGTTCGGTCAGGGAACGGTCTGCTGCCCGCGCCGCGAGCGGCGCGGACTCGATTGGCAGACTCTGGGAGTAGGCAAACCGGGAGGCGCCGATCCACGCCGGATCCTCAACGTCCTCAGCGGCCGACACGGCGACCCGCGCCGCGTTGAGGGCGAGATGCCGGTACCCGAGGTTCCGCAGGCACGTCGATGCCTGGTAGGCCACCTCAGCCAGTACCACACCGCCCAGGGCTGCGGCATCCAGCAGCAGGTTGGGCAGCAAACGGGCCATGGCCGGATAATTGCAGCTGGTGCGAAGCCGATCGCTGCGGACGATCTGAGCGGCAAGCTGCTCCCTCGTGCAGGTCGACGGTCGGCGCTCGCCGTCCTCGATTTCGATCAGGGCCGACCAGATCGCCGGGACGCACTCGGCGGCACCATCGCGGGCAGGATCGCCAGGCTCCGCGCCCTGCCCAAGCAGGTCGGCCACCGTGACCTGCAAAGCGGCGGCGAGGGCGACCAGCGTGGAGCGTCGGTCGATCGTCTTCCGACCCGACTCGACCTGTGACACATAGGACTGGCTCACACCGGCGAGCCCAGCGAGAACGGCCTGCGTCATACCTCCACGACGCACCCGCCAGTACCGAATCCTCGCACCAATGCTGTCGGCATTCTTGATCATGCTTCCGCCCACTCGCGCGACGTTGATGCTGATAGCAGTTATCGGCCGGGTAGCAGAACGGCCTCCTGCACACTACCCGCCAAAGCCTGAGAGGGCGCGAGCAGCCCTGAGTATCCGCGCCGCGTGCCTGACCTGCTTTAGCGCTAAGGGTCCCTGCGCGGGACCGAATCGATCAGGTTCGCATCCCGGTTACCCCCTCGGTTGAGCAACGGCCTTGCAGTCAATGTCGCACCTCCGAGCCGACACGGCGATCCGAGCCCGAACCCAACATCTTCCGGTGTATTTCGCCGGAGGCACCGTCCCTCGACGTTGAAGCGCGATGACGGTCGAACGCCACCGCACCGGTGGTGCCGTTACGGCGCGGAAGCAGCCAATGGTGGTCGTGGTGCTGCTCGGCGGCGACAGGTACAACGACGGCAGTAGGCGTCCACTGTGCCTGTACCGCGTTGGTATTAGCGAAAGGCCAACTCGTCGGTTGACGCGCCTACCGCGGAACGTTGCGAGAGTATCCCGGACATACCGATTCAGATGGAGGTACGCCATGAGGATGCGCCGGTTCGTCGCCACCCTGACCGCAGCGACAGTCACGACGTTCGGTGCGGTGGCTATTGCCCCGGCACCCGCCCAGGCGGCAACCGGCTGGGACCTGACCGGCACTCCCGGTGACGTCGCCGGCGCCTGGGCGTACGGCACCTGGTGGTGGTCCGGCGGGCGCCTGTACGTGGAGGTGAAGGTCAAGGACACCAAATCCGACGGCTACGCGGCCGTCGTAAGCCTTACTGCCAGTTACAACGACGGCGGCACGCGGACCGAGGGCGTGGGGAACTCCAGCGGGGCCGGCAAGACCGTCACCAAAGAGTTCAATTTCGCCGGAAACGTCACGAGGATCACAGGGCAGGAGTGCCTCGTGAACAACAACACCAGCTGCATCAACCTTTCTAGCGGCCGAATCTACTGACGCGAACCGTCCGACGACAACGGTAGGCAATGTGTGGGGTCGTCGTCTGCTGGCGGCGCCCCACACGCCAATCGGCGTCAACCAGGAACTGGCACTCCAGCAGGTGATCCGTTCTGGTCTGCGGTAACGGTGGTTCTGTCCATGGACGGCAAGCAGTCACCGTCGAGAGGTCGTGCGGAACAAACAGGATGCGGCCGTCGCTGCCGCGTTCGGAAACGCGGCCTTCGCAACGCGGGTCGCCGCCTTCCCGGTGGCCGCCCGCGAACGACCACAGGGAAGCACTGGTCAACTGGCCTTGTAGGTGAGGTAGTAGCCCTTCGGCCAACTGTGGAAGTTGTTGAGCTCAGAGGCCTGGCCGCTGCAGTCGGGGGTCCGGTAGCCGGGGACGCTCTGGAAGCCACCGTTCCAGGCCAGCAGCCAGGTCGCGTCGGCCGGGACCTGACGGCAGACGCCGTCAGGCGTGGCCTGCCTGCCGACCACCCCGGTCGGGTAGCTCGAGTAGAAGACCAGGCCCGTGTCGGGGCTCTGAAACGGCTCGCCAGCAGCGGCCGGCGACGCCGACAGCGTCGCGGTCAGCATGGCGAGCAGGGCGGCGGCGAGACCTGAGGCGATTCGGTAGGCGGACCTGCGCATGAGTGCCCTTCCGGGGTGGTGCTCGGGGAGAGACCGAAGCTCGGCTCAACCCAGGACCATACATATCAGCGTCGATGCCACGATCCACCCAGAAAGTTTCTGTGTCAACCAAACAGAAACCGGATCCGAGCCTTCCTCATCACGATCACGCCCCAGGCCGTTCACGTCCTCAAGCGCATCGCACGCCACGCGGAGTGTGGACCGTAGAGTTGCGATCCTCGCCCAGCCCGAAGGCCGTGCACCCCCTTGACAGGGAGAATCTATGGCTTCGAAGACATCAGAATGCCGCCGAAGTGGAGCACGGGTTCGGTGAACTCGCCCCCGCACGACGGACACCGAAGGGGCGCCCGCCTGGCGGCGGGTGCCCCTTCGCGAACATACGTGTCTAGTGACTACCGGAAGGTGACGTCACTTCTGTTGACCTTGCAGTTGGCGTCGTTCCAGCCCTCACCGAGGTAGCTGGGTTCGCTGCCCTTGGGCACACCCTTGTACTTGCCGCAGATGGTGGCCGAGCCGATTACGACCACGCGAGTGATCGTCGCGGTGTCGTTCCAGTTGCTGTTGATGCCGGCGAGCATGTCGATGTCGTCGACGAGGACGTTGTCGATACGCACGTGACGGGTGTGCGAGGTGGAGCAGTTGCCACAGCCGCGGTACAGCTTGCCGGACCCCTTGAGGTAGAAGCCGGAGATGTTGACCGTGCCGTTGCCGTTGTGCTGGAAGGTCTTGTCGCTGCCGTTGCGCGCGCCGCCACCGATGATGTAGGACGTACCGCCGTTGGTCTGCTTGAAGGTGGCGGCGTCCTCACCGATGTCGTTCCACCACACGTTGCGCAGTGTGCAGGTGCCCTCGCAGTGCACGCCGTCACCGGCGGGCGAACCGAGGATGACGTTCTGCAGCGTGCCACCATTGGCGATCTTGAACATCGGGTCCTGCGACTCGCCCTGTCCACCGTCACCGATGCAGCAGTACGTCTTCATCCCGCCGTCGAAGGTGCCGGAGACGCTGACCGTGCCCGAGATGCTCACCGAGCCGGCCGACGACGGCCACGCACCAGTCGGCGCGCCTGGGTTGCTGGTCGGGCTGGCCGTCGGACTGCTGGTGGGGCCACTGGTCGGACTGGTGGTCGGGGTCGACCCGCCGCTGGAGTACGTCTCGAACTCGGCGATCCGTGGGCTGCCGGACGCGCTGGTGATGACAAAGGAGATCTTCTTCAGCGACGTCGAGGAGAAGTTGATGGTGCTTGGGGCGCTGCTGCCGCTGGCCAGGACGGAGCCCGTGTCGTGGTTCTTGAGCTGCCAGCCGCTGATCGAGCCGCCGCCCGAGGCCTGCACGATGGCGGCCGAGGACACCGTCATGGCGCTGCCCCACTTGACCGAGACCGTGCCGGTCGAGCCGCTCGGCGACCAGTAGGTGCTGGGGTTGCCGTCGATGACGTTGCCATAGCTGGTACCACTGGCCTTGCTGGAGCCGTCAGCGCCGGCGCCGAGGCTCAGGTTCGTGGCGGCCGAGGCGTTGGGAACCTGCAGCGCCAAGGCGACGACGGCACCTGCGACCGCGGTGGCACCACCGGCCAGCCACCGCGTGGCGACCTTGCGTCTCATCTGAGTTCACCTTTCAGGCATGAGCACGGGGACGGGAAAGCGCTTTCCGACAACGATAGAGACTCACCAATGAAGAGGCAAGGATCACTTCTTGTTGACGATCGCTTCCTGTGCGTAGTGCCACGCGGTGGTGACCCCGACGGCGGATCCGGCGGCGAGGCGGGTGTGGGTGTGGGTGTCACCGTTGCGCAGGTGGGCCGGGGCGTATCGCCCTGACCTGCAAGGTCAGGAGACGTCCCTTAGACCGGGACGAAGGTGGCGGCCAACACCCGCCAGTTGCCGTCCTCACGCACCCAGAGTCGGGTGTAGCGCAACCGCGCGGACATGGCGGCACCGCCCTGAACGGCATCCACCGCAGCGACCATGCGAGTCACCCCAGTCTGACCGTCTTCCTGGACGTCGAGCGACTCCTCCACCAGGCTGGTGATTCGCAAAGCACCGGAGCGGTAGCTCTCCAAGTCGTCTTCCTTCGTGAAGACCGTGCCGTCCGGTCCGGCACCCACGACCTGCGGGTGCAGGAGCGCGTCGAGGGACTCGACGTCGGCGGCGCGCTGGGCGGCTTGGAGTTGCCGTTCCGCAGTGAGGAGATCCATCCACCGATCCTCCGCAGCGCGCCGCAACAGGACAAGCGGGTTCGCTCGCGGCAGAACGGCGACTCAGCCCGGTAGGGCGTTCACGGCACAACCGAACCTCGGCACGACCCTGGACGGCCCAACTGAGAGGGCCAATGGAGTCACGGTCGTCCGCCGAACGCCCACGCGTGGACCTCGATCTCGGCGTACCTGTCCGGGGTCAGCACAGCACGGGCCTCGTCCGGGTCCTCCGCCCGGACCAGCGCCGCCGTGCCCAGCCACCTGACACCGTCGTCCGACAGCAGCGGCCCGTACGCGATCAGCTCGTCCCGGTCCGCGCTCACGTCCAGGTCGGCGGCCTCCCCCGCCCCGAGGCCGAGCACCAGGTACCGGTCACCATCCGTCCGGCCGCCCGGGAAGTCCCACATGGTGCGCCCCAGCGTGTTGTGCCACCGGCGCAGCAGCACGTCCCGGTACGCGCCGGCCTGGTAGTTGGGCTCGTCGAGGGCGAACGCCCGGGCGGCGGCGGGATCGGGCAGGTCGACGATGTGCACGCTGCCGGTCGGCGTCTCCCCGTCGGCGGCGAACGTCGGCCCACGGGCGATCATCCGCTCCGCGTACCAGTCCATGTAGGACCAGTGCTCCTCGCGCAGTTCCTTGCGCAGAGCCAGGGAGCCGGACCGGTCGCGGTGATAGCAGAAGTACTCCATACCGCAGATCCTGACGCCGGTGTCGAAACCCGGGGCGGGTGGGGCCGCTTCCCGCGCGTAGCACCGGATCTGTCACCCGTCGGTCGTACGCTCGCCGTCATGACGACGATGGAGACCCACACCCTCGCCGCGCCCGGCGTCGACCTGGTCTACGACGTGCGCAGTCCACTGTCGGCCTCCGGCGGGCACCGCACGCTGCTCATGATCGGTCAACCGATGACGGCGGAGGGCTTCAACGCGCTGGCGCCCCACTTCACCGACCGGACGGTCGTCACCTACGACCCGCGCGGGCTCGGCCGCAGCGTCCGCAGCGACGGGCGGTCGGACCACACGCCGCAGCAGCAGGCGGCCGACCTGCACCTGCTGATCGAGACGCTCGGCTCCGGCCCGGTCGACGTGTTCGCCAGCAGCGGCGGGGCGGTGACCGCGCTGGAGCTGGTCGCGTCCCACCCCGGGGACGTGGCGACGCTGGTGGCGCACGAGCCGCCGATCACCACCGTGCTGCCCGACGCCGCGGCGGCCGAGCGCGCCCAGGCCGCCGTCCACGAGGCGTACCAGGCGAAGGGCATGGGCGCGGGCATGGCCGCCTTCATGGCGTTGGTCTCCTGGCAGGGCGAGTTCACCGACGCCTACTTCGCCCAGCCCGCGCCCGACCCGGCGGCGTTCGGCCTGCCGACCGAGGACGACGGCTCCCGCGACGACCCGCTGCTGTCGAAGGCCTCCGGGACGGTCACCGACTACCGGCCCGACGCGGCGGCGCTCACGGCGGCGCCGACCCGGATCGTGATCGCGGTCGGCGAGGAGACGGAAGGGACCTACACGGCGCGTACGGCCGTCGCCACCGCAGCGCTGCTCGGCCAGGAGGCCGTGGTGTTCCCGAGCCATCACGGCGGCTTCATGGACGGCGAGTTCGGCTACGCGGGCAAGCCCGCCGAGTTCGCGGCCAAGCTGCGCGAGGTGCTGGACGCCGGCTGACCGCCGGCGGCGGGGGCGGGCCGATCGCCGTCGGCAGCCGCAACACCACTGCCGACGGCGAAGCGGCGTCGAGCGCCGCTCAGAGCGCCACGATCGCCGCCGTCTCCGCCGGCAGCTCGATGCGGTCGCGCATCACCGTGACCCCCTCCCCCGTCGCGAGCAGCACCCGGCGCGCCACCCCCGGCAGCGTGATCCGCTGCGGCTTGGCGGCCAGGTTCGCCGCCACCAGGGTCCCGCCCCGGCGCATCACCAGGAACTGGTCGCCGGGGCGTACGTCCACGGCGTGCAGCCTCGGGTCGGACAGGTCGGGGCGGCTCTTGCGCAGGGCGATGAGCCGCTTGTGGAACTCGTACATCTCGCGGTGTTCGGGTTTGTCCAGCTCGGCCCAGTCGAGCCGGGAGCGGACGAAGGTCTGCGGGTCCTGCGGGTCCGGCACGTCGCCCTCCGGCCAGCCGTGCGCGGCGAACTCCCGCTTGCGCCCGGTGGCGACGGCGGTCGCCAGCTCCGGCTCGGGGTGGCTGGTGAAGAACTGCCACGGGGTGCTGGCGGCCCACTCCTCGCCCATGAACAGCATCGGGGTGAACGGGGCGGTGAACAGCAGCGTCGCGCCGACGCGCAGCAGCCCCGGGGAGAGGGTGGCGGAGATCCGGTCGCCGGTGGCCCGGTTGCCGATCTGGTCGTGGTTCTGCAGGTACGCGACGAACCGGTGGCCGGGGGTGCGCTGCCGGTCCACCGGCCGGCCGTGCTGGCGGTTGCGGAAGCTGGACCAGGTGCCGGCGTGGAAGAACCCGCCGGTGAGCACGTCGGTGAGGCATTCGAGCGAGCCGAAGTCGCCGTAGTAGCCCTGCCGCTCGCCGGTGAGCAGGGTGTGCAGGGCGTGGTGGGCGTCGTCGTTCCACTGGGCGTGCAGGCCGAAGCCGCCGGCCTCCCGGGGCGTGATCAGCCGGGGGTCGTTGAGGTCGGACTCGGCGATCAGCGACAGCGGCCGGCCGAGATGGGTGGCGAGGGCCTCGACCTCGATCGCCACCTCCTCCAGCCAGGGGGTCGCGCGGGAGTCGGGCATGGCGTGCACGGCGTCGAGCCGTAGGCCGTCGACGTGGTAGTCGCGCAGCCACATCAGGATGCTGTCCACGATGTAGCGGCGCACGCCGTCGGAGTGCGGTCCGTCGAGGTTGACGGTGCGGCCCCAGGTGTTGCTCTGCTCGGTGAGGTACGGCGCGAACATCGGCGCGTAGGCCCCGGAGGGCCCGAAATGGTTGTAGACAACGTCGAGGATCACCCCCAGGCCCTTGGCGTGGGCGGCGTCGACCAGCCGTTTCAGGCCGTCCGGCCCGCCGTAGGGCTGGTGCGGGGCATACCAGCAGACCCCGTCGTAGCCCCAGTTGTGCTCGCCGTTGAAGGCGTTGACGGGCAGCAGCTCGATCATGTCGACGCCGAGGTCGACGAGGTGGTCGAGGCGGCCGATGGCGGCGTCGAAGGTGCCCTCGGGGGTGAAGGTGCCGACGTGCAGCTCGTAGAGGACGGCGCCGGGCAGCTGCCGGCCGGTCCAGGCCTGGTCGGTCCACTCGAACGCCGCGTGGTCGTAGCGCCGGCTCGGCCCGTGCACGCCCTCCGGCTGCCAGGGTGAGCGGGGGTCGGGCAGCGCCCGCTCGTCGTCGTCGAGCAGGAAGGCGTAGTCGGTGCCGGGGCCGGCGGCGGGCACCTCGACCCGCCACCAGCCGTCCGGGCCGGAGCGCATCTCGTGGTCGGCGACGCCCGGCAGGCGCAGCCGGACGCGGGCGGCCTGCGGCGCCCACACCGTGAACTCGGTCATGAAGCCTCCACGGACTCGGTGGTGGGAGCCAGCAGCGCGACGGGATAGGTGGCCAGCAGGTCGGCCAGCAGGGTCTGCCCGCCACTGTAGGACCGGCCCGTGAACAGGTCGGTCACCTCGTGAACGGGAAGTGACAAAGTGGTGTCGCCCCAGCCGCCGGCGCGTGCCAGCCCGAGCGGCAGGCGGGTGGCGACCGCGACGGCGCCGCCCCGGTCGAAGGCGAGCGCGTGCCGCCCGGCGCGCCCGTGGGCCGGCACCGGCCGGTAGCCGGTGAACAGCTCCGGGCGGTCGCGGCGCAGCCGCAGGGTCCGCGACACCACGAGCAGCTTCGCCGCGCCGCCGGCGTCCACCGGCGGGGGCGGGCCGGCGTCGAGGCGGGCCAGCAGCTCCCGGCGTACGGCGAAGTCGACCGGCCGGCGGTTGTCGGGGTCGACCAGCGAGTTGTCCCACAGCTCGGTGCCCTGGTAGGTGTCGGGCACGCCGGGCATGGCGAGCTGCACCAGCTTCTGCCCGAGCGAGTTGGACCAGCCGACGGGGGCGATCTCGTCGGCGAAGGCGGTCAGTTCGGCGTGCAGCTGCGCGTCGTCGTACATCGCGTCGACCACGTCGTGCATGGCCCGCTCGAAGACCGGGTCGGGGTCGGCCCAGCTCGTGGCGGCCGACGCCTCCCGGGCGGCCTTCTCGACGTACGCGTGCAGCCGCTCCCGCTCGATCGGCCAGGCGCCCACGGCGGTCTGCCACAGCAGGTGCGCGAAGGCCGGGTCGGGCAGCGGCGCGCGGGCCGTCCACCGGGCGACCAGGTCGGCCCAGCGTCCCGGCAGTTCGCTGAGCACCGCGAGGCGGGCCCGGACGTCCTCGGAGCGCTTGGTGTCGTGGGTGGAGAGGGTGGTCATGCTCGCCGGCCAGCGGACCTGCCGGGCGGCGGCGAAGCGGTGGAACTCGGCCGGCGGCACGCCGAAGTGCGCGGGGCTGCCGCCGACCTCGTTGAGCGCGACGAAGCGGCTCCACCGGTAGAAGGCGGTGTCCTCCACGCCCTTGGCCATGACCGCGCCGGTGAGCTGCGGGAAGCGCTTCGCCAGCTCGTCGTCGGGGTCGCGCAGCCGGCGGGTGAGCGCGTCCAGCACGGCGGTCAGGTCGGGGCGGCGGCGGCCGGCCTCGGCGCGGGCGGCGGCCAGGTGCCGGGCGCCGTGTGGCGGGTAGCCCCGGTAGACCGGGAACGCGGCGGCCAGCTCGGCCAGCGCCGCGCGGGCGGCGTCGGGCTCGACGTCGTCGGCGAGCGCGGCGAGGCGGGTCAGCTCGGCCGACAGCAGGCGGGTGGCCGCGGCGAGCTTGGTGTCGTGGGTGAGGTCCTGCCAGGAGGTGTGCCGGCCGACGAGGTGGGTGTCCAGGGCGGTGAAGTCGCCCTCCGCGTCGGGGTCGACGAAGAGCCCGCAGACGGCGGCGAGGGCGTCGTAGCCGGTGGTGCCCTCCACGGGCCAGTCCGGCAGCTCCTCGCCGTACTCCAGGATCTTCTCCACCACCAGCCACGCGTCGGGCGCGGCGGCCCGCAGCCGGGCCAGGTAGGCCGAGGGGTCGCGCAGCCCGTCCGGGTGGTCGACGCGGATGCCGTCGACCTCGCCGGCCGCCGCCCACCGCAGCACCAGCTCGTGGGTGGCGGCGAAGACCTCCGGGTCCTCCACCCGCAGCCCGGCCAGGTCCGAGACGGCGAAGAACCGGCGGTACGTCAGCTCGGTGTCGCCGCGCCGCCAGGAGACCAGCTCGTAGTGCTGCCGGTCGTGCACCTCGCGCGGGCCGCCGTCTCCGGTGCCGTCGGCGATCGGGAAGCGGTGCTCGTGGTAGCGCAGTTCCCCGTCGGCGAGCTTGAGGTCGTCGAGGGCGTCCGGGGTGTCGGCGAGCACCGGCAGCAACAGCCGCCCCCGGTCCCAGTCGACGTCGAACCAACCGGCGTACGCCGAGTCGCGGCCCCGGCGCAGCACGTCCCACCAGGCGGGGTTCGCGGCGGGCACGGCCACGCCGGCGTGGTTGGGCACGATGTCGACGACCATCCCGAGCCCGGCGGCGCGCAGTGCCCGCAGCAGCCGCTGCCGGGCCGCCTCCCCGCCCAGCTCGGGGTTGACGGCACGGTGGTCGACCACGTCGTAGCCGTGCGCCGAGCCGGGGGCGGCGGTGAGCAGGGGCGCGCTGTAAAGGTGGGTGACGCCGAGACCGGTCAGGTAGTCGGCCAGCTCGGCGGTGGCGTCCAGGTCGAAGCCGGGGCGGACCTGCACCCGGTAGGTGGCGCCCACCCGGGGCGCGTCGGGTCGAGGGGTGGTCGACATGTCAGGCCTTCCTCTCCAGCACCACCACGCACCGGTCGGGCACGCAGAGGGTGCCGCCCGCCTCGACGACCGTGGTCTTCTCCGGTTCCGGTTCCGCGGTGCTGATCACCACCTCCCAGCGCGGCCCGAACTCGGGGCCGGGCACGGTGAAGTCCAGCGGGGCGTCGTGGGCGTTGAAGCAGAGCAGGAAGGAGGCGTCCACGTGGCGCTGGCCGTACTGGCCGCGTTCGCGGATGCCCTCGCCGTTGACGAAGAGCGCCACCGAGCGGCCGAAGTCGTTGCCCCAGTCCTCGCCGGTCATCTCCCGCCCGTCGGGGGTGTACCAGGCCAGGTCCGGCAGGGGCTCGTCGACCAGCCGGGACCGCACCGGCAGGCCGGTGAAGAAGCGCCGCCGGCGGAACACCTGGTGGCGGCGGCGGAAGTCGACCAGCTTGCGGGTGAACTCCAGCAGGTCGGTGTCGGCGTCGTCCCAGTCGACCCAGGCCAGCTCGCTGTCCTGGCAGTAGGCGTTGTTGTTGCCGCGCTGGGTGCGGCCCAGCTCGTCGCCGTGGCCGATCATCGGCACGCCCTGGGAGAGCACGAGGGTGGTCAGGAAGTTGCGCCGCTGCCGGGCCCGCAGGGCGCGTACCGCCTCGTCGTCGGTGTCGCCCTCGACGCCGCAGTTCCAGGACCGGTTGTGGCTCTCGCCGTCGCGGTTCTCCTCGCCGTTGGCCTCGTTGTGCTTGTCGTTGTACGACACCAGGTCGCGCAGCGTGAACCCGTCGTGGCAGGTGACGAAGTTGATGCTGTGGAACGGGCGGCGCCCGTCGTCCTGGTAGAGGTCGGCGGAGCCGGAGATGCGGGAGGCGAACTCGGCGAGGGTGGCCGGCTCGCCGCGCCAGAAGTCGCGCACGGTGTCGCGGTACTTGCCGTTCCACTCGGTCCACACCGGCGGGAAGTTGCCCACCTGGTAGCCGCCCGGCCCGACGTCCCAGGGCTCGGCGATCAGCTTGACCTGGCTGACCACCGGGTCCTGCTGCACCACCTCGAAGAAGGTGGAGAGGCGGTCGACCTCGTAGAACTCGCGGGCGAGGGTGGCGGCGAGGTCGAAGCGGAACCCGTCGACGTGCATCTCGGTCACCCAGTACCGCAGCGAGTCCATGATCAGCTGGAGCGAGTGCGGGCTGCGTACGTTGAGGCTGTTGCCGGTGCCGGTGTAGTCGACGTAGTAGCGCCGGTCCTCCTCGCTGAGCCGGTAGTAGCTGGGGTTGTCGACGCCCTTGAAGCTCAGCGTCGGGCCGAGGTGGTTGCCCTCGGCGGTGTGGTTGTAGACCACGTCGAGGATGACCTCGATGCCGGCGGCGTGCAGCGCCTTGACCATGCCCCGGAACTCCTGCACCTGCTGGCCGAGGTGCCCGAGCGCCGAGTAGCCGTGGTGCGGGGCGAAGAAGCCGATGGTGTTGTAGCCCCAGTAGTTGCGCAGCCCCATGTCGGCCAGCCGGTGGTCGTGCACGAACTGGTGCACCGGCATCAGCTCGATGGCGGTCACGCCGAGCTTCGTCAGGTGCTCGATCATCGGCGGGGAGGCGAGGCCGGCGTACGTGCCGCGCAGCTCGTCGGGGATGTCCGGGTGGCGCATCGTCAGGCCGCGCACGTGCGCCTCGTAGATCACCGAGTGGTGGTACGGGATGCGGGGCGGGGAGTCGTTGCCCCAGTCGAAGTACGGGTTCACCACCACCGACTTCGGCATGAACGGCGCCGAGTCGGTGGTGTTCATCCGCTCCGGGTCGCCGTGCTCGTAGTCGTAGACGGCCGGGTCCCATCGCACGTCGCCGTCGACCGCCTTGGCGTACGGGTCGAGCAGCAGCTTGGCCGGGTTGCAGCGCAGCCCGTTCGCCGGGTCGTACTGGCCGTGCACGCGGTAGCCGTAGCGCTGCCCCGGCTCGATGCCGGGGATGTACGCGTGCCAGACGTACGCGTCGACCTCGCGCAGCTCGACCCGCCGCTCGGCCCCGGTGTCCCACTCGTCGAACAGGCACAGCTCAACCCGCTCGGCCACCTCGGAGAAGATGGCGAAGTTGGTGCCCATCCCGTCGTAGGTGGCCCCCAGGGGGTACCGCTCGCCCGGCCAGACCTGCATGTCGCTCCCTTTGCGCAAGATCATGAGCGCGCACCGCACCATGAGCGCACCACACGACGGGGCCGGGTGGCGCGCGTGCGGGTATTGCCCCACGCGCTCCGCCGCCAATCCACCCGATCGGAGGATGACCGTAATGCACCCGACTGGTAGCGGGTGGACGTTTCGACGTCCCCGGTCACCGTGGCCCCGCTGTCGGTCCGGAACGGATCATGCTTGCGGTCACCATCTTGCGTCCGCACTGGTCAAGTCGATGATCATCGGACAGACTCGCAGGATCCGGCGGGGGACGAGGTCCGGGGGGTGTGCGTGCGGGTGCTCCTGGTCGAAGACGACCTACGCGTGGCGTCTGCCCTCGCCAAGGCGCTGCGCCGCCGGGGACACGAGGTGGTGTCGGCGCTGACGGCCGCCGAGGCGATCCGGGCCGACGCCGTCGACCTGGTCCTGCTGGACCTCAACCTGCCCGACCGGGACGGCCTGGAGGTCTGCCGGCGGCTGCGGCAGGTCGACGAGGACGTCGCGATCATCGCGGTCAGCGCCCGCGCCGAGGAGTACGACCGGGTGGCCGGCCTGCGCGCCGGCGCCGACGACTACGTCGTCAAGCCGTTCTCGATGGTGGAGTTGCAGGCCCGCATCGAGGCGGTGATGCGGCGCACCGCCCGCAGCACCCGGGGCACCCGCAGCACCGGCGAGTTGCGGGCCGGCAGGCTGCGCATCGACGTGCAGGCCCGGCAGGTCTGGGTGGGCGACCGGGAGGTCAACCTCGCCCGCAAGGAGTTCGACCTGCTGGTGGCGCTCGCCCGGCAGGCCGGCACGGTGGTGCCCAGGGACCGGTTGCAGCTGGACGTCTGGCAGACCACCTGGGGCACCCGGCACAACCTCGACGTGCACGTCGCGGCCCTGCGGGGCAAGCTCGACGACGCCGGCCTGGTCGAGACGGTGCGCGGCGTCGGCTACCGGCTGCGCACCGGGTGAGGACCCTCGGTGGCGTGAACCGCGACCTGCGGCCCGGTTACCGTGTCGGGAATCTCAGGTGATCCTCAAGAATCGCAGGCCGCCCGCCACCGGTGGGCCGAGGACGGGTGTGCTGGGCGCACCCAGCCATCCCTCCTGTTTGGAGATCCTTTTGAGATACAGACGGACAACGGCCGGTGTGTTCTCCGCGCTGCTCGCCGCCGCCCTCGTGGCGACGGCGGTGCCCGCGCAGGCGCAGGGGCAGCCGAGCGCGGCCCTTCAGCAGGCGGAGCCGAACCAGGTGCAGGGCCTCACGGTCGTGCAGGGTGACGGGTACGCCACGCTGGCGTGGACCCGGGTGGAAGGGGCCACCGACTACCAGATCGAGCGGACCCCGCTCGCCGCGGACGGCACGCCCGGCACGCCGGTCATCGCCGGCGTGTGGCGCCCGAACCGGCAGGTCAACAACGACGAGCCGACCTTCGCGGACGCCGGCTTCGCCCCCGGCAACGGCTTCCAGTGGCGGGTACGGGCCCGCTTCGGCACCGAGGTCCAGCCCTACTCGGCGCCGGTCAACGGCACCACCCGCGGCCACTGGGGCGACCCGGGCACCCCGGGTGAGAACCTGCGCACCCAGTGGGAGGAGACGCTGGGCGCGCAGTACACCAGCGACGTCAACGAGTACGCGTACACCGCCGCGCTCGACGGGGCCAGCGAGCGGGTCCGCGTCGTCGAGATCGGCCGCACCGTCCTGAACCGGCCGATCAACATGCTGGTCATCGGCTACCCCCGGCCGGCGGCGACGCCGGAGGCGGTGGCCGCGACCAACCCGCTGATGGTCAACTGCAACGTGCACGGCAACGAGCCGGGTGACCGCGAGGCCTGCCTGATCATGGCCCGGCAGCTCGCCTTCACCAAGGACGCCAAGACCCTCGACCTGCTGTCGAAGACCACCATGCTCATCGTGCCGACGCTCAACGGCGACGGGCGGGCGGCCAACTCCCGGGGCAACTCCACCGGCCAGGACCTGAACCGGGACCATTCGCTGATCCGCCAGCCGGAGACCCGCGCCCTCGCCGAGATGGTGCGCGACTACCGGCCGATCGCCGGCTACGACGGCCACGAGTACGGCAACACCAACACCGGTGACCTGCCGATGCTGCCGCCGCGGCACCAGAACGTGGCGCAGGGCATCTTCGACGAGTCGCAGAAGATGATCGAGGGCCACATGTACACCGAGGGCGCCCGGGACGGCTGGTGGGCCTGTCCGTACGGGTGCACCACCGGGGCCAACGTGGGGCTGAGCGAGGAGACCATCCTGCGCAACACCCTCGGCCTGAAGAACGTGGTCAACTCCCTGCTGGAGCTGCGCAGCTCCGGTGGCCCGACGCGGCCCGACGAGTCCAACACCGCGAACAACCGCCGGCGCAAGACCTACTCCGCGCTGTGGACGTTCAACCAGTTCCTCACGTACCACGGCGCCAGCGTCCAGGGCATCACCAAGGCCCGTGCCGAGGGGATCCTGTCGCAGTCCGCCAACGACGGACGCATCGTGTTCCGGGGCTCCCGCAAGATCGAGGCGTACCCCGCCCCGCACCCGGGTGAGGCCCCGCCGCCCGCGGACGCCCCCACCCCGGAGCGGATCCTCGAGCAGGCGCCGTGCGCGTACCGGCTGACCGAGGAGCAGTACCACGGCGAGCGCACCGACGGCCCGGCCGGCCAGCGCACCACCGTGGCCCAGCGGCTCGCCGCCCACGGCTGGAAGGTGATCAAGGTCGGCGACAGCTACCTGGTTCCGCTGTCCCAGCCGCAGCGGGGCCTGATCCCGCTGCTGCTCGACGAGCAGGCCGTGGAGGGACTGGTCGCCGGCGAGCGGGTCGCCCCCACCCTGACCGGCACCCGCAACGGCCCGCTGGTCGTCTCCGGCGTCGCCTGCCTGGACGGGGCCACCGTCCGGGGTCCGATCCAGGTGCGTCCCGGCGCGGTGCTGATCGTCAACGGCAGCTCGATCAACGGTCCCGTCGACGCCACCGGCGCCGCCGGGTTCGTCGTGACCGACAGCAGGGTCAACGGCCCGGTGCGCGCCACCGGCACCCAGGGCCCGGTCGTGGTGGTCGGCAACACGCTGACCGGCCCCGTCGGCGTCGTCAACGGCAAGGACGCCGCCCCGCTGGTGGCCGGCAACACCGTCAACGGCCCGCTGGACTGCACCGGCAACTCCCCCGCACCGACGAACCTGGAGGTCGCCAACTCCGTGAGTGGTCCGAAGTTCGGTCAGTGCGCCCAGCTGTGACCTGCTGAGTCCCCGCCCGAGGTGCCGGCAGGTCGGCCCAGCGCCGACCTGCCGGCACCTGCCGTACCGGTACTGGAGTGGAGAGACCGTGTCCGAGACCCACATCCCCGGCCCCCCGCCCCGGGCCGCCCGCCGTCGGCGGGCGACGGCCGGGGCCGCCCTGGCCCTCCTGGTCGCGCTGACCGGATGCACCGGCTCGCAGGAGTCCCCCGCCGCGGCGGAACGCACCGGCGACAGCACGCCGGTCGCGGTCACCGGACCGCTGTGCGACGCGCTGCCCTCGGGGACCGAGCCGGGTAGTCCGGGCTCGCTGGTGGACCGGTCCCCCGCCCAGGCCCTGACCTGGATTCCCGTGCTCACCCTGTTCGAGGCGGCGGTGCGGGCCACCGGGATGACCGAGGAACTGTCCGCCGCGGGCGGGCTCACCATCCTCGCCCCCACCGACGACGCGTTCCGGGCCAGGTTCTCCACCGCCAACCTGGACCAACTGCTGCTCAAGGACACCGCGACGCTGCGCGGGCTGTTGAAGGAGCACCTGGTCGCCGGGGCTCGCCCGGTGGCCGACCTGGCGTCCGCCGGCACCGTCACCACCCTGGCGGGCACCACCCTCGCCGTCGCCCCGGCCGGGTCGGGCGTCCGGCTGGCCGACCGGGCCGAGACGATCTGCGCCGACTACCGGGCCGGCGGCGCCCGGATCCACGTGATCGACAAGGTGCTCGGCGACCTGCCGGAGACCGCCCACGAGGAGGACCACGCCCACTGAGCGGTGCCGCCCGACGGACGGCCGCCGACCCCCGTGTACCGGGTCGGCGGCCGTTCCCGTCCCCGGGCCGGTCGCCCCAGGTCCCGCCGCCTCCGCACCCGGTCGGCCGACGACCGGAATCCACCCGACTGACACGAACCGGCACTTTCAGGTGTCCTCCGTCACCTTGGCCCCTTTCGAGATGCGGGATCGGTCGTCATGCCCTTTGCTTGTTCCCGGGGGCGCGCCCGCGCGTCCCGGCCCGGCCATTCGGCCATCCCTCAGCACCGTTCCGCCGCCACCGCTGCCGGCGCGTCCCACCATGCACGGACGGAGATCGATTGTGACGACCCTGCGGGTCGACGAGCAGCCCACCAGCACCCCGGGTCGGGTCCACCGGCCCACCCTCACCTCCCGGCCCCAGGTCCCGACGCAGTCCGGAACGACGGGCACGCCCCCGCAGACCCGCCGCATCCTCATGCTCTCCTGGGAGTACCCGCCGGTCCTCGTCGGCGGGCTCGGCCGGCACGTGCACGCCCTCTCCGTCGCCCTCGCCGCCGCCGGGCACGAGGTCACCGTCGTCACCCGCCACAGCGAGGGCGCACCCCTCGAGGAGTACGCCGACGGCGTCCGCATCGTCCGCGCCGCCGAAGACCCCGTCACCTTCCCCCTGGCCACCTCCTCCCTGCTCGCCTGGACCATGGCCTTCAACCACACCCTCACCCGCGCCGCCCTACGCGCCACCGAAGCCGGCACCTACGACGTCATCCACGCCCACGACTGGCTCGTCGCCCACACCGCCATGACCCTGCGCGAACACCTCGACATCCCCCTCGTCAGCACCATCCACGCCACCGAGGCCGGCCGACACCAGGGCTGGCTACCCGAGGAGATGAACCGCACCATCCACGGCGTCGAGCACTGGCTGGCCGGCGAGTCGGGCCGGGTGATCGTCTGCTCCGGCTACATGCGCGACGAGGTGACGGGGCTGTTCGGCGTACCGGCCGGCCGGGTCGACGTGGTGCCCAACGGCGTGGAGCCGCACCGCTGGCGCGTCCCGGCCGCCGCGGTGGCGCAGGCCCGCGCCCGCTTCGCCGGGGACGGGCCGCTGGTCACCTTCGCCGGCCGGCTGGTCTACGAGAAGGGCGTGCAGCACCTGATCGCCGGGCTGCCCCGACTGCGCGAGCGGCACCCCGGGCTGCGCGCCGTCATCGTCGGCGACGGGCCGTACCGCGGCGAGTTGGAGGCCGAGGTGCACCGCCTGGGCCTCGGCGGCACGGTCAGCCTGCCGGGCTTCCTCGGCGGCACCGACCTGCCCGCCGTGATGGCCGCGTCGGACTGCTTCGCCGTGCCGAGCATCTACGAGCCGTTCGGCATGGTGGCCCTTGAGGGCGCCGCCGCTGGCGCGCCCCTGGCCGTCGCCGCCACCGGCGGGCTCGCCGAGATCGTCGAGCCCGGGGTGACCGGAATGACCTTCCGGCCGCACGACCCGGACGGGCTGGCCGACGCCGTCGACGCGCTGCTGTCGGACCGGGAGCGGGCCCGCCAGCTCGCCCGCCGGGCCCGCGTCATGGTGCACGAGCGCTACGGCTGGTCGGCCATCGCGCAGCGTACGGCCACCGCCTACGCGACCGCGATCGCCACCGCGCCGGCGTTCGCCGCCGAGCGGGTGACCCGGGGCCGCGCCGTGCCGTCGATCGCCGAGGGCAACCTACTCGCCGCCGCCGGCCTCCGCTGACGGTGTAAGGAAGGGCACCTTTCTATCGTTTTTTGCATAGGAAGGTGCCCTTCCTTACACCTCGTCGGGCGCGACGGCGGGGGGGTACGACACGGCGAAGGCCGCCGACCCGGTGCGGGTCGGCGGCCTTCGCCGTCGGTACGGCCGGAACTCAGCGCTCCGAGAACGGGGCGTACGCCCGCTCGGGGGCACCGGTGTAGATCTGCCGCGGGCGGCCGATCTTGGTCTCCGGGTCGTTGATCATCTCGCGCCACTGCGCGATCCAGCCGGGGAGCCGGCCCAGCGCGAAGAGCACCGTGAACATCTTGGTCGGGAAGCCCATGGCCTTGTAGATCAGGCCGGTGTAGAAGTCCACGTTCGGGTAGAGCTTGCGGGAGACGAAGAACTCGTCGGCGAGGGCGATCTCCTCCAGCTGCATGGCGATGTCCAGCAGCGGGTCGGGCTTGGCCATCCGACCGAGCACGTCCTGGGCCGCCTTCTTCACGATCGCCGCGCGCGGGTCGTAGTTCTTGTAGACCCGGTGGCCGAAGCCCATGAGCTTCACGCCGTCCTGCTTGTCCTTCACCTTGCGGACGAAGGACCCGACGTCGCCGCCGTCGGCCTGGATCTTCTCCAGCATCTCCAGCACGGCCTGGTTGGCGCCGCCGTGCAGCGGGCCGAAGAGCGCGTTCACGCCCGCCGAGACCGACGCGAAGAGGTTGGCGTTGCTGGAGCCGACCAGCCGCACGGTCGACGTGGAGCAGTTCTGCTCGTGGTCGGCGTGCAGGATGAACAGCATGTCCAGCACCTTGGCCATCACCGGGTCGACCTCGTACGGCTCCGCCGGCACGCCGAAGGTCATCCGCAGGAAGTTCTCCACGTAGCCCAGCGAGTTGTCCGGGTACAGCAGCGGCTGGCCGATCGACTTCTTGTACGCGTACGAGGCGATGGTGGGCACCTTCGCCATCAGCCGCACCGTGGACATCTCGACGTGCGAGGAGTCGAACGGGTCCAGGCTGTCCTGGTAGAAGGTGGAGATGGCGCTGACGGCCGACGAGAGCACGGCCATCGGGTGCGCGTCGCGCGGGAAGCCGTCGAAGAAGCGGCGCATCTCCTCGTGCAGCAGCGAGTGCCGGCGGATCCGCTCGGTGAACTCGGTCAACTGCTGCTGGGTCGGCAGCTCACCGTAGATCAGCAGGTAGGAGACCTCCAGGAAGGAGGACTTCTCCGCGAGCTGCTCGATCGGGTACCCACGGTAACGCAGGATCCCCGCGTCGCCGTCGATGTAGGTGATGTCGGACGAGCAGGCCGCGGTGTTGACGAAACCGGGGTCGTACGTCGTCATCCCGGTTTCCTTCAGCAGCTTGCCCACCCCGATGCCGGCGGGGCCCTCGACCGCGGATTGCACCGGCATCGAAAGCTGCCCACCGGGGTGATCGAGCTTGACTTCCGTCATGGTTCCCTCGCTTCGCCGGCAGATCTGCGTTGAATTGCCTTCGCTTTTACCGTAATCACGGTCGAGGAGATACCGCCCGTCGTGGTTCGACGGTGAGGCATGCGTCACCCGTTTCCCGACCAGCGACCCGGGAAACCCGCCCAATCCGGACGCACAACCGCCAACCAGCCACTCCCCACCCCACACCACCCAGCGCCCCGCGCCCCGGGCGCCCTCGCCGCGCCACCCCGCCCCGCGCCGCCACCGCCCCGCGCCGCCACCCCGCGCTGTCCGCGCCGGGCCCGTGCGCCCCCGCCCCGGCCCGCCTACCCCGCCCAAACCTGCCCACCCCCCGCGCCGAACCGGCCCATTCCGCCCAGATTCGCCCCACACCGCCCAGGCCCGGTCCGACCCGGTCCGGTCCGGTCCGGTCCGCGCTCCCACACCCTCCCCGGCGTCGATCATGAAGTTATTGCTCTGGAATGCGGGTTCCCGAGGCAATAACCTCATGATCAACCGGCGCGGCCCGGCGGCGCGGCCCGGCGGCGCGGCCCGGCGGCGCGGCCCGGCGGCGCGGCGCCCTGGCGGGCGGTGGGTCAGGTGAGGGTGAGGGTGCGGAGGGTGTTGTCGGGGGCCACGCGGTAGATGGTGAGGCGGTTGGCGCCGGCGTGGAAGAGGCGGTCGTCGGCGAGCAGGGCGGCGAAGCGGCGGCCACCGGCGTCGCGGGGTACCACCGGGACGACCGCGCCGATCCGGCCGTTGACGGCGATCGCCAGGGGTGTGCCGTCGGGTACGTCGTCGGGCACGTCGCCCCAGACGGCGGCCGGCAGCCGCCCGGTGTCCGGGTCCACCGCGTCGAACGCGGCCAGGTCGGCGACCCGGGCGGTGCCGCCCGTCGGGCGGTCGCCGACGGCGGCGCCCACCAGCGGGTGGGGCGCGGGCGGCGCGAGCGGGGCCGGCACGCCGCCGCCGACGGGGGTCGGCTGGCCGGGGCGGTCGTAGAAGACCTTGCCCGCCTCGGCGCGCGGGGTCTGCCGGGCGGACCGGCCGTCGACGGGCCACGGGAGCCGGATGGCCGCCTCGTCGGCGATGGTGGGCAGCAGGTCGACGTGCTGCCAGTTCCGGTCGTCGATCCGGCCGGCGCGCTGGCCGGGGGTCTTGACGAACGTCGGCACCCAGGCGACCTCGTCGGGGGCGGTCCGGATGGCGCCCATGCCCCGGCCCTGGGCGCCGGGGGTGAAGCTGACGCCGTGGTCGGCGGTGACCACCAGCAGGGCCTGGTCGTAGAGGCCGGTGGAGCGCAGCGTACGCAGGGTCTCCCCGATCAGCCGGTCGGTGTAGCCGAGCTGCGCGAGGTGCCGCCGACGGGCCAGCTCGGCCCAGCCGTCGCCGTCGTTCGGCAGGTCCGGCGGGGCGTCGTAGCGTGCCCCCGACGGCAGGTACGCCCACGGCGAGTGGGGCATCAGCAGGTGCAGGAAGTGCAGGGTGGGCCGGGGCGCCGGCCGGAGTCCGGCGAGGAAGCTGGTGAAGCGGGCCGGCTGGTTGTCGTCGAGGCTGTCCCAGCGGAACTTCGGGTCCGCCGGCACCGGCTCGGCGGCGTCGATGCCCGCCTCCGCGCGGGTCTGCTCGCGGTACGAGTCCTCCGGGTCGACGCGGCTGTCGACGGGGGCGGTGACCTGGCGCAGCAGCCCGCCGGCCTGCCGGATCAGCACGCCCATCCCCTGCTCCGGGCTGATCGGCTGCTCGCAGCGGCTGGGTGGGCAGAGCCGGGTGATGCTCTCCTCGGCGCGGACGTCGTACAGGCCGCCGAGGGCGGTGAAGAGGTTGTCCGGGTACTGCGAGTAGTGCGGCGCCACCGCCCGCTGCGGGTAGCGGCCGGTGAGCATGGCCGGCAGCGCGTAGGGCGTCCAGCCGCTGACGCCGGTGGCGTTGCGGTACCAGGTGGAGCCGTCGGCCAGCTCCGCGAAGTGCGGGAACCGGGCGGCGTCGATCCGCCCGTCCGCGCCGAGCAGGGAGACCAGGGGCAGTTCGTCGAGGACCAGCACGACCACGGGCGGGTGGTTGCCGGGCCCGGCGACCCCGGCGGCGCCGCCCTCGCCCCGGGGCAGCACCACCGTGGAGGTGGGCGAGGCGAACACGAACAGCCCCACGAACAGCAGCGGCCCGGCCGCGGCCAGCCGCAGCATCCGCCCGGGCGCGCGCCAGCGCCGGTGCGCGGCGGCCCCGGCGGTCCCGGCCACCGCGGCGAGCAGCAGCAGCGGTACGCCCCGCAGCGGCGTACCGTGCCGGCCGACCTGCACGGCCAGTGCGGCGAGCAGCAGGCCGACCAGGAGGGTGTGCGTGGCCGCGCGGGCGGTGCGTCCGGCCAGGCGGGACAGCGCGGCGGGCAGCGCGACGGCGGCGGTGGGCACCAGTGCGACCAACGCCACCAGCAGTATGATCTCCCCACGGTCGGCCCGGTGGAACAGGAAGAAGTCGGGGCTGCGCCCGAGGACGTCCAGCAGCGGCTGGGTGACCACGAGTCCGACGAGCCCCGCCACCTCGGCCAGCCGGCCCAGCTCCGTACGCCAGCCGCCCGCCCGGCCACCGGCAGCCCCGCCGCCGCCCGCCCGACCACCGGAAACCCGGTCGCCCGACGGCCCGTCACCCGACGGCCCGTCGCCCAACGGCCCGTCGCCCAACGGCCGGTCGCCGCACGTGCGGTCGGGCGGGGGCACCGGCTCAGCCACCCACGACCGCCGCGTAGAGCGTCCGGGTGCCCGAGGGCAGGTCGAGTCGCCGCGCGATCCGGCAGCGCGCGGAGAGCAGCCGCTCGAACTCGGCCGGCCGGTAGTCGGGGAAGAGCCCCTCGGGCTTGTTGGCCAGCAGCCGCCGGGCCATCGGGTCCCCGGGATGGACGAACTCCACCACCACCCGGGCGCCCGGGGCGGCGAGCCCGACGAGCCAGTCCAGCACCTCGGGCAGCGGCACGTTGCGCCCGATCGCCAGGTGGTGCACCACGGCCAGGGCGAGGATCGCGTCCGCCTCCAGCCGGTCCGCGAACGAGGCCCGCTCGACGCCGCGCCAGCCGCCGCCGGGCGACGGATCGGCGAGATCCATCACCAGGGGCAGGATCCGCCGCTCCCCCGCCGCGCGCAGGTCCCGGTAGAGCCCGTCGACCACGCCCGGGTCCTGCTCGACCGCGACGACGTAGTCGGCGTGCCGGGCGGCGAGGCGGGCGTACCGGCCGTCGTTGGCGCCGAGGTCCAGCGCCAGGCGGGGCCGCGGTCCGTCGGCCAGCGCCTCGGCGACGAAGCGTTCCTTCGCGGCCCGGTCGTCGGCGGTGTACGCGCAGGTGCGCTGGTAGTCGACCCAGTGGCTGGCCGTGCGGCGGGGCTCCAGCCGCCGGACGAGCTTCTCGATGCCGCGTACGGTGGCCAGCGCCAACTCCCGCGAGTAGCCGGCGGCCCGCAACTGGGACCTGACGTCGGCGGTGCTGGCCCGGGCGTTGCGCCGCTGCATGGCGTCGTGCAGGTGCACGTGGGTGGGCACGCCGGGCAGCAGCCGCCGGACGCCGCCGAACAGCCGGCGCATCTGCTCGGGCTCGATGCCGTCGACCCGGGCGCGCAGCCAGGGCTGGAAGTCCAGCCCGAGGTGGGCGCCCAGCAGCAGCGGATAGAGCAGCGTCTGACAGAACTGCCGGTAGCCGGCCCAGGGCTCGCCGTCGCGGGCCGGGGTGAACGAGCCGACGTCGATGAACACCGGTTCGGCGCCCCGCCACTGGAGGTTGTAGGCCGACCCGTCCTTCGTGGTGAACCCGGCCGGCAGGGCCGCCCGCAGGATCTCCAGGTGCAGCAGCGCGGCGTCGCGCAGCATGGTGAAGGACCACTCGTACGGGTGGGAGACGAACGGGATGCGCTCGTGGCGCAGGACGGCGGCCCACCGGTCGGCCGACGGCACGGCCGGCGGGTCGACCGCCTCGGTGCCGCACACCTTGCCGGCGGCGAGCAGCGGCGGGAAGAACTCGCTGGCGGTCAGCGCGCGCCACTCCCCGGCGGCCTGCTCGTCCAGCCCGCGCAGCACGTCGCCGTCGAGGTGGAAGACCCGGTTGGCGGGGTCACGGAAGGAGGCCGGCTCGGCGCGCAGGCCGGTGCGGGAGTTCCCCATCGGCCGGGGTCAGCGCTGGTCGGTGGGCTGGCGGCGGAACCGGTCGACCAGTCGCCGCCAGTAGAGTTTGGCCGCCACCGCGGCGCCGGCCACCCCGCCGACCACCGCCTGCACGATCAGGCTGCCGGACCCCGCGTCCAGGTAGGCCAGGTGTTCCACCGACCGCTCCTTTCCTCGCGTGTTCGATGTCGGCGTACGCGGGCAGGATCCTTGGGGGATTTGCCCGTAAAGCCGGACTTGTCTGACACGCTACGCCGATCGTCCCGGTCGTGAGGGGCACACCCGACACTCAGCCCGGTTGTCCGCTTCGTTCAAGACGGGCGCCGGGAGCCTCCCTACGGTGGAGCCATGGCACCCACACTCGATCTCATCGGCATCGTCAGCAGCGACCTGTCCCGCTCCCTCGCCTTCTACCGGCGGCTCGGCCTCGACATCCCCGCCGACGCCGACGCCGCGCCGCACGTGGAGGTCACCCTGCCCGGCGGCCTGCGGCTGGCCTGGGACACCGCCGACACCGTCCGCGCGTTCGACCCCGACTGGAAGCCCGGGGGCGGTGGCGGGGCCAGCCTCGCCTTCCTGTGCGCCGACCCGGCGGAGGTGGACCGGCTCTACGCGGAGCTGGTGGCCGAGGGCCACGAGGGTCACCTGCCCCCGTGGGACGCCTACTGGGGCCAGCGGTACGCGGTGGTGCTCGACCCCGACGGCAACGGCGTGGACCTGTTCGCCCCGCTCGCCGCGAGCTGACCGCGGACCGGCCCCGCCGGACACCGGAGTCGCCGGAGCGCGGGTCAGGCGACCGGCGCGGCGGTCATCGGCCGGCGGGTGGGTGACCTCGACCCGGGCGATGAGCTGCTTGAGCTGGACGACATCCTCGGCGAGCGCGACGTCAGCGGTCGCCCGGCCGGGAAGATCGCCGAGGGTTCAGCCCAGCAGTGCGGTCGGCGGCACGCCGGCCAGGTCCCGCACGTCGCGGGTCAGGTGGGCCTGGTCGGCGTAGCCGCAGCGGGCCGCCACCTCGGCCAGCGGGGTGCCGGCGCGGGCCAGCGCCAACGCGCGCCCCATCCGCAGGATCCGGGCCAGGGTCTTCGGGCCGTACCCGAACAGGTGCTGGCACCGGCGGTGCAGGGCGCGCGGATCGAGGCCGGTCCCGGCGGCGGTCGCGGTCACGCTGGCGCCGGCGGCCAGCGCGGCGACGACCCGGGCGCCGACCGGATCGGGCCCGCCGGCCGCCCGCAGCCGCCGGACGGCGATCTCCGTCAGCACGTCGGCCGGGGCCGCCTCCGCCCGTTCGGCCAGCCGGGCGACGTCCCGGTCGCCCCACAGCGCCGCCAGGGGAACCCGCCGGTCACGCAGCTCGGCGGCCGGTACGCCGAGCACCGCCGGTCCGATGCCCGGCGGCAGCCGCAGCCCCACCCAGCGCTCCGCCGGCCCGCCGCCGCTCAGGTGCGCGGTGCGGTCCGGCCCGGCCACCGTCAGCCCGCAGCGGCTCGACCAGAGCAGGTCGAGGCAGCCGTCGGGGAGCACCCTGGTCGGTGCGGCGCCCGCCGTCGTGGCGCTGGTCCAGAGCACCGCGCCGGCGAACCCGGCCGGACGTTCCCGGTACATGCCGCCCAGCCTGCCACGGCCGGGCTAGCCTCCGGGTGTGCGATGGTCGGTGCTGGACGCTCCCCTCGACTCCTCCGGACGCGGCCGGGGCGAGCACCGGGCGCCTGCGGCGCTGCGGGCCGCCGGGCTGCTGGGCCGGCTGGGCGCGGCCGACGCCGGCGCGGTCGACGCCCTGATCACCGACCCGGTACGGGACCCGGAGACCGGGGTGATCGGCGTCGACCAGGTGCGCCGCGCCGGCCGGGCGATCGCCGTCCGCACGACGACGCTGATCGGCTCGGGACGGCATCCGCTGGTGCTCGGCGGCGACTGCGCGATCCTGCCCGGCATCCTGGCGGGGTTGCCCGCCGGCTTCGACCTGTGGTTCCTCGACGCCCACCTCGACTTCGAGGACGGCCGCACCTCGCCCACTGGTGAGGCGGCGGACATGGACCTGTCGATCGTCACCGACCACGGCCCGGCGGGAGTGCTGGACCGGGAGGGGCCGCTGGTCGACCCCGACCAGGTGCACCTGCTCGGCCACCGGCCGCTCGACCGGGCCGCGACGGACGGGAAGGAGGCCTCCCGGATCGACCCCGCCGTCCACCTGGTGCCGGCCACCGGGCTGCGGGGCGCCGACGCGGCGGCGGTGGGCCGGGATCTCGCCGTCGGTACGACGCCGGCCTGGCTGCACCTCGACCTCGACGTGCTCGACCCGCTGGTGCTCCCGGCGGTCAGCTATCCCGAGCCGGACGGGCTGGACTGGGCCGACCTCATCGCGCTGGCCCGACCGCTGGTGACCTCGGGTCGGTTGATCGGGATGAGCGTCGCCGACTTCAACGCCGACGAGGACCCCGACGGGCGGCACGCGGAGCGCGTCGGGCAGGCCCTCGCCGAACTGCTGGCCGACTGACCGCGCCGTCGGGCGTGCGGGCGGCCGGCCGGGGCACCCGACGCGCGACCCGGTACGGCCGTCCGGTCCTGGACGACGTCGGCGCGGGCGCGCAGCGCGGCCACGGCCCCGGAGGCGGCGTTCAGGCATCGGTGGTGGCGCCGGGCAGCCGGACGGTGAACACCGTGCGCCCCGGCCGGCTGTCCAGGTCGACCGCGCCGTGGTGTGCCTCCACCACGGCGGCCACGATCGCCAGGCCCAGGCCGGTGCTGCCGTGCGCCCGGGACCGGGAGCTGTCGCCCCGGGAGAAGCGGTCGAACACCTCGGCCCGCAGCGCCGGCGGCACGCCTGGCCCGTCGTCGGCGACGCCGAACACGGCGAGGTCGCCGTCGACCCGCAGGGTGGTGGTGACCGTGGTGCCCGGCGGGGTGTGCACCCGGGCGTTGGCCAGCAGATTCGCCAGCACCTGGTGCAGCCGGGCCGGGTCGCCGGGGACGCGGACCACGGTGTCCGGCAGGTCGAGCCGCCACCGGTGCTCCGGCCCCGCCACGTGCGCGTCGCCGACCGCGTCCACCGTCAGCGCGGACAGGTCCACCGGCTCGACCACGAGCGGCCGACCCGAGTCGAGCCGGGCGAGCAGCAGCAGGTCGTCGACGAGGCGGGTCATCCGGGCGCTCTCGGACTCGACCCGGCGCAACGCGTGGGCCACGTCGGGCGGCACCTCGTCCCGGCCGCGCCGGGCGACCTCGGCGTACCCCCGGATGGCGGCGAGCGGCGTACGCAGCTCGTGGCTGGCGTCGGCGACGAACTGGCGTACCCGGGTCTCGCTGGCCTGGCGGGCGGCGAGCGCGGCGCCGACGTGCCCCAGCACCCGGTTCAGCGCCGCGCCCACCTGCCCTACCTCGGTGCGCGGGTCGGTGTCGGCGGCCGGCACCCGCACCGACAGCGCGACCTCGCCGCGGTCCAGGGGCAGCTCGCTGACCCGGCCGGCGGTGGTGGCGACCCGGCGCAGCGGGCGCAGGGTCGCCCGCACGATCAGGGCACCGGCCCCGCCGGCGACGAGCAGCCCCGCGGTCGCCACGCCGGCCTGCGCGGCGACCAGCCACCAGACGGTCTCCGACACGCCCGACAGCGGCAGGCCGAGCACCCGCACGGTCCCGCCCGGAAGCTGGCGCGCCACCACCCGGTAGGCACCGCGCTCGCCCAGCTCACGGGTGCGGGGTCGGCCGTCCGTGGGCAGGTCCGCGAGGCCGGCAAGGTCCCCGGCGGGGACGGCGCGTTCCTCCCGGCCGGCGAGGGTCCAGGCCCGGACCACCCGGCCGTCGGCCACCTCGGCGGCGACTGTCCCCGGCGGGAGGCCCCGGGGTATCCGGGCGTCCGGCCCGAAGGGTGGCGCCTCGAAGGGCGACGGCACGCCCCGACCGGCCCCGGTCCGCATCGGCGTCAACTGGTCGTCGACCCGGTCGATCAGGAACTGCCGCAGCGCGACCGTGGTGATCCCGCCGATGCCCACGCTGACCAGGGCCAGCAGGGCGACCAGGATGACCACCAGGCGGGTCCGCAGCGACACCCCGGCCAGCCGGTGGCGCAGCCGGCCGGCGGCCCGCTCACTCCGCCGGCCGGAGGACATACCCCGCGCCGCGCAGCGTGTGGATCATCGGCTTCCGGCCCGCGTCGATCTTCTTCCGCAGGTACGAGATGTACAGCTCCACCACGTTGGCCTGGCCGCCGAAGTCGTAGTTCCAGACCCGGTCGAGGATCTGCGCCTTGCTGAGCACCCGGCGCGGGTTGCGCATCAGGTAGCGCAGCAGCTCGAACTCGGTGGCGGTGAGCGTGACGGGGCAGCCGCCGCGGCGTACCTCGTGGCTGTCCTCGTCGAGGCTGAGGTCGCCGACGGTGAGCACCGCGTCCGGGCGGGCGGCGACGGCGAAGCCCGAGCGCCGCAGCAGCGCCCGCAGCCGGGCGATCACCTCCTCCAGGCTGAACGGCTTGGTGACGTAGTCGTCGCCGCCGACGGTCAGCCCGGCGATCCGTTCCTCCACCGCGTCCCGCGCCGTCAGGAAGAGCACCGGCACCGTCGGGGCCTGCTCACGCAGCCGGCGCAGCACCTGGAAGCCGTCCAGGTCGGGCAGCATCACGTCGAGCACCACGGCGTCCGGCCGGAACTGTCGCGCCGCGTGCAGCGCCGACGTGCCGTCGCCCGCCGTACGCACCTGCCAGCCCTCGTAGCGCAACGCCATCGACAGCAGGTCGGCCAGGGTCGGCTCGTCGTCGACCACCAGCACCCGCACCGGCTCCCCGTCGGGGCGGCGCAGCTCGACCCGGCCCGCCCCGACCTGCCCGTCCGTCACCATGGCCCCCATCGTGCGCCGGGCCGCTGTGCCCGGCTTGTGCACCACCTGTGCCCCCGCTGTGCACCGACCGACCCGTCCGCCGCAGGGCGACCGACCGCCCGGGACGTGGCGGTGGTCGTCGTCGCCGTGGTCGCCCGGCCACGCCCCACCGGCCGCCCCGCCGACGGGCGACGGGCGATCTCACTCGGTCATGCCCACCGGGTAGGTGTGCACGAAGCGCATCGTCCAGGTGCCGCCGCCAACGGGCTGCTCGCGCTGGTAGAGGTGGTCCGGTCCGCCGGCCGTGGCCGGCCCGACGCCGTCGGGGTGACGCAGGATCCAGTGCGCCGGCGGGGAGCCGTCCGGCTCGGCGGGCACCGACCGGACCAGGTCGTGGGCCGGGCCGCCGACGAAGCGTACGGTCACCTCGCTCATCCGCGCGCCCGCCTTCCCGCAGTGCCGCCCCGCAGCGGCCCTGGCTCGCAAGCTACCGCAGCAGTGGGCGGGCCCGCCCGGATCCGGCAGCGGTTTGCCCTGATCGGAGCTCGGGTACCGCTGCCCTGGGGACCTGTCGAGGGACAGGCCAGGAGGAGCAGGGAGCGGTCGATGAGAACGCTGGACGGGCGATACCGGCTCGAACAGCGCATCGGCATCGGCGGCATGTCGGAGGTCTGGCGGGCCCACGACGCGGTGCTGGACCGGCCGGTCGCGGTGAAGGTGATGTCCCCCGGGCAGGAGGGCCAGGACACCTCTGTGGAGCGCATCCGCGCGGAGGCCCGCTCCGCCGCCCGGCTGGTGCACCCGAACGTGGCCTCCGTGCACGACTTCGGCACCTGCGGGCCGGGCCCCGAGGGTCAGCTGCCCTACATCGTCATGGAACTGGCCGAGGGCGAGACGCTGGCCGCGCACCTGCGGGCCGGGCCGCTGGACTGGCGCATCGCCGTACGGGTCTGCGCCGAGGTGAGCGCCGCGCTGGCCGCGGCGCACGCGCACGGCATCGTGCACCGCGACGTCAAGCCGGCGAACGTGATCCTGACCCCGGCCGGCGTGAAGGTGCTCGACTTCGGCATCGCCACCCCGTCCGGCACCCCGGACCGGTCACCGGAGGGGATGGTGGTCGGCACGCCCGCCTACCTCGCGCCGGAGCAGCTGGAACGGGCGCCCGTCACACCGGCCGCCGACATGTACGCCCTCGGCGTCCTGCTCTACTACTGCCTGACCGGGCGACTGCCGTACCAAGCGGGCACCACGACCCCGACCCAACTGCTCGGCGCGCGCCGGCGGCAACCGCCGCTGCCGCTGCCGGAGATCGAGGGGCTGCCGCCGGAAGTGGCCGACCTGTGCGCGAGCTGCCTGGCCGACGACCCGGCCGACCGGCCGTCCAGCCTGATGGCGGCCCTGCTGCTGGCGGAGGCGGTGGACGCCCGCGTGTACGTGCCGCTGGGGCAGCCCATGGCGCCACGACAGCGCGTCGGGTCGATCTCGCCGTGGACCGAGCGGGCGGCGGCCGAGGCGACCGAGGCAGCCCCCGTTCCCGACTGGTCCACCCAGGCCGGCTGAGCCTCCTCGACGCCGCCCCGACCACGCTGGCTGAGCCTCCTCCCGCGCCCGACCACGCTGGCTGAGCCTCCTCCCACGCCCGGCCAGGCCGGCTGAGCCTCCTCCCGCGGCCCGGCCAGGCCGGCGTCGTGGGGCCGCTTCCGGCCGGCGTCCTTCGGGCCGCCCACCGGCCGCCGCGTTTCACCGTCCGGGGGCCGGGTAGCCGGGCGGGTGAGCGACGGGAGGAACGCGATGCCGGAATCGAGCTCCTGGCTGAACGAGACGGCCACCGCGACCGCCGAGGGCGGCCACGTACGCACCGACGACGGGAGCCTGTCCACGGCCCTGGCGTCCCCACTGGCGCCGCACTGCTCGGGGCTGACCCCGGAGCAGCTGCTCGCCGCCGCCTTCGCGTCCTGCCTGCACCACGCGGCGGTGGAGGCGGCGGGCGAGATCACCGACGAGGCGCACACCGTGCAGGTACGCGCGGAGGCGAAGCTCGGGCGCGACGACGACGGCCGGTACCGGGCCGACGTGCACGCCTCCATCTCGTCGGCGGGACTGAGCCGGCAACAGCTGGCCGAGCTGGTCGAGCACGCGGACCGGTTGTGGCCCTTCTCCAGCGGCGACGGCAGCCGGCACCGGCTCACCGTCACCCCGGCGGAGAACGGCCGGCACTAGACCGACCCGCCGGCGTCCCTGCGGCGCGGGACAGCTCCAGCACCCCGCTGCCGGTACGGCCTGCTCCACCACCGCCGCCGCCGGTACGGCCTGCGCCGTCGCCTCCGGGGCCGACGGGCGGTCGGGCGGGTGGCCCACGGCGGCCTCCACCGTTCGGTGGAGGCTCGGCGGCGGCCCGACGCCCGAGCCCGCGATCGATTATCTGCCCGATTATCTATCCCTAATCGGATATATGCGAAAGAGCCGACAAGAGCAGTTGGCGGCGTTGATGGCCTGACGGGGGTAATCGGCCCGCAGATCGGCGCAAAATGTGGCGCATGCCACTAACCAGGCCGATGGCAAGACGCGCTCGCCTTTCTAGCCTCGGCGGGTGCACCACGACGACCCCCTCGACCAGAAGCTGACCCAGGATCGCCCGGCCACCCGCCCGGACGATCCCGCCTCGACCGAACGGACGACCGGCCGTCATCGCGCTGCGGAACGGCAGCGCCGCGGCGGTCGTGCCCTGCTCTCCTCGACCTCCGTCCGGATCGCGCTCGCCACCGGCGTGACCTGCTGCCTCGGCGTGGCCGCGTTCGCCGGCACGCGCGAGGACGCCGACGCCGCGCGGGAACCCGTGGCCGAGGCGCTGGCCGAGCGGGCCGTCGACGACGACCGCGCCTCGCGCTCCCTGGACCGGGCCGTCTCTCCCTCGCCCTCGCCCACGCTCAGCCCCAGCCCGACGCCGAAGCCGACCCCCTCGGCCACCCGCAAGGCCCCGCGCAAGCCGGCCCCGCCACCCCGTCCACGCCCGGTCGCCGGGCTCACCCAGGCGCAGATGGACAACGCCAAGATCATCGTCGACGTGGGCGCGGAGCTGAAGATGCCCCGCCGCGCCATGGTGGTGGCCGTGGCGACCGCGATGCAGGAGAGCCGGCTCTACAACCTCGCCAGCGACGTGCTTCCGGAGTCCAGCCGGTACCCGCACCAGGGCAGCGGCTCCGACCACGACTCCGTGGGCCTGTTCCAGCAGCGCCCGAGCAGCGGCTGGGGCACCGTACGCGAGCTGATGCGCCCGTCGTACGCCGCGCGGGCCTTCTACGAGGCGCTGCGGGACGTCCCGGGCTGGCAGCAGATGAGCGTGGCCGGCGCCGCCCAGGCCGTGCAGGTCTCGGCCTTCCCCGACGCGTACGCCCAGCACGAGGGCCTGGCCACCACCGTCGTCGCCGCGCTGACCTGACGGCGCCGGATCCGCGCCGGTGCCGGGCCCGCAGGGGTCAGCGGATCCCGGCGCGGCCGCCCGGCGGCTCGCTGGACGCGTCCGCACCGCCCCGGGCGGCGATCCGGGTCGCCGGCACCCCGGCCGCGGCGGTCGGGGTGTCCGCCGGGACCGGTTCGACGGTCAGCCCGTCGAGGATCCGGTCCACCCGGGCCTCGCGCCTGCGCCGGGCGTACAGCGCCTCCTCGAAGTCCCGGCGGGCCTGCACGGCCTCGGCGTAGACGCGCTCGCGCACCTGCCGGGCCTCCTCCCGGGCCGCGTCGAGCTCGACCCGCGCCCGGGCCAACAGGTCGACCGCCTCGCGATCGGCGTCGTGCGCGCCGCGCCGGGCCCGGTCCGCGTCGCCGAGGTCCAGCCGTTCGAGCAGGCCGCGCAGCGCCGTCGCCTCGTCACGGATCTCGTCCCACTCGCGACCGGCCCTCGCGGCGCCCTCCGTCCGGGCGGCGAGCCGGGCCAGCCGGACGCCGATCTCGTCCAGGCAGGAATCGACCTGCCGCTGGTCGTAGCCGGTCTCCACGACGCAGAACCTCATACTGTCGCCCCCCAGGCAGCCGGTGGTTTCCTTCCCCACCCTGGATCCTCGGCGCTGGGGGCGGCAGCGGAGGGGCTTCGGGAAAAATGTTCACCATGCGGACGCCCGCAAGGCCGGGCGCGGCGCGGGGCGCCGGCGCGCGACCCGGCGGGACTGATCCGCCCGGGGGCGCCTCAGGAGCGCTTCGGGAGCACGACCACCCGGCCGAAGAACTCGTCGATCCGCCGCACCACGTCGTTGAAGTCGTCCAGGTCGATCGGCTTGGTGACGTAGGCGTTGGCCTGGAGCGTGTAGCTGCCCACGATGTCCGTGTCGGCGTTGGAGGTGGTCAGCACGACGATCGGGATCGTACGCAGATCCTCGTCGTTCTTGACCTCGCCGAGCACCTGGCGCCCGTCCATCCGGGGCATGTTCAGGTCGAGCAGGATGACGTCCGGCCGCCGGGCGTCGGTGTGCCGCCCCTCGCGGCGCAGGAACTCCATGGCCTCCTGGCCGTCGCTGACGACGTCGATGACCTTCTCGACGTCGGAGTCGGCGAGGGCCTCCTCGATCATCAACACGTCGCCCGGGTCGTCGTCCACCACCAGGATGCGAACCGGACTTGGGGTGTCTGCACCCATCACTACCTGCTTCGGGTCGGTGGAACGGAGAATCGCGAGGCGCTCTGTGCCGGCGGGGAAATCTAGCCCATCAACTGGCGGACCGCGCCGTCGGGTCGGCCCTGCCGGACTCGTGTCTCAGCACCTCGGCCAGCCCTGTCACCTGGAGCACGCGGTCGACCCGGCCGGTGGCGCCGGTGACCCGCAGCCACCCGCCGTCGGCGGCGACCCGGTTGTCGCCCCGGACGAAGGCGGCGATCCCGGTGGAGTCGCAGAAGGTGAGTTCCGTCAGGTCCACCAGCAGGCGGCGCTCGCCGGCGTCGATCAGCCGGTCGATGGCGGCGTTGAGCTCGGGCGCGGTGCTCAGGTCGAGTTCGCCGGCCAGCCGCAGGCGCGTCGCCCCGCCGTCGCGGTCGGCGTACGTGACCGTGAACGTCACCCCTGGACCCCCTCGCTCCACCGCAGGCGGATGCTTGCAGTGTGGCAAGTATAAGCAGGGGCACCCGACACGGCCGCACCGGCGCTCATCGCGCCCCGGAGTCGCCCGCCCTGGCCAGGGACGACCGCGCCGCCCCGAGGAACCGCGCGGCCCGGGGAAAGTCGCGCAGGACCCGCCCGTAGTGTTCCAGAGTCGATCCCAGGGCGGGGGCCGGCACACCCCGGCTGGTGAGGATCTCGACCAGCCAGTCGACGAACTCGGTGAACAGCGAGCCGTCGTCGACGTAGAGCGCGGCGGCCAGGAAGTCCACGATGTAGCCCAGGTCGCTGACGGTGGAGTCCAGCTGACTGGGCGTGTAGTCACGCGTCCCCGGGTCGTGTTCCCGCAGGTCCGCCAGCGCGCCGTCGATCAGCTCGCCGCGCCGCTTGAGCAGGCTGGTGTACTCGTCGTCGGCCAGGTGGCTCAGCTCCGCCGGCGGGACGCGGCGCAGCGCGCGCTCGTCGCCGATCAGGTTCGCGGCGGTCGGGGCATCGGGCGCCCAGGCGACGCCGAGCCGCCGGGCCCAGCGGCCGTCCGCGCCGAACCCCCGGCCCCCCACCACCACGGGGACGTCCACGCGCCGGCACGCCTCGATCATGCGGTGCGCGTGCGGCAGGCGCATCGGCAGCGCACAGGCGAGCGCGACCGCGTGGGCGTCGTGCCGGTGCAGGTACGACACCAGGTGCGGGGCGGGGACGCTCGCGCCGAGGAAGGTGACCTGCCAGCCCCGCAGCCGCAGCACCTCGGCGACCAGCCGGGGCGGCAGGGCGTGCCACTCGCCGTCCATGCAGGCCACCACCACCCGGCCCCGCGTCGGGCGCGGGTTCGCGTACGCGGCCACCGCCGCCACCACCCGCTCGCTGATGTGCGTCGCGGCGTGCTCCTGGGCGACGCTCCACTCGTTACGTGCCCACCGCTCCCCCACCTCGGCCTGCGCCGGGGCGACCAGGTCGAGCAGGACGCGCTCGGCGGGCACGCCGGCCTCGAGCAGGCCGGTGGCCACCTCGATGGCGGCGTACTCGTCCGCCTCCTGGAGGCAGTCCAGGTATCCGGGCCAGACGCCTGCCGGGGTGGCGTCGGCGGTCGGGGCGGCGGTCACGGTCGGGTCTCCCTCGCCTCGGCGGCGCCGCTCGCGTCCGGCACCGCGTGCAGGTGCCTGGCCGTTCGCCCGCCCGGACCCGTCGCGCGCAGCGCGAGCACGGCGATGTCGTCGTGGTCGCCGTGGGCCAACCAGTCGCAGGTCACCTGCTCGACGCGCTCGGCCAGGGCGGGCGCGGGCATCCGCTGGCAGTCGGTGACCGCGTGCACCAGCCGCTCCGTGCCGAACTGCTCGTTGCCGCGGCGGCCCCCGCGCGCCTCGGTCACCCCGTCGCTGTAGAGCAGGCAGGTCTCGCCCGGCTCCAGCCGGACGGTCACCTCCCCGATCCGGGGATCGGGGACCACGCCGACCAGCATGCCCGACAGCGGGACCGGCTCGACCTCGCCGGAGGCGCGCAGCACCAGCGGCGGCAGGTGCCCGCCGCCGGCCAGGGTCAGGGTCAGGCCACCCTCGCGGTGCGCGCGGACCACTCCCAGCACCATGGTGGCGAACCGCCCCTGCCCCTGCGCCTGGCTGGTCTCCAGCAGCGCGTCGTTGAGCAGCTTCAGCAGGCGCCCCGGCTGCGACTCGACCCGGTGCAGCGCCTGGAGGCACTGACGCAGCTGGCCGGTGAAGACCGCCGCCTCGACGCCCTTGCCGGAGACGTCGCCCAGGAAGAACACGGAGCCGCCGTCGGCCAGCCGGTGCGAGCCGTAGAAGTCGCCGCCGATGCGCAACCCGGCCTGGGCCGGCCGGTAGGCGGTGCCCCACTGCACCCCGGTCGCCTCGGCCGGCTCCACCGGCACCAGGCTCGCCTGGAGCGTGTCGGCGACCTCGGCCTGGTCGCGGTAGAGCAGCGCGGTGGTCAGCGCCGCCCCCGCCCGGGCCGCGAAGGCACGGGCCAGGTCCACGTCGGCCTCGTCGTACCAGCGCTCGACCCGCCGCGCGATCAGCAGCACGCCGGCCGGGGCGTCGCGACCGGGCAGCGGCACCACCCGCACGCAGGCCTCCGCCGCGGTCAGCCCGGGCAGCCAGCCGGCCTCCGCGGCCTGCTCCGCCAGCCAGTCGAGGGTGTGCGGTTCCCCGCCGTCCAGCCCTTCGGTGATCGCCGCGGGCAGGTCGACGGCGGGCAGGATGCCGCTGTCCACCACCGGGGCGTCGTCGTCGCTGCGGGCGGCCCGCCACCAGCGCGCCCGACCCGAACGGGGTGCCAGCACCAGCACCGCCACCTCGGCCAGCGTCGGCACGGCGAGACGGACCACCGCCGCGGCGGCCCGGTCCGGGTGCAGGGGATTGCCGAGCTTCTCGCCGACGACCGCCAGGAACGCCGAGCGGGCCCGCTCGGCGAGCAGGGCGTCGGCGCGGGTGACGCTCTCGGTGACGTCCTCGACATACCAGCAGCAGCGGGCGGCCGACAGCGGCACCCGGCGCGCGCGCAGCCGGCGGTCGCGGTGGGTGAACTCGCCGTCGGCGCTCAGCCCGGCAAGGTTGGCCGCCGCGAGCAGCTCGCCCGGGGTGACCTCGGGCAGCAGCCGCTCGGCCACCGGGCTGACGTGCCGGACGACGCCTTGCGCGTCGCAGACGACGAGACCCTCGCGGAAGTGCTCGACGACCTCGGACCAGTCGGGTAACGCGTGCTCCCGGTCGGCCGCCAGTGCGGGGAGCGCGGAGGCGGGGCGTGCCGGGGCGCCGGCGGACCACGCCGTGGCCCGTGCGGCACCCGGTGTGGAGACCCGCCCGTCGCCGGGATCTGAGTCCCGGACGTCCGCAGCAGTCACCGGCTGAGCCCCACTCCTTGTCGAAACCCGTACCACCGGGAGGCAGCACAGGTGGTCGGATCTCTCGCACCCACCCTACGCCCGTGTGCCGCGAACGCCACCCGACGCCCGTCGTGCGGTCGGCGCTCGGTGCCCGGCGGGACCTGCGGCGCGTTGTTACGATCCCTGCATCCCCGCCCCTCGGCGGCCTGCGAAAGGGCGTGATCGTGCTGTCCCGTCGGAGCCAACCCGAGGCGACTCCGTTGAGCATGACCGTCGACTGGTCGGATCCCGCCGCACCGCTCATCCGGATCGGGGGCGACCTCGCCTACACCACCGCCGGGCCGCTGCGCGCCGAGGTCGACCGGATCCTCGCCGACGCTCCGCCGGCCCTCGTCCTCGACTTCACCGGCCTGACCTTCATCGACAGCACCGGCCTTGGGGTGATCGTGCACGCGTGGCGCGAGGGGCAGCAGTGCGGCACCGCCCTCCGGCTCTGCGCCGTGCCCCGGTTCCTGGCGACGATCCTCGACATGACCGGCGTCACGGGCCTGCTCGCCCGACCGCTCGGCGAGGGCCTGGCGGCGACGGAGAGCACCGCCGGCACGGCCTGACGCGCTCCGCCCGGCCCCCCGGCTTTGCACCCGGGCCCGCGACTGGGAACATGGGCCCATGGCCGCTCAGCTGTTGACCATCGAGGTGACCCGGCTCGACGCCGGGCGCGCCCGGCTCCGGCTGTCCGGTGAGCTGGACTTCGACACCGCCCCGGAGCTCGTCGCCGCCGCCGCCGAGCTGCGCCGGGACGGCTACCAGGAGCTCCTGTTCGACCTTACCGCGGTCAGCCTGTGCGACTCGTCCGGGCTCAGCGCGTTCCTGACCGCCCATCACGACGGCACGGGCGCGGTCCGCCTCACCGGGGTCGGTCCCCAGCTCCAGCAGTTGCTCGACCGCACCGGCCTGACCGAGCTGCTCGCGGTGGAAACCGGCAGCGACGGCGCCGCCCGTCGGGCGGGCTGAGTCCGGCCGCGCTCCGCGCGGGCGAGGGGTGGCCCCCGACCCTGGGACCAGGGGCCGGGGGCCGGAGTGAGGATCAGGGCGCGGTGAGCGGTTGCAGCCGGGGCCCGGTGGTCCGCCGCTGCCCCGTCGTCGGCGGCTCCGCGTCCTCCGGCAGCCCGGAATCGGGAGTCTGGAAGAGATAGCGGACGAACACCCCACCCGCCTCGTTGTCGTCCGCCCCGGGCCACTGCCCGATGCAGTCCACCCCGACCACCTCACGACCCGAGCCGTCGCCCTCCTCCAGCAGCGCCCACAGGCTCACCGGGTAGCAGCGGGTGTCCTCGGGCGAGAGGCGCCAGCGGGCGTACCAGCCGGGTCGGGCGGGAACGATCTCGACGATCCTCTTCATCACGACCTGTCCTTCCGCGTGCTCGGAAGTTCTCCGGTCCGCTGCGATCGTCGGCTCCCGCCGGGTGACCGCCCCTCACCCCCGCCGGATGAAGCTGTTCCGCCGCCCATCCGGGCGTCGCCGGCCCGGCCGTCGGCGTCCGTTTCGGTGCCGGCGCCGGCGGGAAGGCGACCGGCGGAAGCGAGGGAACACCAGCGGAAGCGAGGTGTCACCATGCGCAAGCAGATGGAGGGCGACAACCAACGTCGCCGCGCGCTGGCCCGCCAGGCCCGGGAGCGCGGCATGCAGGCCAGCGAGACGGGGGCCAGCCTGAGCGCCTCCAAGCAGCTCACCCACCTGGAGCAGGGCAAGCGCGCCGGTCCGCCGCCGGCCGGCAGCCGCCACAAGCCCGACAGCACGCGTGGTGGGCCGGCGCCACCACCGGCGGGCGTCCCGGAGTCCCCCCGCCCTTTGCCCGACCGGGGCTCAGGTGCGCCGGAGGGGACTCCGCTGAGCTACCACGCGCTGGTCGACGACGTCGTACGCCGTACCGGCGCCGACTTCCGGACCGCCAAGGTGGGCGTCGAGTCGACCGTGCTGGTCCTGGCCTTCGCCCTCGGCGAGGCGGAACGCCAGCGGCTGCTGGCGGCGGTGCCGACCAAGCTGCACGACGTCCTCCCGGTGGACGGCATCAGGCGACGCCCGGACCTGCCCGGCTTCCTGGCCGAGGTGGGCCGGATCAGCGGCCGTACCCCGGAACAGGCCCGCTACCAGGCGGAGGCGACCGTGGCGGCGCTGGCCGACCACGACGGCGACCTGATCGAGTCGCTGCACGTGCCGGACGGCCTGCGTGACCTGCTGGAGCCGCCGTCCGTCGGTGGCGGGGTGGTCGGCGCGGCCACCGCGACGCCCCCGCTGAGCGACACCGACCTGCGGGAGGCACTCGGCGCGCTGCCCTACTGGTCCGGCGACGGCGAGGCGCTGTCCCGCACGCTGGAGCTGCCGGCGGACAACCTGGACCGGGTGCTGGACCGGATCGACCGGCTGCGCCAGGAGACCGGTCGCGGCCCGCGCATCGGCCGTCCCGACCCGGGCACCGCCGTGCTGACCGTACGGTCCCGGCAGGCCGGCGCGGTGACCGCGATGGACGTGGACCTCGCCCACGCCGTCGACGACGCGATCGACGAGGCGGGCGCCGGGATGGCGACCGGCTGACCGGCGTACGGGCCGGCGGACGCCCACCCGCCGGCCCGCCCCGGCTCGGCTAGCCTGCCGGGGTGGACCCCTCCGACGCGCCCCGGCTGGAGCTGGTCGTCGACCCGGCCCGCCCCACCGGGCGTACGCTCCTCGCCGCCGGCGTGGAGCAGTCCTACGTGGACGTGGCCGATCCCCTGCACCTGCGCTTCGAGTACGTGCGGCGGATGGCCGCCGTGGCCGACCTGGCGGCGCCGCCCGGCCGGCCGCTGGCCGTGCTGCACCTGGGCGGCGGCGCGCTGACCCTGCCCCGCTACGTGGCCGCCACCCGGCCCGGGTCGCCGCAACTGGTCGTGGAACGCGATCGGGCCGTGGTCGACCTGGTGGCGCGGGAACTGCCCGCGCCGCCCGCCGGCGTCGACGTGCGGGTGGCCGACGCCCGGGACGCGGTGAGCCTTGCGCCTGCGGCCGGCTACGATCTGGTGCTCGCCGACATCTACCGGGCGGCGCGGATGCCCGCCCACGTGCGCAGCGTCGAGTTCGTCACCGAGGTGGCCCGGACGCTGCGCCCCGACGGCGTACTCCTGGTCAACGTGACCGACCTGCCGCCGCTGGTCTTCGCCCGCGTCCAGGCAGCCACCCTGCGGGCGGTCTTCGCCGACGTCTGCCTGGTCGCCGACCGCCGGATGCTGCGCGGGCGGCGGTACGGCAACGTGGTGTTCGCCGCCGCGCTGCGCTCCGGGCGGCTGCCGGTGGCCCGGTTGTCCGCCCGGGCCGCACGGGACCGGGTGCCCGGCGGGGTACTGCACGGGGCGGCCCTGGACGCGTTCGTCGCCGGCGCCCGTCCCGCCACGGACGCCGCCCTCGCCCCGCGCTGAGGTGACCCGCCCCTGCACCCCCGCGCCCGCCGCGCCTCCCACACCCTGCGCGCTGGTGCGCCCACCGCCTCGTGTCGCGCCGCACGGTGCGCCGCCCTCGTGTCGCGCCGCACGGTGCGCCGCCCTCGTGTCGCGCCGCACGGTGCGCCGCCCTCGTGTCGCGCCGCATGGTGCGCCGCCCTCGTGTCGCGCCGCACGGTGCGCGCTCTCGTGTTAGGAAGGGGCCCTTCCTCTACCGGAAACGTTAGGAAGGTGCCCTTCCTTTCACGTCAGCGGGCCCGGACGGCCACCTCCGGCGAGGAGCTCTCCAGCGGCACGGCGTTGGCCGGGACCAGGCCGAGTTGCACGGCCGGGCGCGGCAACGCGGCGTCGAGCATCCAGTCGGCGCCCACCCGGATCCGGTTGCCCGGCATCGCCAGCAGGTGGTAGCCGCGGGTGACCGCCTTGGCGGGCAGCCCGGACAGCGACACCTTCAACGGGTTCGCCGCCGCGTCCCTGCCGCCGAGGTCGACCACCCAGCCCAGGTCGTGGTGCTTGTACGGCCTGCGTCGCCCCTGCCCGTAGGAGGCGGCGATGTTGTGCGCGGCCAGCTTGCCCTGCCGCTGCGCGTGCTGCGCCGTCATGGTGCAGATCTGCCCCGGGCGGGCCAGGTCCGGCACGGCGGCCGCGTCGCCGCAGGCGTACACCTCGGGGAAGCCGGGGACGCTGAGGTACTCGTCGACGACCAGGCGGCCCCGCTCGGTGCGCAGTCCCAGCTCGGCGACGAACGGGTCGGGACGCACGCCGACGCACCAGACCAGGGTGCAGGTGGGCACGTAGTCGCCGTCGGTGAGCGTCACCCCGTCGGCGGTCGCCACGGCCACCGAGGTGCCCATCCGCACGTCCACGCCCCGGCGGCGCAGCACGCGGTCGGCGGTCTCCGACATCCGCTGGTCCAGCTCCGGCAGCACCCGGGGCGCGACGTCGAGCAGCATCCACTTCGGGCGGATCTTGAGTCGGGGGCGCTGGGAGACCAGCTCGTCGGTGAAGAGCTGGCCGTGCGCGGCCACCTCGGTCCCGGTGTAGCCGGCGCCGACGACCACGAAGGTGGCGCGCGCCTGCTGCTCGGCCGGGTCGTCGGTCTGCTCGGCCAGCTCGATCTGCCGGATCACGTGGTCGTGCAGGTAGAGGGCCTCGGGCAGGCCACGGAAGCCGTGGGCGTACTCGGTCACACCGGGGATCGGCAGCAGCTTGTTCACGCTGCCGACGGCCAGCACCAGCCGGTCGTACGCGATCCGGTTGCGGTCCCCCTCCGGCTGGGTGAAGCCGACCCAGCGGTTCTGCAGGTCCACGTGGTCGGCCTCGCCGATGAGCACCCGCACCCCGTCAAGCGTCCCGGTCAGCGGCACGGAGATCCGGCGGGGCTCGACCACGCCGGCGGCCACCTCGGGCAGCAGCGGCAGGTAGAGGAAGTAGTCGGTGGAGTTCAGCACCACGATCTCGGCCCGGCCCCGGGCCAGCCGGCTCAATGTCTTCGCCGCGTGGTAACCGGCGAACCCGGCCCCCACGATCACCACACGAGGTTTCGTCATTGCGGCCCCGTTCCCACCCCGAGGCGGGGCAAACGTGGCGGGTCGGACGATTCAGCACTCCGCCAGCCGGACGTGCCCGGTCTGCCCGACCGCCTCCACCTCCCAGCAGCGCCCGAACGCCCGTACCCGCTCGGCGGCGATCCGCCCGATCTCCTGCGGGATGTCGGGGTCGAGGACCAGCCGGCCGTCCACCGGGTTCAGGTTGAGCATCGCCCGGACCAGCGCCAGCGGTGTGCCGGCCGCCCACGCCTGCGGGCTGCACGCGGTCGGGTACGGGATCGCGAAGAGCAGCCGCTCCCGGGGGAACCCGCTCATCGCCTCCGGCAGCCGGTGACCGAACTGCTCTGCCGCCTCGAGCAGGGCCAGACTGACCCGGTTCGCCTCCGCCCGGTAGCCGTAACGGGCCATGCCGAGCGCCGCCAGCGAGTTGTCGTGCGGCCAGACGGTGCCCAGGTGGTAGCCGAGGGCGTTGTAGAGCCGGTCGTCCCAGGAGAGCGTGCGGATCCCCCAACCGGAGAACATGTCGCCGCCCATCAGCTGCCGCACCACCGTGCCGGCCCGCTCCGGCGGCACGATCCCGCTCCACAGCAGGTGCCCCATGTTGGAGGTCTTCGAGTCGATCGGATTCTTGTCGCCGTCCAGCCCGGCCGCGTAGAAGCCGCCCCGGGCGTCGATCCAGAAGTCGCGGTTGAAGCGCTCGTACAGCGCCTCGGCGTCGGCGCGCAGCCGGCGGGCCAGGTCGGGGTCGGCGAGCGGCCCGTCGGCCAGCTCGGCCAGGCGCAGCTTCGCGTCGTACGTGTAGCCCTGCAGGTCGCTGGTGGCGATCGGCAACACCGGGATGCGGCCGTCGGCGAAGCAGACGCCGTCCGGGGAGTCACGCCAGCACTGGTTGCCCAGCCCTTCCGGGGAGCGCGTCGCGTACTCGACGTAGCCGTCGCCGTCGCGGTCGCCGTACCGGTCGATCCAGTTCAGCGCGGCGAGCGCGTGGCCGCGCAGGAAGCGCACGGTCTCGTCGTCGCCGGTCCACCGCCAGTACTCCGACAGCAGGACCAGCCAGAGCTGGGTGGCGTCGGCAGAGCCGTAGTACGGCCCGTACGGCTTCATCCCCGTCCGGGTCAGCTCGCCGCTGCGCACCTCGTGCAGGATCTTGCCGGGCTCCTCGTCGGTGAAGTCGTCGCACGTGTCGCCCTGCAACCGGGCCAGCGCGAGCAGCGCGCCCTTGGCCAGGGCCGGGCCCGCGACCAGCGTCTGGTATGCGGTGATCAGGGTGTCGCGACCGAAGACGGAGAGGAACCAGGGCAGGCCGGCCCCGGGGAGCATGATCCGCTGCCCCTTGACCTCCAGGTCGAGGCGCAGCGCCGCCAGGTCGTCGCGGGACTTCCGGATCGTCCGTTCCAGGGCCTGGTTGTCGCTGCGCAGCACCGCGCGCCCGATGGCCCAGCGGCGCACCGGGTCGTCGGCGCGGCGGTGGAACACGTCGGCGATGTCGCCCCGGACCGGCTCCACCACCCCCATTCCCGGTGGCAGCGGCACGTGCAGGTCGACGTACCACTCCTCCCGCCTGTGCAGGGTGATGTCCCAGACGAGGTCGTCGCCCTCGACGCGGTCCGCCGGCCGGGAGCAGCAGACCCGGGTCTCGGCGGCGAAGTCTCCCCGGGCGTACGTGAAGCACAGTTCCGAGCCGTCCTGGGCGTGGTTGCGAGTGATCTCCGCGGAGCGGTCCCGAACCCCGGACTTGACCTCGAACAGGTCGGCGAAGTCGGCGCCCACGGCCAGCCGCAGCTCCAACCGGACCGGCTCCGGCCGGAAGGACACCATCTCCACCCGCTCGTGGAAGCCGTCGCCGACGTACCGCAGCCGCCGCATGCCCAGGCTGTCCGGCGGCAGGCCGGACTGGGCCGGGTTGGTCAGCACGTACTGGGCCGAGTAGTGGTCGATGGTCTCGGCGCGCAGCACCAGCAGCTGCTCGCCGTTGACGGTGAGCACCCAGCCGCTGAGCAGCCGGGTGTCCAGGTGCACCAGGCCGCCGATGCTGCCCGGCGGCACGTCCCCGCAGGGGTCGGAGTACATGAAGGTCGGGCCGCTGAGCACGGCGATGGAGTCCGGGCCCAGCTCGGGCGGCATGGCCCGCTGGTCGCCGCTCTCCCCGGCGGCGGCCCGCAGGCCGGGGGTGGGGTCGGCGGGGGTCGGACGGACGACGGCCATGCCTCCACCGTAGGAAGACCGTCGCTGTCCGTCATCACCCGCTCCGGGTGAAGCGGCGCGGACCGTTCGCGGGGGGCGCCGCGTGGAACCACGGCCGACGGGCCCGAGGCCGGGGTGCCGACAGCGGCGGACTTGCGACACGCGACTGTGCGGTTGCCGACAGTGACGGCCCCGGTGGCGGCGCACGCTGCTTGCCGACCCGACCGTCGTCCAACAGGAGGAAAGATGCGACTTCGTTCGCTCGCCGCCGCCGCGCTGACCGCCGTGCTGGCCGCCGGCGCGCTCGCGCCGGCCGGCCCGGCCGTGGCGGCCACCGCCGACCGATGGGGCTTCGCCTACGTCAAGGACCCGACCGTGCCGGCCTGGACGGTGCTCGACACCACCCGGCAGTGGGGCAGCTGGAAGACCGCCTTCCCCGCCGCCTGGGCGCAGGGCGCGAAGGTCGCGCCCGGCCGGTTCCTGGTGCGTTTCCCGCAGGTCGCCTCCGGCGCCCGGGGCGTGCCGCACGTGACCCCGGTCAACCGGACCGGCCACTACTGCGAGGTCGTCCGCTGGTACTCCTCCGGCGCGGACCAGATCGTCGACGTGCAGTGCCACAAGCCGGGCGGGGACCGCGACGACACCCCGTTCACCGTCCTGTGGACCACCAGCAGCGGCGTGCTGTCGGCGGGCACCGCCCACGCGTACGTCCAGCAGGCCGGCGGCGCACTGTTCCAGTCGTACAACTCGACGGGGGCGGCGAACGGCATCGGACCGCTGGGCGTCGGCCAGTGGGCGGTGAAGCTGCCGGGCGTCGGGCTCGCCGGCGCGCTGGCCGGCGACGTGCAGGTCACCGCGGTCCAGCCGAACGCGGCACCGCGCCGCTGCAAGATCGACAGCTGGTCCTTCTCAGGCGTCGACGTGGCCGCGAACGTGTCCTGCTTCGACCAGACGGGCGCGCCGGCGGCCACCGACTTCGCCCTGTCCTACCACCGTCGGCGGCCGGTGATCGGCTCGCTCGCCCCGCCGTCGCGCTTCGGCTACCTGGGCACCGCGGTGGGCGGGCCGACCAACGACAACTCGGTGCTCGGCGTCGGCGCCAACACCGTCGCGGCGATCGCCCCGGCCGGCCGCTACCTGGCGAAGTTCCCGCAGCTCGGAGTCGCGGAGACGCACGCCCAGGTGGTGGCGCAGGGGGTCGGTTCGAACTACTGCCACCTGACCCAGCCCTGGTCGACCGCGCTCGACGTCGAGGTGGACGTGATCTGCTTCGACAACGCCGGGGTGGTCACCCCGCACCGGTTCCTCTCCACCTTCACCTCACGCGCCTGACGCGACACGGCGCCGGATCACCCGGGGCGGGTGGGTTCACCTCACCCGCCCCGGCGGCACGGTGGTGCTCCACCGCCACCCGAGCGACGGGAGGACAGCGCCATGAGCACACCGATGTCGAACGACCGGCGGCAGCCGATCTACCTGCGGCAGAGCGGTCGCCCGCAGCTGACGGCCCGGCAGCGCCGGCGCGTCGAGCACAAGCAGGGGCGGTTCGTACGCCTCGACGGCCAGCGGCCCGAGGCACGCCGGCCCGGGCGCTGACCCGGGTGGCCGGTGGCGGTCGTGACGGGCCGCCACCGGCCTATTCGCCGGCGGGACACGGGGCGGTGATCGCCCACCGTTCGTGATCGCGCCACGCCCCGTCGATGAACAGGTAGTCCGGCGAGTAACCCTCCAGCCGGAACCCGAGCTTGCGGGCCACCCGGCGGGACGGCTCGTTGCCCGGCTGGATGTTCGCCTCCAGTCGGTGCAGGCCGAGCGTGTCGAAGGCGTGCCGGACCACCAGGCCGATGCCGGCGAAGGCGTGTCCGGTTCCGCTGTACGGCAGGAATGCGGCATAGCCGAGGTAGCCGCCGCGCAACGCGCCCATGAGGATCCCGCTGATGTTCACGTAGCCGGCGATCCCCCCGCTGTCCCGGTCGCAGATCAGGTACCCGGCGTGGTCCCGGCGGCGGATCTTGCGCAGGTACGCGGCGTACCGCGCCGGGTCGTCGGGGGCGGCGAGCCAGGGATGGTGCAGGTCACGGCTGCGCCGGGCCGCCGCGACGAACTCGGCCTCGTCGGCCGGCCGGGGCCGACGGATGGCGGCCGGACCCGATGTGCGCAGATACCTCACGGCAGACCACTGTCGCCGTGCGCGCCGCCCTTGTCCAGCGGGTCGCGGGCGCCCGGCCTCACGGACCGGCCGGCTGGTCCGCCCCGTCGTCGACCCGCTCCAGCGTGTAGTGGATGGTCTGGGCGACGATCCAGCCCTCTTCGATGAGGAACGAGTCCGCCCCGTCGCAGACCCGTACGCCCTCGATGCGCGCCGTCCACTCCAGGAACGCCACCCGGCCCTCGACCATCCGGTTCGTGTACACGTACCGGGCGCCGGGCAACTCCTCCTCCAGCAGGCGCGCCAGCTCCCCGACGCCCGCGTGCCCGCGGAACACGCCGCGCCGTTCCAGGACCACGCACGACGGCGACACGTTGCGCGCCAGGTCCTCGGCGAACCGGTGCTCGGCGGCCAGCCGCAGGTGGTCGTCGAACACCTCCGACGCCGACCGCGCCCGCAGGTCCTCGCGCACCGCCGGACCCCCGTCCCATCCGGCCGCCGCTGCCGCGTCGCCCTCCCCCGCCGTCACAGCGGACCCGGGTACGGCTGCTCCGGCGGCATCGGCACCCGCAGGAAGGTGGCCCCGCGCAGGTCCAGCCAGGCGTGCCCGGGCGAGCGGACCAGCCGCAGCATCACCTCGGCGCAGTTCGGGCAGCGGCCGACGAGGCCGGGGGCGTGCGGGTAGACCCGCAGGCCGGCCAGCGGGCCCAGCATGCGGCAGTGCTCGCACCGCCCGGCGGCGGTGCTCAGGTCGACGGCGAACAACTCCCGCAACGGGCCGTCGAGCATGTTGCCGTCCAGGTACGACGTGTCGGTCATCGGGCGCTCCTCCTCGACGCTCAGCCGGTGGGGCCGAACCGTTCGGTCTTCACCCGCCGGCTCTGGTGGCCGAGCCCGACGAGCAGGTCCGCCACCGTCTCCACGAAGCCGGTCGGCCCGCAGACGTAGCAGAGCGGCTCCAGCTCGGGCGGCCAGCCGTGGCTGTTCACGTCGGCCAGCCCGATCCGGTGCGGCTCGCCCCGCCAGTCCTGCGGCGCCTCGCGGGTGTACACGTGCGCGACGTCCAGGCCCAGGTCGTCGCGGACCCGGCGGCGCAGCTCGTCGGCGTAGAACACGTCGGCCGGGGTGCGCACCGAGTAGAGCAGCCGGAACGGCACCCGGCTGCCGGCGGCGCGGCGGGCGCGCACCATCGCCATCAGCGGCACGACGCCCGACCCGCCGGCCACCAGCAGCACCGGGGCGGTCTCCTCCGGCCGCCAGACGAACCAGCCGCCGACCGGGCCGCGTACCTCCACCGGGTCGCCCTCGGCGTAGACGTCGATCAGGTACGGCGACACCTCGCCGTCGGGCACCCGCTGCACGGTCAGCGTGATCCGGTCGCCCTCGGCCGGGCCGGCCAGCGAGTACGACCGCGCCGCCTGGTAGCCGTCGGGGGCGGTCAGCCGCACGTCGACGTGCTGCCCGGGCAGGTGCCCCGGCCAGCCGGGCGCCTCCAGCACCAGCGTGTGCGCGGTGGGCGTCTCCACACGGCGCTCGCGCAGCCGGGCCACCCGCCAGCGCAGCGGGGCGGTCAATCGCCCTGGTACCGCTGCTCACGCCACGGGTCCCCGTAGTCGTGGTAGCCGGCGGTCTCCCAGAATCCGGGCTGGTCCTCCGTGGTGAGCCGGATGCCGCGCACCCACTTGGCGGACTTCCAGAAGTAGAGGTGCGGCACGAGCAGCCGGGCCGGACCGCCGTGTTCGGCCGGCAGCGGGCCGCCGTCGTAGCGGTGCGCGATCCAGGCCCGCCCGCCGCGCAGGTCGGCCAGCGGCAGGTTCGTGGTGTAGCCGCCGTACGAGTGGGCCTGCGCGTAGCGGGCGTCGGTGTCGACGCCCTCCAGCAGGGTGTCCAGGGAGACCCCCTGCCAGTCGGTGTCCCGCTTCGACCAGCGGGTGACGCAGTGGATGTCGACCGCCGGGGTCTCCTGCGGCAGTGCCATCAGCTCGTCCCAGCTCCAGCGGAACTCGGCGCCGGACTCGGTGGAGACGACGAACTCCCAGGTCTCCAGCGGCACCCTCGGCGTCGGGCCGGCGGAGAGCACCGGGAAGTCCTGCGTCAGGTACTGCCCCGGCGGCAGGGCCGGCTCCGCGGAGCGGGGCCGGCCCTGGAAGCCCGGTGACACGATTCCCACCCGTCAGTCGTACCACCCGGGGTGGGTGGCGAGGCGCGGTCGGGCGGATCCGCACCGCGACGGGTGACGCCTCAGTTCCGCTCGACCACGACTTCCTTCTCGCCCCGGCCGGCCTTGCTGGTGGCCCGCAGGCTGGTGAGGGTGACGATCACCAGGACGCCGATGATGACGCCCAGGGAGGCGAGGGTCGGGATCTCCGGCACGCCCGGCCAGATGCCGTGCGCCCAGTGCAGGCCGAGCTTGACGCCGATGAACGCCAGGATGATCGCCAGGCCGTAGCTGAGGTGCACCAGCCGGCTGAGCGCGGCGTGCAGCACGAAGTAGAGCGCCCGCAGCCCCAGCAGGGCGAACGCGTTGGTGGCGAAGACCAGGTACGGGTCCTCGGTGATGCCGTAGACGGCGGGCACCGAGTCGACGGCGAAGACGATGTCCGTGGCGAGCAGCGCCGTCACCACGAGGGCGAACGGGGTGAGCGTACGCCGGCCGGAGAGGCGCACGACCATCTTCGGGCCGTGGTATTCCTCGGTGACCGGCATGAACTTGCGCAGCAGCCGTACCGAACGCATCTTGCTGATGTCGACTTCCTGCTCGTGCCCGGTGACGGCGTCGCGCAGCAGCTTCGCCGCCGTGAGCAGCAGGATGATCGCGAAGAGCAGGAAGGCGAAGTCCAGGGTCTGCAGGGCCGCCGCGCCGATGGCGATGAACACCGCGCGCAGCAGGAGCGCGCCGGTGATGCCGTAGAGCAGGGCCCGCTGGGCCAGCTCGGCCGGCACCGCGAACGCGGCCAGCAGCAGCATGAAGACGAACAGGTTGTCGACCGAGAGGGACTTCTCCACCAGGTAACCGGTGAGGTACTCCACGCCCTGGTTGGAGCCGAAGCGGGCCCAGATCCAGGCGCCGAAGGCCAGCGGCAGGGCGATGTAGAAGGCGGACCAGCCCAGCGCCTCCCGCATCGACACCTCGTGCGGCTTCCGGGTGACCAGGAAGTCCAGCACCAGCAGGGCGATCACGGCGGCGATGGTGACGCCCCACAGCGTGGGGGTGCCCACCGACTGGAGACCGGTGGCAGCAAGATATGGCAAATCGGACATGGAGCCTCCTCGAACACCCTGTCATGTTCGAGGTCTCCTTCACCCACTTTTCGTGGGCAGCCACCCGAGGCGTGCTCCGGGCACGCCGTACTGACCGGGATGGCTCGTGGGAAGTACTCCCCTCGTCGCGACAAGGTTAGGGCAGGCCCGTGGGCTCGGCAAACGGGGCACGCCAGATCACGCGCGCAAGGCGTGATCTGGGGCGTCGAGGGGCTTTCGTCCCCGCTCAGCGGGCGGTGACGGCGGCGAGCACGGCCGCCACGTCGAGGTCGGCCATGCACGCCGGGCCGGCCGCGTCGAGCGGGCAACGCGCCCCCCACCAGCAGGGCTGTTCGGTGATGGCGGTGGGCCGCCGGTACCCGCAGCCGGGCAGGCCCTGCAGGTCGGTGCCGCCCATCCCGTACCGCCGGGCGTCGGTGGGGCCGAACAGCGCCACCGTCGCGGCGCCGGTCGCGGCGGCGAGACGCACCGGCCCGGTGTCCGGCCCGACCACCACCCCGCCGCGCCGGCCCACGGCCGCGAGCTGCCCGGCGAGGGTGGGCAGGTCGGCTCGGGGCAGCGGCACCCCGACCGGCGCGGCGGGGTCGACCGGGCCGACGGTGAGCACCGGGTGTCCGCGGCGGGTCAGGGCGTGGGCCAGCCCCCGCCAGCGCCTCTCCGGCCAGCGCTTGACCGCCATCCCGGCGTCGGTGATGAGCACCACCGGCGGCGCGAGGGGCTCCCCCACCAGCCGGGCCACCGCCCGCTCGCCCGCGCGTCGGGTCTCGTCGCCCAGGTGGACCCGGGGCCGGGCGGCCCGGTCGGTCGCGCCGAGCAACCCTTCGGCGCAGAGGATCTCCAGGTAGCGGTCGCCGACCGGCTGCTCCGGCGGCGGGTCGCGCCACAGGTTCGTCACGGCCCGCCCGGCGCCGGCCTCGAGCAGGTCGGGGATGCCGTCGTAGCGGGTGGTGGCGACCGCCAGGTCCGGCCGGCAGGCCGCGAGCGCCTCGACGACCGCCTCCCGCTCGGCGCCCGGCCGCCCGTGCCGGGGGGTGCGCACCTCGGCGACCGCCGGGTCGGCGCGCACAAGGTCCGCCCCGGGCTCGTGGGTGAGCACCCGCAGCCGCACGCCGGGGTTGCGGCGGGCCAGGCCGTGCACCGCCGGCAGCAGCATCAGCAGGTCGCCGATCCCGCCGAGCAGGTCGACCACCAGGATGTCCGCGTACCGGTCAGGCATCCGCGCGCCCCAGGGTCCGGGCATAGAGGTCACGGTGCGCGGCGGCCACCCTCGGCCAGGAGTACGCGGCGGCGAAGGCCCGCCCGCGCTCGGCGAGCCGGCGGCGCAGCACCGGATCGGCGAGCAGCCTGCCGACGGTACGCGCGATCGCCGCGCTGTCCCGGCGGGCGCCGATCACCGCCACCGCGCCACTGCGGTGCGGCCCGTCGTCGCCGGCGTCTGGCTGCGTCACCGCGGTCGGCACGCCGTGCGCGAGCGCGGCGAGCAGGGCGCCGCTCTTCGTGCTCACCCCCGTGGTGAACGGCAGCACCGCCACGTCGGCGGCGTGCAGCGCGGCGGAGACCCGGTCGGCGGGCAGGTGCCCGGTGAACGTCACCGCGTCGGCCACCCCGCACCGGTGGGCCAGCCCGGTCAGCTCGGCGCGGAACGCCCGCGCCTCCCGCTCGGGCAGCGCCTGCGAGATGAACCCGCCGACCACCAGCAGCCGCAGGTCCGGATGGTCGCGACGCAGCTCCGGCAGCGCCTCGATCAGGTACCGCAGTCCCTTCACCGGGTGCACGAAACCGAAGAAGGCCAGCAGCGGCGCGCCCTCCGGCAGGCCCAGCTCCGCCCGCAGGCGCGCCCCCGCGGTGGACGCGCCGACGCGGTCGACGACGTTCGGCGCGATCGGGATGTGCGTGGCCCGCCGGCCGGTACGCGCGTGGACCACGTCGCCGTGGCCGGGATTGGTGACGATCACGGCCGCGCTGGCCGGCACCAGCCGACCGGACTCCCGGTCCCAGCAGCGGGCCCGCTCCAGCGCCGACCAGAGCCGGGTCGGCAGCCAGCCGGGGCAGGCCCACCAGCCGTACTCGTGCAGGGTGGTGACCAGCGGCACCCGCCGGGGCAGCCGCCACGGCAGCAGTCCGGGCTGGCCCGAGAACCGGTACGCCGACGGGGCGAACTGCACGTGCACCACGTCGGGGGCCAGCTCGCGGACCCGGCGGGCGGCCCGGGCGGTGGCGGCCCGCCAGCGTCCCCGGTCGGCGTCGGGGCGCACCGGCACCGGGATCACCTCGACACCGACGCCGTCGAGCGCCTCGACCAGGTGCGTCACGTAGTCGCTGACGCCGTCGGCGTCGGGCCGGCCCGGACCGTGCAGCATGGCCACCCTGATCCGGTCGTCGACCACGCCACCTCCCGTTTCTCGGCGGGCGGGTTCCCGGCCCCTTACGACGCAAACGCACCTCGCCTATGGTGTGCCGATGACCGAGGACGTCCCGGCCGGCCCACTGGCCGGCGTACAGGTGATCGAGCTGGCCGGCATCGGTCCCGGCCCGTTCGCCGCGATGATGCTGGCCGACCTGGGCGCGGACGTGGTCCGGGTGGACCGGGCCACGGACGTCGACCCGGACGCCTTCGGCACCCCGCACCCGGACCTGCTCAACCGGGGACGCCGCTCGATCGGGGTCGACCTGAAGTCCCCCGGCGGGCGGGAGGTGGTGCTGGCCCTGGTCGCCGACGCCGACGCGCTCATCGAGGGGTTCCGCCCGGGGGTGACCGAGCGCCTCGGCGTCGGCCCGGCGGACTGCCTCGCGGCGAACCCCCGCCTGGTCTACGGCCGGATGACCGGCTGGGGCCAGGACGGCCCGGCGGCGCCGTACGCGGGGCACGACATCGACTACCTGGCGTTGACGGGCGCGCTGCACGGGATCGGTCGGGCCGGCGAGCGCCCGGTGCCGCCGATGAACCTGCTCGGCGACTTCGGCGGCGGCGGGATGATGCTCGCCCTCGGACTGGTCTCCGCCCTGTACGCGGTGCGCGGCGGCGCACGTGGCCAGGTGGTCGACGCGGCCATCGTCGACGGCGTGGCGGTGCTCAGCACCCAGATCCACGCGCTGCGTCGGCTCGGCATGTGGCAGGACGCGCGCGGGGTGAACCTGCTCGACGGTGGCGCTCCCTTCTACGACACGTACGAGTGCGCCGACGGCCGGTATCTGGCGGTCGGTGCGCTGGAGCCGCGGTTCTACGACGAGCTCGTCCGGCGCTCCGGCTTCCCGCTGGCCCCGGACGAGGCGCTGGACCGCACCGACCCGGCGAACTGGCCGGCGCTGCGCCAATCGTGGGCGCGGCTGTTCCGCACCCGGACCAGGGACGAGTGGACGGCGCTGCTGGGCTCCTCGGACGCCTGCGTGGCGCCGGTGCTGGACTGGCGGGAGGCGCCGGAGCACCCGCACCTGGCCGCGCGGGGCACCTTCGTGGAGCGGGACGGGGTCACCCAGCCGGCCCCGGCGCCCCGCTTCTCGGGCACTCCCACCGCGCTGCGCCGCCCCCCGCCCCAGCCGGGCGAGCACACCGACGAGCTGCTGGCCGGGGCGGGCTTCGCCCCGGAGCGGGTCGCCGCCCTGCGTGCCGCCGGCGCCGTCGCCTGAGGCGGCGCACCACGCCGGCCGGCGGCAGCTCAGGAGCGGCGCAGGGTGGCGCCCGGTGCCATCGCGGGCTCGACCATGTCCCGGAAGTCGCGCGGGAGCTGCACCACCACGTCGTCGAACTCGCCGCCGCTGATCGCCTCGCGCAGGGTGACGAAGACCGCCCGGGCGGCGTCGCGCGCCGCCGGCTCGGTCACGCCGGCCCGCACGGCGACGCGGGCGACGAACTCCGCCGCGCCGAACCGCTCCGCCGACTCGGTACCCGGGCTCGGCTTCAGCACGAGCTGCAACGGCTTGGGCAGCTGGGCCGCCAGGTCCAGCACCTCCCCGCCGGTCAACCGCTCGGCGAGGGTCTCCAGCGTCGCCCGGGTCAACGTCACCGCCTGCTCCGAGGAGGTACGGGTGCGCTGGGCGACCTGGTCGACGAAGGTGTCGTAGTTCATCCGGGCTCCTTCAGGCTGCGTCGGGGCCTGCGCGTACCCGCCGGCACGGCCGGGAAACGACGGGGATTTCCGCGCGGGACGGCGCGTGACGGCCCGCCGGGCGGGTAACCGCCGCCGGTCGTGACCGGATCGATGCCCCGGAGGAGCCGACACCATGGCGAGTTACGCCGACGTGCTGCAGTACCTGTCGAGCCTGGACTACCCGGCCGAGAAGGACGACGTGGTACGCCAGGCCGAACGGGAGGGCGCCCCGCCGGACGTGCTGCGCGCGTTGCGGGCCCTGCCGCCGGTCGACTACGCCAACGGCAACGAGGTGGCCCGTTCCGCGGGCATCGAGGCGGCCCCGGAGGTCGGCTCCGCCCAGCGGGCGGAGCAGGCCCGGGACAAGCGGCACCAGCGCGTGTCGCAGCACCTGCGCGGCATCTGACCCTTGCTGTCGCGGGCCGCCGAAGCGCCCGGACCGGGCACGCCGGGCACGTCCAGGCCGAGCACGTTCGGGCCGAGCACGCCGGGCGCGCCGGGCACGTCCAGGCCGAGCACGTTCGGGCCGAGCACGCCGGGCGCGCCGGGCACGTTCGGGCCGGGCACGCAGGGCGCGTCCACGCCGGGCACGTTCGGGCCGGAGCGTGGCGCCCGCGCCGGGCGGGCCCGCGCCGGTGACGGATGACGCGCGGGCCGGTCGGGCACACCCCGGCCGCGGTCCAGCTCACCGTGATGGGCACGATCGGCCTGGTGGTCGGCGGGCTCACCGCGCTGGCCGGCACGCCGGCGCTGGCGCCGCTGGCCGGCTGGGACGCCGCGGCACTGAGCTGGCTGGTGCTGGTCTGGCGCAAGCTGTGGCCGATGGACGCGCCGGGGACGGCCCGACTGGCCGTGTACGAGGACCCGAACCGGGCGGTGCGCGACGTGCTGCTACTCGCCGCCTGCCTGGCCAGCCTGCTGGCCGTCGGCGTCGTGGTGACCAGCGCGCACGGGACGCCCGCCACGCCCGCCCGCAACGCCTACGGCGGGCTGGGCGTGCTGAGCGTGCTGCTGTCCTGGCTGGTGGTGCACACCGTGTTCGCCGCCCGGTACGCGCGGATCTACTACACGGGGCCCGACGGTGGGATCGACTTCAACCAGTCGGAGCCGCCCCGCTACTCGGACTTCGCCTACCTGGCGTTCACCGTCGGAACGACCTTCCAGGTCTCGGACACCTCGCTGACCAGCAACGAGATGCGCCGCACGGTCCTGCGACACTCGATGGTGTCGTACCTGTTCGGGGCGTTCATCATCGCGGTCACGGTGAACCTGCTGGCCGGCCTGGCGAGATGAGCCGGCATCCCCGTGGAGTCGGCAGCGGCCCGGCGGAGTGCGGGAGTTGCCGGACAGGCGGGCGCCCCCGTCGCGAACCGCGACCGGGGCGCCACACAGAACCTGTCCGGTGGCCGGTCGGGCCCGAACCGGGCCGCAACCACCAGGCGGTCGATGCACGCCCGAACCGGGCGGGTATCAGTGCCGCGACCATCATACGATGGAACATCACCCGTTCGGACGATTACGAAGGAAGTGTGGGCCAGCCCACCACGACGTCAGGCGGCCAGCTCCGCGTACCGCTTCTCCAGGTCGACCCGGGCCAACGCCCCGACCAGCCAGGCCAGCCGCTCGGACTCCCCGCTGCCGGCCAGGCCCGCCAGGTCGTCGGCGGAGCGGCCCAGTCCCAGCCGGCGGGCCGCGACGAGCGCCCTCCGGTCGGCCACCGGCGCCACCTCGCGCCACAGCGCCTGGGCCTCGCGCAGGAACAGATCGACCACCGTGGCGTCCACCCCGGGCAGCTCGGTGAGCAGCTCCCGCTCCCGGGCCGGGTCGTGGTGGGCCACCGCGCGCAGGCGGCGCAGGTCGCCCCGGTAGCGCTCCACCACGGCGCGCGCCAGGTCGCCGAGCGTGTCGGCGAGGGCGTCGACGTCGCCGCGCTGGCCGCTGTCGCGAAGCACGCGTACCCGGTCACCGTGCAGGGACCGGGCCAGCCGGGCGGCGCTGTCCCAGCCCGCGGCGGGCAGGGCGTGCGCGCTGTCCACGGCCCGCCGGAAGTCACCCCGGCGGGCCAGCAGCACGGCGAGGCAGAGCACCTGGAACAGGCTCGACGGGTTGTTGACGACCCGGAAGCCGTACTGCTCGGCGAAGCCGCGCCCGCTGCCGGCGAGCCGGCGTACCAGGCGTTTCCTGTCCTCGACACGGGAAGTGGCTGTGGTCGGCATGCCGGCGACTACCCGCGCCGCGCCCGACCACGCCTGCCTGCCTCAGCCGTGCAGCCCGCCGCTGCGGTCGCGTGCCTTGAGGCGGGTGGTCGGCAGCGCCGGGGCGGGCAACGGCGGGGCGGGATCGTCGGCGACGACGCCGAAACGCCGCCCGGCCATCCAGTCCTCCCGGGCGGCGGCCACCTCCTCGTGCGAGCGGCCGACGAAGTTCCACCACATCACCAGCGGCTCCTCGAACGGGGCCCCGCCGAGCAGCAGCAGCCGGCTCCCCGGCGCGCCCGTCAGGGTGAGCCGCTCCCGACCGGCGCCCAGGTAGAGCAGCGCCCCCGGGGTGAACGGCACCCCGTCTACCTCGGCGGTGCCGGACATGGCCAGCAGCCCGTACTCGAAGTCGGGCCGCAGCGGCAGCGTGGCCGGCGCGGGTCCGTGCAGCTCAAGCTGCGCGCCGAGCAGCGGGGTGTACGTCAGGGCCGGGGACCGCTCACCCGCGAGCTCGCCGACCAACAGGGTGATGTCCAGTTCACCGTCGCGCCAGCGCGGCAGGTCGGCGTGGTGGGCGAAGTCGGCGGCCCCGGCGCGAGCCCGGTCCGGCAGCGCCACCCAGAGCTGCACGCCGTGCATCAGCGGCGGATGCCGCTCGGGCGACCGCTCCGAATGCGCGATGCCGTGCCCCGAGGTCATCACGTTGAGCTGGCCGGGGCGGATCGGTTGGACGTTGCCCAGGCTGTCGCGGTGCAGGATCTCCCCGTCGAGCAGCCAGGTCACGGTCTGCAGGCCGGTGTGCGGATGCGGCGGCACCTCCATGCCGGGCCGCTCGGCCACGTCGTCCGGGCCGAAGTGGTCCACGAAGCACCAGGCCCCGACCATCCGCCGCTGCCGCTGCGGCAGCAGCCGACGAACGGTCGTGTAGCGCCCCAGCGGCACGTCGTGGCCCGGCAGCAGGACGCTGCCGGGATCGACGGTCGCCACGCCGGGTGGTCGGGTCTCCGCGGGCATCTTCTCGGTACGCTCCACCGCCCGACTGTACGCCCGGGCAGGCCACGAACCCGTCGGTCGCCCCACCGCTCGAGCCGGCTCCGACGTCCGGCTCGGTCGGGGCGCCTCCGATGCACGACGCCCGAAACTCCGTGGGGCGTCGCCCGGGCGAACTCCGGTGGGTGGGGCCCGAGGGCTCCGATCGGCGCCGCCCCGGCGAGCTCCGGCGGGTGAGGGCCCGGGAAGCTCCGGACATGCGGCTGGCCGGCACCCCGGGTGGGGTGCCGGCCAGCGGCGATCGGCTACTGCTGTCAGCTGTTCCAGTGCTCGGCGACCAGGTCGGCGGCCATCTGCTCCCACTGCGCGTAGTGGTCCGGGTACGCCGACACCTGCACCGTCTGCGCCGCCTTCGTCAGCGGCATGTCCTGCCACCCGTCGACCTGCTTCAGACCCTTCAGGAACGCCATCGTCGAGTACTCCGGATCGGTGATCTGCTCCACCGTGCCCCAACCCGAGGACGGACGCTGCTGGAACAGGCCCTGCGAATCGTGGTCGTTGCGATCACCCAGATGACCCAGGTTCTCCAACTTCGACTCCTGCAACGCGGTCGCGATCGACACCACCGCCGCACGCTCGTCCATGCCGGCCTTCTTCGTCGCCGCGATGATCGCCTTCACGTTCGCCACCTGCTCATCCGACAGGTCGACACGCGACTGCGCACCCTGCACACCATGCGGCACCAGCTTGCCCATGTCCGGCTTGTCCGCCGCCACCGCAACGGCGGTGACCGGGGCCGCCGACTGCACCGACGGAGCCGCGTGGGCGGTCGCGGGACCGGCGAACACGCCACCGGCAAACGCCAGACCAGCAACACCAAGAACGCTCTTACGCAGAATCGTGTTCATCAGAAATGCTCCATTCGGGGGTTGGCACCCACACCGAGGGGGATCGGCTCACGCAGGTGCAAGCACCGTCCGGCGCCCAGGAAACTCGAAGGGGAAACTCCAGCAGAACTGGAGGGGATCTCCGGCGTCACACCGGAGGAAAGATCAGATCGGCCGTGTTGGCCTGATGTCCGAGCCGTAGAGGCCGGCACCGGGGCCGTCTCGCGGGGCGGGGGATGCCCTCACGTCGGCCGGACCATGTGTAACGACCACCCGGCCCGCCATCATTCCGGGGCCCTGGCACACCATCCTGTCGGGCGGCACGCCTTGCCTTGCTCGGTCGTACGCAGGGTGTAACGACCCCACCCCCGCCACGATTCCGCCCCCACGATGCCCCCGACCACACCCCCGAACCGGGCATCTCGGCTCATTGGGCCGTCCGGGCGGTCGGCCACCGGCACCCCACCGACCGACAACCCCGGAACCGGACAACCGGCGCACCGGGACCCGCCCGCACCTCCGAGATTGTGGTAGGCAAACGCCCCTCAGAGGGCCCATACCTACCAAGATCTCCCAAGCACCCGAGCACCCGGGCAGGCGGGCGCCGATCATGCAGTTGTGGCGCCCCGCATGAGGCGCAATTCGGGGCACGACGGCCACCACAACTGCATGATCGACCCGACGAACCGCGCGCCACCGGCTCAGCGGGACAGGTCGCGGTCGGGCGCCTGCCCGTCCGAGTACGCGCTGCGGTAGATCGTGCCCCGCCCCGTCGGGTCCGGCGCGTGGGGCAGCGGGGCGGGGTCGACGGGCGGGACGGGGTCGACGGCCGCCGCCTCACCGCGCCGCGCCCGGATGATCCGGGAGACCACGAACCAGCCGGCGGCCGCCACGCTGGCGACGATGACCACCTTCTGCAGCACGCCGGCGTACCCCTCGACGAGGTGCCAGTTGTCGCCGAGCAGGTAGCCGGCCATTACGAAGGTGGTGTTCCAGATCAGGCTGCCGAGCGTCGTGTAGACCGCGAAGGTCAGCACCGGCATCCGCTCCACGCCGGCCGGGATGGAGATCAGGCTCCGGAAGATCGGGATCATCCGGCCTAAGAAGACGGCCTTCACCCCGTGCCGCAGGAACCACTCCTCGGTGCGGTCCACGTCGCTGAGCTTGATCAGCGGCAGCCGCTGCGCGATCGCCCGGATCCGTTCCCGGCCCAGCGCGGCGCCGATCCAGTACAGGGCGAGGGCGCCGAGCAGCGAGCCGAGGGTGGTCCAGAAGATCGCGCTGACCACGCTCATCCGGCCCTGGCCGGCGACGAAGCCGGCCAGCGGCAGGATCACCTCGCTGGGGATCGGCGGGAAGAGGTTCTCCAGGGCGACGGCCAGACCCGCGCCGGGGCCGCCGAGCCGCTCGACCAGGCCGATGACGAAGCCGACCAGCCCGTCCTCGGGCGGCGCGGCCTTTTCGGGGGCAGTGCCGGAGGCGAGCAGGGCGTGCGCGGTACGAATCATGGCCCACACGCTACGAACCGATCCTGGGAGTCCGCCAACGGGCCGGCCCTTGCGTCCCACGGACGGTCCACAGCGGCGGGGGTTCGCACTAGGGTGGCCCCCGTGACGACGCGCACCACGACCGCCGGCGCAACCCCGGTCCGGGTCGCGGCGCCCCGCGCCGGGGCGGCGGCAGGATGACCGGGCGGCTGGCGCAGCTGTGGCGTTACCCGGTGAAGTCGATGCTGGGTGAGCGGCTGCCCGCCGCCGACGTCGGCCCGGCGGGTGTGGCGGGCGACCGGCGGCTGGCCCTGCGGCACCGGGACACCGGGCGGGTGGCCAGCGCGAAGCACCCCCGGCTCTGGCGCGACCTGCTCACGCTCCGCGCGTCCGGCGCCGCACCCGATGAGGTACGGATCACGCTGCCCGACGGGCGGGCATTGTCCAGCGTGGACCCCGGCGTCGACGACGTGCTGTCCCGGGTGCTGGGCATCCCGGTGACGCTGATCGACCGGCCGCCCGCCGGGGCGCTCCTGGACCGGGCCGACCCGGACGCGGTGCTGGCGGCCGGTCCGGCCGCCGAGGTGCCGGTCGACGCCAACCCGCTCGGGGCGGCGGCGCCGGGCACCTTCTTCGACTTCGCCCCGGTGCACCTGGTCACGACGGCCACCCTGGCCCGGGTGGCCGTCGAGCTTCCGGGCGGCACCGTCGAGGCGGTCCGCTACCGACCCAACCTCGTGCTCGACGTCGGCGTGGACGGCTTCGCCGAGAACGACTGGGCCGGTCGCGAGCTGCGGGTCGGCCCCGAGCTGGTGCTGCGGGTACTCGCCCCGACCCCGCGGTGCGCGGTGCCGACCCTGGCGCACGGGTCGCTCCCCCGGCAGGCCGGGGCGTTGCGCGTCCCGGCCCGCCTCAACCGGGTCGCGCCGCTGCCGCAGCTCGACGCGCAGCCGTGCGTGGGCGCGTACGCGCAGGTGGTGCGGGGCGGCCGGGTGGAACAGGGGTCCGCGGTCGAGGTCGGCTGAGCCGGTTCAGTCGTCGTCCTCGTCGTCGTCCGGCGACGGCCTGTCGATCCGGTCGAGCAGGGCGTCGAGTCTGGCCACCGTGTCGGGCGGGAGCTGCCCCTCCTCGGCCGCCTCGGCAAGGCGCTCCCGCAGCTTCTCGACCCGCTTGGCCCGGTCCTTCTCCTTGCCCCGGCTCAGGTCCGCGAGCTTGTCCCGCAGCTCCTCGACCGTCTTACGGTCGATCTCGCCGCGGGCCTGCGCCCAGGCGAGCACCGCGGCGAACTCGGCGACGAACTGCGGCAGGCCGACCGGGTCGGGCCGCGCGGTCACCGGCGGCGGGGCGGTGGTCCTGGCCGGCGGCGGCGTCGGTCTGGCCGAGGTCGGCTTGCCAGCCGGTGTGCCGGTGACGGGGGCCGCCGCCGGTGGCGGACTTCCGCCGTCGCCGATGACGAGCGCCCCGACGAGCCCGACGAGCAGCGCGACGCCGACGGCGACCAGCGCGGTGACGGGCCTGTTGCGCGTGGTCCCCGCGCCGCCGGCCGGGGCGGGACGGCCGGTGCGGGCGACCACGGGATGGCGCCCACCTGGCGGGGTGGGGTACGGCACCCCCGCGCGGCCGGTGCCGGTGGGGTGCGGGGACGGCGGTGAGCGGTCGATCAGGGTCGGCGGATGCTCGGCGTCTGCCGACGAGGGCGACGTCGCAGACGATGCGCCGGCGGACGGGATCGGTAGGACGGCTGTGGGCGGGTGATTCGGCGCCCGCGCAGCGAAGCGGGTGGCGAGCTGGGCCGCGCCCGGCCGGTGCGCCGGATCGGTGGCCAGGCAGGCCAGGGTCAGCTCGGCGATGTCGGGCGGCAGCCCGGGGACCTGCGGGGGCGGCACCGGCGGGTGCCCGGCGTGCACCTCCAGCGCGTCCTCCCAGGTCTGCACGGGCAGTGGGGCCCGGCCGGTGAGGGTGCGGTAGAGCAGCGCGCCGAGGGCGTAGACGTCGCTGGCCGGGTTCGGCGGCCCGGGCCGCATCCGCTCCGGGGCGAAGTACGCGGGCGTGCCCATCAGCAGTTCGCCGGTCTGCCCCGCCCGCGGGTGGTGCGGCCCGGCGAGCGCGGCGATGCCGAAGTCGAGCACCTTGGCGCCGGTCTCGGTGAGCATCACGTTGCCGGGCTTGACGTCGCGGTGCACCACGCCGATGCGGTGGGCGGCGGCGAGCGCCGCAGCGATCTGGCCGGCCATCCGCACCGCCTCCGGCCAGGGCAGCGGCCCGTCGGCGAGCCGGTCGGCGAGGTTGCGCCCCTGCACCAGCTCCATCACCAGGTACGGGACGACGATGCCGCCGTCCAGGGCCGCCTCGCCGTAGTCGTACACCTGGGTGACGTGCGGGTGGGTCAGCCGCGCGGCGGCGCGGGCCTCGCGCTGGATGGTGGCCCGCAGTTGCGGGTCGGTGGCGAACTCCCGGGTGAGGGCCTTGACGGCGACGGGCCGGTGCAGCACCTCGTCGTCGGCGCGCCACACCTCGGACATCCCGCCGAGGCCGATGCGCTCGCGCAGGACGTAGCGGTCGTGCAACCGCAGGGTGGGCGAGAACGGCGACATAGCCGTTCAGTCTGCCCTGCCGGCGGGGTCGGCCACCAGCGCGGTGCCCGGTTGCGGGCCGGTCGTCGCGGTTCGGACGGCGACGACCGGCCGCACGGCGATGGTCAGGAGCAGCGCGGCGCGGCGGCGACCGGCGGCGGCTGGATGCGGTCGGCGAGCCGGCGCAGGACGGCGGCGGCGGCCAGCCGGGTGGGGGCGAGTCGCGCGACGCGGGGCCGCTCCGGGCGGACGGGGGCGTCCGGCCGGGCGGAGTTGACGTGCCGGGTCACCGCGTCGACGGCGAGGATGAAGCCGGTGGGCTGTTCCATGGTCAGCTCCCTGGGACGGGTCCGGTGGAGGACCGGACGACGAGTGCGGTGGGTAGCAGGACGTGGCCGGCCGCCGGATCGGCGGGCGGGTCGAGCAGGAGTCGGGCGGCGATGCGCCCCTTCTCCTCGGCTGGTTGCCGCACGGTGGTGAGGCCGGCGGTGGCGGCCTCGGCGATGTCGTCGAAGCCGGTGACCGACACGGGCGGGCGGCCGGCCTCGGCGAGCGCGTCGAGGACGCCGAGGGCGAGCACGTCCGCGCAGGCCAGTACCGCCGTGGGCGGTTCGGGGGCGGCGAGGGCGGCGGCGACGGCCGTGGCGCCCGCCGACCGGCTGTTGTCGGTGGCGGCGAGCACGGTCAGCCCGGACCAGGCGACGCCGACCTCGGCGAAGGCGTCGGCGAACCCGGCCAGCCGCGCCCGGGTCGTCGGGTGGGCCACGTCGGCCACGTCGGCGAGGCGCACTTCGCCCGGCGCCGCGCCGGGACGCACGGCGTCGCCGAGCAGGGCGACCCGCCGGTGCCCGAGCCCCGCCACGTGGGCGGCGACCGCCCGGGCGGCGGCCCGCTCGTCGATGCCGACGTAGCGGTCGTCGGGGCCGGCGTCGTCGCGGGGGGCGGTCGTGACGACGGGCAGGCCGCGCTCGCGGAGCACGTCGACGACCCAGCCCTCGTCGCCGACGCAGTAGACGCAGAAGCCGTCGACGGCGGCGTTCTCCACCGCCCGCCGCGCGGCGGGCTCGTCGGCCGGCAGCGGCACGAGCAGCAGGCTGGTGCCGTGCCGCTCGGCCGCCTCGGCGACGCCGGCCAGGAAGCGGACCGCGAAGGGGTCGGTGAAGGCGTACGACAGCCGCGACTCGAAGAGCACTCCGATGGCGCCCACGTACCCGCGCCGCAGCGACCGGGCGGTGGGGTTGGGGCCGGGGTAGCCGAGCTGCCGGGCGGCGTCCAGGATCCGCTGGCGCAGGGCGGCGGAGAGCTGGTCGGGTCGGCTGTAGGCGTTGGAGACGGTGCTGCGGGACACGCCGACGGCGTCCGCGACGGCTTGCAGGGTCGGCTTCACCGCGGCCTCTCTGTATCGATTCAGACTGGATCGATACAGAGACTAGGCGGAGCGGGCCGCCCTCGTCAACGCCGTACGGTGGGCGCAACGAATCCACCCCGCCCGGTCAGCCGGACGGGGTGGTCGGAGTGGACGGAGTGGGCGGTCAGGCCTTGCGGGCCACCCCGCCGTACATGCTGACCTCGGCCGCCGCCGGGCGGGGCTGCGGCGCGTCCTCGGCACGCCACTCGGCGACCGACGTGACGCCGGGCTCCAACAGCTCCAGCCCGTCGAAGAACCGGATGAACTCGGCCCGGGTGCGCAGGTTGATCAGGCCGTGCGGGCTGCCGCCCCGGGCCGCCGCCTTCGCCTCCTGCGCCACGTGCGGGGGGAGGTAGTCGTGGGTGGCGTGCGAGGCCGCCAGGTAGCTGCCCGGCGGCAGCGCGTCGAGCAGCCGCGTGACCACGGCGTACGGGTCGTCGTCGTCGCCGACGAAGTGCAGGATCGCGACCAGCATCAGGGCGACCGGCCGGGACAGGTCGATCGTGCGCAGCAGGTCGGGGTGGCCCAGGATCCGCTCCGGGTCGCGCAGGTCGGCGTCGATGTAGGCGGTGGCGCCCTCGGGCGAGCTGGTCAGCAGCGCCCGGGCGTGCGCGAGCACGATCGGGTCGTTGTCGACATAGACCACCCGCGACTCGGGGGCGATCGCCTGCGCGACCTCGTGGGTGTTGTCGGCGGTCGGAATGCCGGTGCCGATGTCGAGGAACTGGCGGATGCCCTCCTCCCGGGCGAGGTGCCGCACGGCCCGCTGGAGGAAACGGCGGTTCTCCAGCGCGGCGGTGCGGATGGTCGGGAAGGACGCCGCCACCATGTCGCCGGAGTCCCGGTCGGCCTGGAAGTTGTCCTTGCCACCGAGCCAGTAGTTGTACCGGCGCGCGGGGTGGGCCACCGAGGTGTCGATGCGGTCGCTCGGGTTCGCGGGGCCGGTCGTCGTACCCGGGGCATCGGTGGTCAAGGCAGCCTCCACGACTCTGCGCCACCCGCGACCGGGGGCGTCCGTCCACTGTCGCCGGTCGGCGACCATGGTAGCCGCACCGCCGCCCGGGCGAGGCCCCGCCGGGATCACCCCGGGTAGAGGTCGTCCAGGATCCCGCCGAGGATCCCCGGCGTACGCTCCGGCGGCTCGGCCTCCACGCAGAGCCGCTCCATCGCGACCGCGTAGTAGTCGAGGTCGTCGCGCTTGTCGAGGTAGAGCGCGCTGGTGAGCTGTTCGATGTAGACGATGTCGGGCAGTTCCCGGTCACCGAAGCGCAGGATGGTGAAGGCCCCGCCCGCAGCGGCGTGCCCACCGGCGGCGAACGGGATGACCTGGAGCCGGATGTTCGGCGACTTGGTGGCCTCGATCAACGCCGCCACCTGCTCGCGCATCACCCGCGGGCCGCCGATCGGCCGGCGCAGCGCGGCCTCGTCCACCACCGCCCAGAGCTGCGGCGGATTCTCGCGGTGCAGCAACCGCTGGCGCTGCATACGCAGTGCGACCCGACGCTCGATCTCCGCCGGTGCGGCCCGACCGTGCCCGAGCAGCACCACCGCCCGGGCGTACTCCCGGGTCTGGAGCAGGCCGGGGACGAACTGGACCTCGTAGCTGCGGATGAGCGCGGCGGCCGCCTCCAGCCCGAGGTACGACTGGAACCAGTTCGGCAGCACGTCGCCGTAGCGGTGCCACCAGCCCGGGCTGTTGGCGTCGCGGGCCAGCTTGAGCAGCGCCTCCCGCTCCTCGGACGCGGTGACGCCGTAGAGGGTGAGCAGGTCCGCGACGTCGCGTTCCTTGAAGCCGACCCGGCCCAGCTCCATCCGGCTGATCTTCGACTCGGAGGCGCGGATCTCCCAGCCGGCGCCCTCCCGGGTCACCCCGCTGGACTCGCGCAGCCGGCGCAACTGGGTGCCGAGCAGCATGCGCAGCACGGTCGGGCCGGTCCCCGGACCGCCCTCGGCGGGACCCATCGTCACAGCCGACCTCCACATGCCGGTTCGTGCCGACCGGGTGCCCTCGCGCGGCCGACGTGTAAGCATGCCATGAACCGTGAGTGAGGTGAACTTCTTCGGTGCGGACAATTCGTCCCGGTCGACGGGACGCGGTCAGGCGATCAGGTTGTCGAAGTCCCCGTCGCGCGCGCCGAGCACGAAGGCGGCGATCTCGTCCACCGTGTAGATCAATGCCGGCCCCTCCGGGTGCCGGGAGTTGCGCAGGGCGATGCCGGCGCCGCCGGGCAGTTCGGCCAGCTCGACGCAGTTGCCGCTGGGATTGCTCCGGCGGCTCTTCTGCCAGGCGAGCGGGGGCAGCTGGGTGGTGGGAACGCCGTTCGGAGGCTGCTGCATGGACGTCTTTCTCTCGCGAGCCCCGCGATGCCGGGCAGCGGTGCCTGATGAGGGGGCACGATATCGACGAAGGGCTTCCTGCACGTGCATCTGCTATTGCATCTGCACCGGACAGCGAGCATGATAACGCACGTGGACAGTGCCCATCTGTTCACTCTGAGTGACCCGACCTGGGGCTGCCACCAGGACGGACGGGGCCCGACACGCGGGCGCGGACCGCCGCGCGCGGGGGCCGGCGGCGACGTGCTGATGGGAGGTCTCGTGCCGGATCCGTTGACCATCGCGTCCGGCATCTGTGCCGCCGGGGCACTCGTCACCTCCTGGCAGCTGCGGCGCCGCGCGATCCAGGCCGAGGTCGAGATCAGGCACCTCCAGGCCGAGCTGGCCGCCGAGCGGCACGCCGCCAGCCACGACCCCCTGACGGGCCTGCCCAACCGCCGCGCGTTCTACCGCCTGGCCGCCACGCTGCTCACCGACGCGGCCGGGCAGCCGCTGATCGCCGTGGTGCTCGACCTCGACGACTTCAAGCAGATCAACGACCGCTACGGCCACGCCGCCGGCGACCAGGTGCTGGTGAGCGTCGCCCAACGGCTCGCTGCCTTCGCCGGGGACAACCTGGTCGCCCGGCTCGGCGGCGACGAGTTCGCCGGGCTGCTGGCCAGCCCCACGATCGACCGGCGGTGGATCGAGCACGCCACCCGGCGGCTCTGCGACAGTCTCGCCGCGCCGATCCCGCTGGGCGGGCTCAGCGTCCGGGTGACCGCCTCCGTCGGGCTCGCCCCCGTCACCGGGCCCGCGCAGCTCACCGAGGCGCTCGACCGGGCCGACGCCGCCATGTACCGGGCAAAGAGCCTCGGAGTGGCCCGCCCGCCCCGGCAACTCGTCGACAGCGCCCACCTGGCGGAGTGCTGAGCGCGCAGGCCCACGCCAGCGGACCGCCGGCCGGGGCACGACGCGTTTCGACGTGTCTCGCGCCGGTTGCCGGGTATGCCGGCAGGGTCAGCGCCGCGCCGGCCGAGGGAGGAACACCGTGGCGAGCATCCGGGCCCTGGTCCTGAACTGCACCCTCAAGCGGTCCCCCGCCCCGTCGAGCGCCGAGGTGCTCGGGCGCGAGGTGCTCGACGCCCTCGCCGACCAGGGCGTGCCGGGCGACCTGATCCGGGTCGTCGACCACGACGTGCGCTTCGGCGTCTCCACCGACGAGGGCGACGGCGACGGCTGGCCGGTCATCCGGTCCAGGCTGATGGCCGCGCAGATCCTCGTCATCGCCACGCCGATCTGGCTCGGTCAGCCGTCCGCCGTGTGCAAGATGGTCCTCGAACGGCTCGACGCCGAGCTCTCCGAGACCGACGCCGAGGGCCGGCTGCTCACCTACGGCAAGGTGGGCGGGGTCGCGGTCGTCGGCAACGAGGACGGCGCGCACCACACCATCGGCGAGGTCCAGCAGGCCCTCAACGAGGTCGGCTTCACCTGCCCCGCGGCGGGCGCCACCTACTGGGTCGGCGAGGCGCTGCACAAGGTGGACTACATCGACGCCCGCCCCAAGCCCGACACCACGGGACGCACCACCACGGCGTTGGCGCTCAACAGCGCGCACCTGGCCCGGCTGCTGGCCGAGCAGCCGTACCCGCCGCCGGACGCCCGCGACGCCGGGATCGGCCCGAGCCGCGAGCCGGCCTGACGGGTCAGCGCCAGCCGTAGCCGGCGCGCAGGGCCCGGCCGACCCGGTCGAAACGGGCCCGGTCCAACACCGCGCCCTCCCGGCGGATGCCGTCCTCCCGCATGGTCAGCACCCGGTCCAGCCGCACCCAGCTCGGCCGGTTGTCCCGGTCCCACTCGCCCGGGCCGAGCGCCAGCCAGTGCCGCTGCCCGTCGCGCTCGCCCTGACTGGACAGCATCAGCCCGAACAGCGTCCGGCTGTGCCGGCCCACCACCAGCACCGGGCGGTCCTTGCCCTGACGCGGGTCGTCCTCGTACTGCACCCAGGTCCAGACGATCTCGCCCGGATCGGCGTGCCCGTCGAGCTCCGGGGCGTACGCCAACTGCCGACGTTGCAACGCCGCGATCTGGCGGGGGCGGGCGACCCGCGCCGGGCCCGGCCCGGGCCGGCGCGGCGACGGGATCACCCCGCCGATACGGACCGCCACACTCCTGAGAAGACCTGCCACGACCGGCAGCCTATCCCCCACCGGGGCCGCCGGCCCGGGCGGGACAATCCGATGGACCGGGCCCGGACGATCGGTCAGGATCGGCGCCATGCAGGTCCCCGCCCACCAGGTCCGCGCCCGCTTCACCGCCGACACCGTGACCGTGTACCAGGCGTACCCGCCGGAGATCGCCCGCCCGGCGCTGGCCGCCGGCCGCTTCGTGCCGCCGTTCAAGCGGGAACGGATGACCTGGATCAAGCCGTCGTTCCGCTGGATGATGTACCGCTGCGGCTGGGGCGCGAAGCCCGGGCAGGAGCGGGTGCTGGCCGTCGAGATCACCCGCGCCGGCTTCGAGTGGGCGCTGACCAACTCGTGCCTGAGCAGCTTCGAGCGCGACCGCCACCAGGACCGGGAGGACTGGGCGCGACGGCTGCGGGCCAGCCCGGTGCGGGTGCAGTGGGACCCGGAACGGTCGCTGCGCCTGGCCCCGCTGCCGCACCGGTCCCTACAGGTGGGGCTCTCCGGCGAGGCGGTGCGCCGGTACGTCGACGAGTGGCTGGTCGGTCTCACCGACGTGACCTCGACCGCCCACGCGGTGCGCGCGGCGCTCGACGCCGGCGACGACACCGCCGCCGGGGCGCTGCTGCCCCCGGAGCGCCCGTACCCGCTGCCGCCCGACGTGGCCGCCGTGATCGGCGCGTCCGCATCGTGACCGGACCCCGTGCCCCCGGTGGGCGCGCCGTCGGGTCCCGGTCCGCCTCCACCCGCCGCGCGCCACGGCTCCAGCCGGTGCTCGAGGTGGATCGCCTCGACGACTTCCCGCTCTGGCCGGTGGCCGACGTAGGCCCGTGGCTGGCTCTCTCCGACGCGCTGACCGCCGCCGAGGTGGGTGCCGCGGTGGCCTGGAGGACTGGCGCGAGTGGTACGAGATCCCGGCCGGCCGCTCACCGGACCTCGACCCCGACCCCTGGGTGGAGCGGCGTGCTTCACTGGGGGTGTCGGTGCCGGCACGGACGGAGGCGGTGGCGGGTGGTCTTCGAGACACGGGCGCGAAGCCTGGCCGCGCCGCCGACGGCAATCCGCCCGGGCCTCGTAGCGGTCGGGGTGCCGGGCGAGGTCGTCGGCCTGGGCCGCGCCCGCCCCCGGCGGCGGGTCGCGGGCGCCGCGGCCGTCGCCCTGCTCCTGCTGGCCGGCGCGACCGGTTGTACCGGCAGCGGGCGTCCGCAGCCCCCGGCGGCCGGCGCCGCGTCCGCCACCGCCGCGACGGACCCGTCCCCCACGCCGACCGCGCCGGCGGTCGAGGTCCGCGACGACCTGGCGGGCCTGTTCCGGCAGGCCGGCCTCCGGGGCACCTTCGTGATGTACGACGTGACGGCCGGCCGCGTCGTCATGGTCGACCGGGAGCGGGCCGAGCGACGGTTCGTCCCCGCCTCGACGTTCAAGATCGCGCACAGCCTGATCGCGCTGGAGACCGGCGTGGTGCGCGACGAGCGGGAGAAGGTCCCCTACGGCGGCGGGCCGCAGCGCGTCGCCGCCTGGGAGCGGGACATGGGGCTGCGCGACGCGGTCCGGGTCTCCAACGTGCCGGTGTTCCAGGAGCTGGCCCGCCGCATCGGGCCGGACCGGGAGCGGGAGTGGCTGCACCGGCTCGGCTACGGCAACGGCGAGGTCGGGCCGGCCGTGGACCGGTTCTGGCTGGACGGGCCGCTGGAGATCTCGGCCGACGAGCAGGCGCGGTGGCTGGCCCGGCTGGCCCGGGGCGGGCTGCCGGCCGACCGGGGGCACCAGGCCACCGTCCGGGACATCCTGCGCCTGGAGCGCACCGCCGGGTACGCCCTCCACGGCAAGACCGGCTGGACGGACGCCACCGACCCGGGCACGGGATGGTGGGTCGGCTGGGTCGATCGCGGCGACCGGCTGTACTGCTTCGCGCTCAACGTGGACGTCCGGACGGACGGCGACGCCGACAAGCGCCTGCCGCTGGGCCGGCAGCTGCTGCACCGCCTCGGCGCCCTGCCCGCCCCCTGACCGCCGCACACCGTCGCAACGACCTGCGGCTACGAGGCGGAAGCCCTGGCAGGGCGTCGAACAGGTCGCCGGCGCGGCGGAAAGTCGGTTGCCGCACCCGGTCGGCTCCGGAATCGTGTCGTCCATGACGTTCTGACGGGCAGCATCCCCATCGCCGAGGCGCGCGGCACCGACCGGTGTCGTGGTGCCGTCCGTCCATGCTGTTCAAGCGAGAAGCGAGCGTCCTTGTCTCCGCACCAGTCCCCGCCGCAGTCCACCCCGGCCACCGTCACCGTGTTCGCCTCCCCCACGAGCTGGATCGAGTCCGAGGCCCTGACGCAGTGCCAGCAGGTGGCCGCCCTTCCCGGCATGATCCACGTCGCCGCCATGCCGGACCTGCACCCGGGCAAGGGTGCCCCCATCGGCGCCGCCATGGCGTCGACCGTGCTGTACCCGTTCCTGGTGGGCTCCGACATCGGCTGCGGCATCGCCGTGTTCCCCATCAGGCTCAGGCGGGCCGTGCCGGAGCGGCTCGCCGCCCGGTTCCCCGACCTCGACCGCCCCCTCGACCCCGGGCGGGACGCCGACGACCCCGCCTGGGCCGCCGTGGCGGGCGACATCCCCGCCGGCCACGTCGACGGGCTCGGGACGGTCGGTCGCGGCAACCACTTCGTCGAGCTGGCGCGCGTCGACACGGTCTTCGAGCCGGGCCACGCGAGCCGGCTCGGGCTCGACGCGGGCGACCTCGTGCTCATCGTCCACACCGGCTCCCGGGGCCTGGGCGAGCGGATCCTGCGGGCGCACACCGAGGCCCACGGCGCGGGCCCCGCCCCTGATCCCGCCGCCTACCTCTCGGCGCACGACGACGCCGTACGGTGGGGCTCGCTCAACCGGCGGCTGCTGGCCGCCCGGGTCGCCCACGCCCTGGGGGCCGAGCCCACCGAGCCCGTCGTCGACCAGTGCCACAACCTGGTGGAGGTCCACGACGGCGTCTACCTGCACCGCAAGGGCGCGGCGCCGGGCGACGGCCGCGACGTGCTCGTCGCCGGCACCCGGGGCACCGCCTCCTACCTCGTGGCCGCCCACGCGGGCCCGGACGCCAACCACTCGGTGGCGCACGGCGCGGGCCGCAAGATGTCCCGCGCCGACGCCCTGCGGCGCAGCCGCGCCAAGCACACCGTCGAGGAACTGCGGCGCACCCCGGTGGGGTCGCTGGTGGTGTGCGGCGACCGCCAACTGCTCTTCGAGGAGGCGCCCACGGCCTACAAGCGCATCGAACGCGTGATCACGGATCTCGTCGACCACGACCTGGCCACGCCCGTGGCCACCACGGTCCCCCTGGTCACCTACAAGACGCCCGACGCCGGGTCCACCGCCCGGTCCGACCGTCGCGACGACCGCCGCAAGCGGGGCCGGGCATGAGCCTGCACCTGCTCGTGTCGGCCGGGCGTGGCCCGCAGGAGTGCGCCTGGGCGCTGGCCCGGCTGCTGCACCGCCTGGAGACCGAGGCCGCCCGGCGGGGCCTGACGACCCACCGGGTCCGGACCGTACCGGGCGAACGGCCCGACACCTACCGGTCGGCAGTGATCCGGATCTCCGGCGACGGCGCCGAGGCGTTCGCCGCCTCGTGGACCGGCACCCTGTGCTGGCAGGCCCCCAGCCCCTACCGGGCGAGCACCGGCCGGAAGAACTGGTACGTCGTCGCCCGCCCGTGCCAGCTCGACAGCCCGACCACGGCGTTCGCGGAGGCGGACGTCGAGATCGTGGCCTGCCGTACCGGCGGCCCCGGCGGCCAGCACCGGAACAAGGCCAGCACGGCGGTACGGGCGACCCACCGCCCGTCGGGCATCGTCGTGGTGGTCGACACCGAACGGCAGTTCAGCCTCAACCGGCGCCTCGCCATCCAGCTGCTGCGGCAGCGGATCGCACGCGACGACCAGACCGCCGAGCGCGCCGCCGACACGGCCCGGTGGCGCATCCACGACGAACTCGTCCGCGGCGACCCCACCCGCGTCGAACGCCCGGAACCGTCGGGTCAGGGGGCGGGTCCGCCGCAGCGGACGCGCCGGGGGCGCTCACCCCGCCGCCGGGACGCGTCAGCCTCGTGACCGGCGGGAGTCGGTTTTCTACCGGCAGATCAACGCCACGCCACGCCACCCGGACCGCGGCCGGATCGTCCCCTACCTGCCGTACCTGCGGCTGTTGTTCACGGCCTGTGCACCGTCCGGCTGACGGAGCTGGCCGAGGAGCGCATGGTGGCGTGAGCGGCGGCCGCTAGCTGAGGCAGGCGAGGAGTTGGCGGTAGGCCTCGTCCTCCCTGCCGTGCTCGCTGCGCACCACGCTCGTCCCGGGCCGGGCGGCGACGACGGCGAGCAGCCGGTCGTACATCGCCGCCAGCTCGGTGGTCCCGCCATGCCGGTCGAGCAGGCGCTGGGCGTCGAGATGCGCCGGATCCGTGGAGGTACGGCTGCGTTCGGCGAATCGCCACAGCGCGTTCTCCTTGGCGTCGAGCAGGACGATCTCGTGGAACCGGGCACCGGTGTCGTGCGCCACGCGCTCGGCCTGCTCGATGAACTCGGGACGGCCGAGGAACTGCGGGATGATCACGTCGTGGCGGCCGGCCAGGTGTGCCCGGGCCGCCGCCAGCGTGACGGCGCGGGCGAGGAGACCGGCGGGGCCGGCATGATCACGCCACCGCCCGATGAGGTCACGGATCCGGTCGATGTCGAGGTCGAGCGCGAGGGGGTGGTCCTCGACGTACCTGCGGGCCAGCGTCGACTTGCCGCAGCCGGGTGGTCCGTTGAGCACGATCAGGCGCGGCGCCCGCGCGGCAGCCGGCTGGGCCTGGGTCACGACACGCCTCCTCGCTCGGCCCGACGCCGCCGGGAGGCGCCGCCCGTACGGACGTCCACGATGGTACGTCCGCGGGCCGGAACCCACGTGCGGCGCGGGCCGTCCCCGGGTTGGCAGGGACGGCCCGCGCCGCACGCGCCGGGGTCAGGAGGACTCGGGCTTCGTGGCGGCCGGTGACGTGCCGGCGGACACGAGGGCCCGCAGTTCCGGGGCCATCGTGGCGCTGTCCGGCTCGCGCCGCAGCTCGCGGAGCAGGCCGACGACCATGCCGACCATGACGAACAGGAACGGCAGCGCGGCGAGGATGGTCAGCGACTGCAGGGCGGACAGTCCGCCGGCGAGCAGCAGCACCGCGGCCACCAGGCCGGTCAGGACGCCCCACATGGAGACGAGCCAGGCCTTCGGCTCCAGGCTGCCGCGCGAGGAGAGCGTGCCCATCACCACCGAGGCGGCGTCGGCGCCGCTGACGAAGAAGAGCGCCACCAGCACCATGACCAGGATCGCGGTGACGGTGAAGAACGGGAACTCCCGCAGGACCGCGAAGAGCGCCGCCTCCGGGCTCTCCTTCACCGCGGCCGACAGGTCGGTGCCGTTGAGTTGCAGGTTGATGGCGGTACCGCCGAACACCGAGAACCAGACGAAGCTGACGAGGCTCGGGATGGCCACCACACCGAGGACGAACTGGCGGATGGTGCGGCCCTTGGAGATGCGGGCGATGAAGGCGCCGACGAACGGGGTCCAGGAGATCCACCACGCCCAGTAGAAGATGGTCCAGCCCGCCATCCACTGCTCGCCGCCGAAGGCGCCGGTGCGGAAGCTCATCGGGATGAGGTCGTAGAGGTAACCGCCGGTCGACGCGGTGAGCGTGTTGAGGACGAACACCGTCGGGCCCACCACGAGCAGGAAGAACATCAGCGCCACCGCGAGCACCATGTTGGTGTTCGACAGGAACTGGATGCCCCGCTTGACGCCCGTGACGGCGGAGACCACGAACGCCACCGTGAGCACCGCGATGATGCCGATCGCCAGCGGGGTGGACTTCGGCACGTCCCAGAGGTTCGTCAGGCCGCTGTTGATCTGCAGGGCGCCCAACCCGAGGGAGACCGCCGACCCGAACAGCGTCGCGAAGATCGCGAAGATGTCGATGGCCCGGCCGGGTCCCCGGTTGGCGCGCTCCCCGATGAGCGGGAAGAAGGCGCTGCTGATCAGGCCGCGCCGACCCTTGCGGAAGGTGAAGTAGGCCAGCGCGAGGCCCACCACGGCGTAGATCGCCCACGGGTGCAGCGCCCAGTGGAAGAAGGAGTACTCCATGGCCACCCGCGCGGCCTGCGGGGAGTTCGGTTCGTTGAGGCCACGCGGCGGGGTCGCCAGGTGCGACAGCGGCTCGGCGGCGCCCCAGAACATCAGGCCGATGCCCATGCCGGCGCTGAACATCATCGCCACCCAGGAGACGGTGGAGAACTCGGGCTCGTCGTCGTCGCGGCCGAGCTTGATCCGGCCGTACCGGCTGAGCGCCAGCCAGATCGACAGCACCACGAAGCCGGTGCTGGCCAGCACGAAGACCCAGCCGAACGACCGGACCACCCAGTCGAGCGCGGTGTCGGTGACCGAGGCGAGGTTGTCGGTGGCGACGATGCCCCACGCCACGAAGAGAACGGTCACCGCGGCGGCGACGCCCAGCACCGTCCGGTCGATGCCCTGCGCGGGGCGGCCAGGCTCAGGTGGTGCGTCGCCCGGCGGGGTGTTGTCGTCGGTTGCCGGACCTGTCGCGGACACGGTCATGGTCTGTGGACCTCCGTGGGCTGGCCGGTACGCGGGCCGCGTTCCCGGCTCCGCGCGCGCCGGTCGGCCCGCATGTCGGGTTGTCCCGCGCCCCGTCCGGGGCCCGGGAACTCGGAAAGTTGTCGCCGCCGGTGCCGACGTCGTTCCGGCGGGCGTACGGGTCGGCCGGGGCTCGGCCGCCACGGACGTCGGCGACGACCGGCGATCACTCTCGGCGTCGATGTTGGAGGTGACCCTGCGGTCTCATGACAGTCCGGTGACAAAACCGGCGGGGCGGCTCGGGTAGGGGCGTTCGCACTCGACGCGAGCCGCGTCGGGGCCGCGATCGGTCCGTGCGGCGCGAGCGCCCGGCCGAGCAGGAACCGGCGCACGGTCCCGACGGCAAGGCGGGACCCGGCTTCGCGACCGCGCGCTGAGTAGTCGTACTCAGGCCGGCGCGTGACGGTTACGGAATTCTGACTCCATGATTCCGGTCGATGACGTGGAGTGCCACGGGTCAGGGGCATCGACGAGGCGGCGGCTTCCTGGTCGACGGCGGGCGCCGGCCGGGCCACGGATCAGGTCCGTCGTCGTCCGCCTGGCCCGGCAGGCGAACATCATGAGCGCGGCCCGGTCCGCCCGGCGCCGCGATCGCGTGTACGAGGCCGTCACGCTGGCTCTCGCGGTGGTGCTCCTGCCGGTGGCGTTCGTCGTCGCGCGCGGCCGGGCGAAGCATGTGGCCTGCCAGTGGGCGCTGGCGACGCGCTTTCCGGCCGAGGACCTGACCGGCCTGACGCCCGCCACGCGCGCGGCCTTCGAGGCCGCCCGGGCGCAGGCCCTGTGGCGCGACGGTGAGCTGATCGGGCTCACGTCCGGGCACCGGACCGCCGAGGAGCAGGCACGCCTGTTCGCCGAGGCGGTCCGGTGCGCCGGGTCCCCGGAGGCGGCCCGGCTGCGGGTACTGCCGCCGTACGAGTCGCGGCACGTCGCGGGCACGGCCCTCGACGTACGGCCCGCCGAGGGCGCGCGCTGGTTGGAGACGTACGGCGCGCGCCACCATCTGCACCGGGTGTACGACAACGAGTGGTGGCACTTCGAGTACCGGCCCGGTCGTCGCCCCGACCGGCTGCCCCACCCGGGTGCCTCGACGCCCCCGACCGTGGTCCCCGCCCTGCCGTCGCGACTGGTGCGGCTGACCGACAGGTGGTGACGGCGGCCCGCCGAGCGGGCACAGTGAAGCGGTGACCACCGACATCCGTACCCCCCTGGCCCAATACGCCGACCGCCTGCACGCCGTGATCGGCGACGGGCACCACGTCGCCTCCCCGCTCGGCGCGTGGCTGCTGCTGGCGCTCGCCGCACCGGCCGCCACCGGCCCGACCCGCACCGCCCTGGAGGAGACGCTCGGCACCGACGCGGAGACCGCCGCGCGGGCGGCCCACGCCCTGGTGGCCGCGCCACACCCCCTGGTGCCCTCGGCGACCGCGTTCTGGCACCGACCCGGGATCGAGACGACCGGGCTCGACGGATGGCGGGCGACCCTGCCCGCGTCGACCGCCACCGGACCGGTGCCGGAACAGGACGCCCTCGACGCGTGGGCCCGGACCCACACCCTCGACCTGATCAGGAAGTTCCCGCTGACGGTGACGCCGCAGGTGCTGCTCGTCCTGGCCAGCGCCCTGGCCACCCGGATCTCCTGGGAGGACCCGTTCGAGGTGGCGCCGGCGGGCGCGCTCGGGCCGGGCAGTTCCTGGACCGGCCGGCTGCGCCGGGTGCTGCGCAGCCCCGAGTACGGCCACCAGTGCTGGATCACCGACACCGTGCGGGCCGGCACCGTGGCCGCCCACGCCGCCACCGCCAAGCCGGCGCGGACCGCCGAGGGCACGGCCGGGCTGTCGGTGGTCTCGGTCGCGGCGGCACCCGAGGTGCCGGCCGGGGACGTCCTCGCCGCCGCCCACGAGGTGGCGGCGGCGGTCGCCACCACCTCGCCGGACCGCCTTCCGGCGGATCGGCGTTCCCTGTTCGACGTCCCGCTGGGCGACGGCCCGATCTGGACCGTGCGTGAGGAGCCGACCCGCACGAACGCGCCGGACGGCCGGGAGGAGCGGCTCACGGCCGTCCTGCCGTGCTGGTCGGCCAGGAGCCGGCACGAGCTGGCCGCCCCCGGGTCGGGCTTCCCCGCCGTCGCGGAGGTCTTCGGCGAACTGCTGGGCGCCCCGGGGCTGAAGTTCGAGGCGGCACAGGCCGCCATGGCCCGCTACGGCCGGTACGGCTTCGAGGCGGCCGCCGTCACCGGATTCGCCATGCTCGAGAGCCTTCCGCCGGAGGGGGTGGCCCGGGTGGCCGAGTTGCGCTTCGGCCACCCGTACGCCGTGGTCGCGGTCGCCACCGACAGCCGGGCCGGCGGCACGACCGGCCCGTGGCACGGCCTGCCGGTCTTCTCCGCCTGGGTCGCGAACCCGGAGGAGCTGCCGGAAACCGACGTCGCCGACCGGTAGGCGTCACCTGCCGTCGGCCACCACGGGGTCGTGCGGCTCGGCCATCGCGACGGCGATCTTGCGAGGGCCGGTGAACGGCTCCCGGCCGTGTGCGGCGGTCATGTTGTCCACGACCAGCACGTCGTCGCGCTGGTAGTCGAAGCGGACGCTGGCCGCCCGGTACGCGGCCCGCAGGTGGTCCATGACGTCGGCGGGTATCTCGCCGCCGTCGCCGTAGTACGTGTTGGCCGGCAGCCCGTCGGTGCCGAACATGGCCAGCAGCCCCTCCTGGAGGTCCTTGGCGAGGGTGCTCACGTGGAAGAACGTGGCGTGGTTGAACCAGCGCGGGGTGTCCGAGCCGGGCCGGTGGTGCACGACGTCGCGCACCGCGCGGGTACGCAGCCCGTCGGCGCCCCGCCACTCCAGCTCGATCCGGTTCGCCGCCGCGTACGCCTCGACCTCGGCCCGGTCGTCGGTGCCGAAGACGTGCTGCCACGGGGTGCCGAAGTCACCGTGGAAGTTGCGCACCAGCATCCAGCGACGGCGGACGAACTCCTCGCGTACCGTCGGATCGATCTCGGCGTACACCCGGCGGACGTCGGCCAGCGGGGTGGCGCCGCGCGTCTGCGGCGCGGTGATGCAGTAGAAGAACAACGTCAACGGCCAGCGGGCCTGGTACGAGTTCTCGTTGTGCAGGAAGATCTCCTCGTCCGGCGGGTAGTCGGTCGAGGTGTAGACCCGGCCGGCGATGGCGTGCCGGGGCGACGAACGCTCGGTGTAGACCAGCGGCTCGCCGGACAGCGCCCGTACCGCCCGGTCGAAGCCCTCGACGCCGCCGACGTCGAACCCGCGGAACAGCAGCCCGCCGTGCTCGACCAGGCCCGCCCGCAGCTCCGCGCGGCGGGCGGCGATCAGCTCGGTCAGCTCGCGGCCGTCGTTCTCGACGACGATCGGCAGCGTGGCGGTCCGGTCACTCATGCTCTCGCTCCTGTCGTCGCCGCCGTCGCCGCGGGCGGCCGCGGAACAGCGGGATGGCGGCCCGGAGGGCGGCCGTGGCGGGGCGGCTCACCCGTGGTGGCGGGTGGCCGCGTCGGTGCGGGCGGCGGTGAGGTCCGCCCGGATCACGGCGAGCAGGTCGGGCAGCCGCTCGTTGAGGAAGAAGTGCCCGCCGTCGATCTCGTGCAGGGTGAAGCCGGCGGAAGTGTGCTCCCGCCAGCCGGCGCTGTGCTCCCGGTAGACGGTGTCGTCGCCGCGCCCGCTGAACGCCACGATCGGCATCGGCAGCGGCTCCTCGGGGGTGTAGCGGTAGTCGTCCACCCGGGCGAGGTCGGCGCGCAGCAGGGGCAGCAGCAGCTCGACCAGCTCCGGGTAGTCCAGCAGCCCCGCCGGCAGTCCGCCGCCGGCCGCCAGGCGACGCAGCAGTTCGTCGTCGTCCACCCGGGACAGCCCGTCGAAGTGGCTGGGCGCGCTGATGTGCGGGGCGCGGGCGCCGCCGACGTAGAGCCGCAGCGGCAGCGGACGCCCGGCGCGGCGCAGCTCGCGGACGACCTCGAAGGCGACCCGGCCGCCCATCGAGTGGCCGTAGATCGCGTACGGGCCACGGATCCGTTCGGCGATGGCGTGCGCGACGTCGACGACCTTGAACACCGGGTTCTCGCTGATCCGGTTCTCGCGGCCGGGCAGTTGCACCGGCAGCACCTCGACGTCGGGGCCGAGCTCGTCCTGCCAGCGCCGGTAGACGGTCGCGCCCCCGCCCGCGTAGGGCAGGCAGAAGAGTTGGACCGGCGCCGGGTGCCAGCCGCCGGCGGAGAGGAACCAGGTCACCGCGCGCCTTTCGTCGAGAGGGGCCGCTCCGGTGCCGCTGGCGCCGGAACGGGTGGTGGGTCGCTCCGGCGTGCCGGAGCGACCCGAGGTGCGGCGCCCTCCGAGGCATCGGCGGGCCGACCGCGATCGGGCCGACCGCCATGCTCCAGGAGGGGCCTCATGATCTGCCTATACCTTCGGGTCGGAAGCAGCATAAGGCGCGATGCCCGCCCGCGAGGATCCGCGTGGCGGGCCGCCGCGATGGTGCGCGGGCGGTGGCGGGGTGGCCGCTCAGGCGTCGTCGGGTCGGGGGATCGGTTCGGTCATGCCGTCGAAGTCCCGGGGCAGCCGGGCCACCATGTCGCGGAACTCGTCGACGGTGACCGCCTCCCGCAGGGTGGCGAAGACGGCACCGGTTCCCGCCCGGGCGGTGGCCTCGTCCGTCCCGGCCCGCTCCCCCACCCGTCGCACGAAGTCCGCCGGACCGGGCGCGCCGGGCGGGCCGTCGCCGGAACCGGCCTCCGCGAGATAGCCGTCGAGTTCGTCGGGGAGGCGACCGGCCGCACCGCCGCTCATCCGTTCCACCATGGTCTGCAACACGGCGCGGGCGATCGTGGCGGCCTGGGCGGTGGGTAGTCCGGCGCGGCGGGACACCGCGTCGACGAAGAGGGGGAACCGCACGGCAGCCTCCTGTCGTCAGCGGTCCCACGCTTACCCGCGCCCGGCACCGGCAAACGACCCCGCCGTCCGGCCGGCCCCGGGCGCGGGGCCGTCGACGGACCTCGTATCCGCCGGCCGACCGGGGACGACCCGGCCGGGGTCAGCCGGCCGGGTCGTCGGCGAGGACGTCGAGCAGCAGCGCGGCCGTCCAGCCGAACGCCGGTGAGCCCAGCCCGACCCCGGTGTCCGGGTGGAAGTACTCGTGGCAGCCGGAGCGGGCCACCAGCTCGATCATCGAGTCGCGCAGGCCGGCCGCCAGGTCCGGGCGGCCGTGGCGCAGCAGCCCCCGGCGCACCAGCCAGTTGACGTTCATCCAGCTCGGCCCGCGCCAGTAGCGCAGCGGCTCGAAGTCCGGCGCGGTGCGGTCGTGGCTGGGCAGCGGCCGGTCCATCCGGGCGGCCAGCCCGAAGCGCGGCGAGCAGGCCTCGGCGACCAGCGTCGACACCTGCTGCGCGGGCAGGTCGGGCAGGACCAGCGGGGCCAGGCCGAGCACCGTCCGGGCCGGCACGAGGCGGTCGGCGCGCAGGTCCCGGGGGTGGAAGGTGCCGGTCGTCGGGTCGTACAGCCGGCGCACCAGGGCCTCGGTGATCCGCGCGGCGCGCTCCCGGTGCGGGCCGGGGTCGGCGCCGACCAGCGGCGCGATCCGGGCGAGGGCGTGCTCGGCGGCGCCCATGGCGGCGTTGACCAGCGGGCACTCCACCAGGAACGGGTGCCGGCCGGCGAGGTCGTCGTCGCGGTAGCGGCGCTCGCGGTAGGACGCCACGATCGCGACGTAGCGCGCGTAGTCGAGGTCCGTCGGCCGGTGCGCGACGTCGGCGTGCGCGGTGTCGTGCCGGCGGTACGCGCGCATGACGGCCGCGTCGGCGGGCACCGCCGCCATCGGCGCGTCCCAGGCGGGGCTGTTGTCCAGCCCGGACTCCCACGGGTGGACGATGCAGGCCAGCCCGCCCCCGCCGACGTCCCGGCGGGTGGCGAGGTAGCGCTGCTGGGCCACCAGCCGGGGATAGAGCCGGCGCAGCGCGGCCCGCGCCTGCTCCGAGGGGCACCGGCGGTACGCGAGCCAGGCGGCGGGCGCGTGCACGGGCGGCTGGATCAGCCCGGAGGTGGCGGCCGCCGGGGCGCCCTCGGCGAGCCCCGACTCCCAGAACTCCGGCCCGGGGAAGTACGAGCCGACCCGCAGGGCCGGGTTGAACACGATGTGCGGCACCCGCCCGTCGACCCACTGGGCGCGGAACAGGCTGGCCAGCTCGCACCAGGCGCGCTCGGGGCGGACGTGGGACCAGCCGATCGCGATGAACGCGGAGTCCCAGCTCCACTGGTGCGGGTAGAGGGTGCGCGAGGGCACCGTGTGGTCGTGTTCCCAGTTGGCGTCGAGGGTGGCGACGGCGAGGCGGCGCAGGGCCCCCCGGTCGTGGGCGCCGGCGTCGACGGCGGTGGGCGGGCCGCCGGCGGTCCCGGTGCTCACGCCGCCGCCTGCCGGGGCTGGGCGTGACGCAGCACGGCGGCGGCCTGGTGCAGGGCGCGTACGGGGTCGCCGCGCAGCCGGCACTCCAGCGCCAGCCAGCCCCGGTAGTCGAGCTCCAGCAGGGTGCGGAGCAGCGCCGGCCAGTCGAGGTGCCCGGCGCCGGGCTGGTAACGGTTGGAGTCGCTGACCTGCACGTGCCCGAGGTACGGGGCGGCGGCGCGCAGCGCCCGGTGCACGTCGTCCTCCTCGATGTTCATGTGGAAGGTGTCCGCCACCACCCGCACCGTGGGCAGCCCGACGGCCGCGCAGAGGCCGACCGCGTCGGCGAGCCGGTTGACCATGTGGTCCTCGTACCGGTTGAGCGGTTCCAGGAAGAGGGTGACCCCCTCGGTGCGGGCGTGCTCCCCCAGCTCGCCCAGGGCGTCGACGAGCACCTGCCGGTCGGCGGCGGGTGGGCGGGGCGGCTCGAACGGCGGCAGCCGCCGGGAGAACATCCCCCACGCGGCCGGGGTCATCGCGCCGACGCCGCCCAGCTCGGCCATCACGGAGAGCTGGGAGCGCAGGTTGCGTACGGCGTCGCGGGAGCGCTCGGGGTCGAAGTCGCCGATGAAGTGGTCCATCTCCACGCAGACGGTGGGCATGACCACCCCGGCGGCGCGGGCCCGGCGCAGCTCGGGCAGCCGGCGGGCGAGGCCGAGGTCGCCGGAGCCGCGCAGCTCGATCGCGTCGTAGCCGAGCGCGGTGGCGAGCGCGTACTTCTGGATCAGGTCGGTGCCCGGCAGGAGCTGTTCCTGGCAGGCCAGGGGAATCGTCATGGGAACCTCAGCACCACTTGGAGGGCGTCCGCGTCACCGCGGTCGAGCAGCGCCAGCGCGTCGGCCACCGCGCTCGCGTCGACGACGTGGCTCACGAGCGGCAGCGGGTCGACGCTGCCCTCGGCCACCAGGTCCATGAAGGTGTGTGCGACGCGGGCCCCGGTCCACCGGCCGGCCATGCCGGGCGCCGGGGTCGGCCCGGAGACCTGGGCCGCCACCAGCTGGATCCGGTTGTGGTGGAACTCCTCACCCAGGCCGAGCGCGTCGGCCTGTCCCTGGTAGAAGCCGGCGGCCACGACGCGGCCGGCGTGGGCGGTGGAGCGGATCGCCTCGTGCAGCGCCGGGTACGCCCCGGACAGTTCCAGGCAGACGTCCGCGCCCCGGCCGCCGGTGGCCCGGCGCAGCACGGCCGCGGCGGACTCGGCGCCCGCGTCGACGACGATCCGGGCGCCGAGTCGGCCGGCGTGCGCCAGCCGGGCGGGCACCCGGTCGACGGCGACCACGCGCGCGCCGGAGAGGGCGGCGAGCCGGGTGGCGAGCAGCCCGATGACGCCCTGCCCGAAGACCGCGACCCAGTCGCCCAGGTGCAGGTCGCCGGCGAGCACGGCGGTGAGGGCGATCGCCCCCGGGCGGGCGAAGACCGCCGCGAGGGGGTCCAGCCCGGCGGGCAGTGGATGCACCGTGTCGGCGGGCACGACGGCCTCGGCGCGGTGCCCCCAGATGCCCCAGACGACCTGCCCGGCCCGGCGGTCGGCCACGTCGGGCGCGACCTCGACGATCTCGCCGACCTCCTCGTAGCCGAAGCCCACCAGCGGGTACGGCACGGCGGTCTGCCGGGGCACGAACATCCGGCTGACGTCGTCCCAGTCCTTGCTCAGCCGGGGGTTGCTGCCCCGGTAGAGGGTGAGTTCCGTGCCGGCCGAGATGCCGGAGTAGCAGGTGCGGACGCGGACCCGACCGGGGCCGAGCGGGTCCGGGGGGCAGGGCTCGAGGCTGATCCGTCGGGGCCCGGCGAGTGAGACAACCCAGTTGACCATGAGTCACATCCCGGTAGCACTGGGCTCCATCGTAGGCAATAAATCGGCATATGTCTTGTAATTGATCAATCGAAGGGGTTGAATCCCATGTATACCCTTCGAGAGGAGTGCCACCGATGTCAGCACCTCCGATGCGGATACTCGCCGCCACCCTGATCATGGCAGTCACCGGGTCCACCCTGCTGGGCTGCGGAGACGAGGAATCCGACAGCGACAGCAGGAAGATCACCGTGTGGAGCCTGGAGGACGTGGCCGACCGGGTCACCGCCACCAAGGCGATCATCGCGGACTTCACCGCCAGCACCGGCATCGCCGTCGACCTCGTCACCGTCAACGAGGACCAGTTCCCCGCCCTGATCGCCACCAGCGCCGCCGCCGGCGAACTGCCCGACGTGGTCGGTTCGGTGTCGCTCGCCGGCGTGCGTACCCTCGCCGGCAACGAACTGCTGCACTCCTCGGCGAACGCGGAGGTCGTCGAGAAGCTCGGCCGGCAGACCTTCTCGCCGCGGGCCCTGGAGCTGACCGCGGACGACGGCAGGCAGCTCGCCGTGCCCAGCGACGGCTGGGGGCAGCTGCTCGTCTACCGCAAGGACCTGTTCGCCGCCGCCGGGCTGCCCGCCCCCGACACGTACGAGAGGATCGCCGCCGCCGCGACGAGGCTCAACGCCAGCGGCGTCGCCGGCGTCACGGCCGCCACCGCCCCCGGCGACGTGTTCACCCAGCAGACCTTCGAACATCTCGCGCTGGCCAACAACTGCCAGCTCACCGACGACTCCGGGGCCGTGAAGCTGGACTCCCCGGAGTGCGTCGAGGCGTTCCGGTTCTACGGCGACCTGATGCGCACCAGCTCGGTCAGGGGCGCGCAGGACGTCGACACCACCCGGGCCACCTACTTCGCCGGCAAGGCGGCCATGCTGGTCTGGTCGCCGTTCATCCTCGACGAGCTGGCCGGCCTGCGCGACGACGCCAGGCCGACCTGCCCGCAGTGCCAGGCCGACCCGGCGTTCCTCGCGAAGAACAGCGGCTTCGTCACCGCGATCAAGGGCCCGAACGGCGTCGAACCCGCCCAGTACGGCGAGATCAGCTCCTGGGCCGTGCTCGACGGCGCCGCCGCCGACCCGGCGAGGTCCTTCGTGGAGCACATGCTCGGCGACGGCTACCCGCGCTGGTTCGGCATGTCCCCCGAAGGGCGCTTCCCCGTCCGCAAGGGCACGCCGCAGGAGCCGGAGAAGTTCCTCACCGCCTGGAACACCAGCCAGGCCGGCGTCGACACCAGGAAGCCGCTCGCCGAGGTCTACGGCGAGGAGGTGCTCGCCAGCCTGCGCCGCAGCCCCGACACCTTCCAGCGGTGGGGGCTCACCCAGGGCCAGGGCAAGCTCGTCGGCGCGATCCTCGGCGAGCTGCCGGTGCCCAAGGCCCTGAACGACGTGATCGCCGGCAAGACCGACGCCGCCGCGGCCGCCGGACGGGCGAAGAAGGACGTGGAGGCGATCAAGGCGGGCGTCAATTGACCACCGCCCCACCGGACACCGGCCGCTCCCCCGCCCGGGAGCGGCCGGCCCCGGCCCGCCGCCGCAGACCGCTGACCCTGCGCCGCCGCGAGTCCCGCGCCGGGCTCGCGCTGGTCGCCCCGACCCTGCTCGTCGTGGTCGCCGTGATCGGCATCCCCATCGTCTGGACCGTCGTGCTGGCCTTCCAGCGGGTACGCCTGGCGACGCTGCGGCGTACCGGACTGTTCGGCGAGTTCACGATGGACAACGTCGAGCGGGTGCTGAACACCCCCGGCTTCGCCGACACGCTGTGGACCACACTGGTCTACGCCGTGGCCAGCACCGCCGGCTCGATCGTGCTCGGGCTGGTGGCGGCGCTGGTCGTACGCCGGCCGTTCCGGGGTCGCACCCTGGTGCGCGCGTCGATGCTGCTGCCGTACGTGGCACCGGTCGTCGCGGTCACCTTCGTCTGGCAGGTGATGCTCGACCCCCAGCTCGGCATCGTCAACGACTGGGGGCGGCGGTTCCTCGGCTGGGACACCCCGGTGCCGTTCCTGTCCCAGGAGTCGACCGCCCTGGCCACGGTCGTCGCCTTCGAGGCGTGGCGCTACTTCCCCTTCGCCTTCCTGTTCCTGCTCGCCCGGCTCCAGGCGGTCCCCGGCGAGCTGGAGGAGGCGGCCCGGGTCGACGGGGCCACGCCCACCCAGCGGTTCCGGCACATCCTGCTGCCGCAGCTGCTGCCGGTGATCGGCCTGCTGGGGGTGCTGCGGTTCATCATGACGTTCAACAAGTTCGACGACGTCTACCTGCTCACCGGCGGGGCCGCCGGCACCGAGGTGGTCAGCGTCCGGGTCTACGAGTTCCTGACCGCGCGTACGGACATCGGCGCGGCGGCGGCGCAGGCGGTCGTGCTCGCCGTGGTGCTCATCGTGTTCGTGGTGGTGTACCTGCGCTTCTTCGGCGGACGGAGGGACGGCTGATGGACCGGGACCGGATCGAGACGGTGGGCCTGCGCTGGCTGCGCCGGCTGGTGATCGCCGCGTTCCTGCTGGTCACCGTCTTTCCCTTCTACTACATGCTGGTGCTCTCGGTGCGCCCCATCGAGCGCCTGCTGCTCGACCCCGGCTCGCTGGTCGTGGGGCTGGGCGAGCTGACGTTCGACACGTACGCCGAGGTGGTGAAGGCCGTCGACGACGGCGGCCAGGGATTCCTGACCTTCATGCGCAACAGCGGCCTGGTCGCCGTCGCGGCGACGCTGCTGACGCTGGCCGTGGCGATCCCCGGCGCGTACGCGGTCGCCCGGCTGCGGTTCTTCGGCCGGCGGCAGGTCGACTTCCTCTTCCTGGCGGTCTACCTGTTCCCGTCGATCGTCATCGCCATCCCGCTCTTCGTGGTCTTCACCCGGGCCGGGCTGCGCGGCTCGCTGCTCGGCCTGGTGCTGGTCTACATCTCGCAGACCCTGCCGGTCTCGGTCTACATGCTGCGCAACTACTTCGAGACGATCCCGGTCAGCCTGGAGGAGTCGGCGGCCATCGACGGCGCCGGGCGGCTCGGCATCATCCGCCGGGTCAGCCTCCCCCTGGCGGCGCCGTCCATCATGGCCGTCGCCCTGTACGACTTCATGATCGCCTGGAACGAGTTCCTGTTCGCCCTGCTGTTCCTGGTCGACAAGCCGCACCGGTGGACGGTGTCGCTGGGGCTGGCGCAGCTCGCGGACGGCGTCGAGGTGCCCAAGACGGTGCTGATGGCCGGCTCGGTGATCCTCACCCTGCCCATCGTGATCCTCTTCTTCGCCAGCGAGCGCCTGCTCACCGAGGGGCTCACCAGCGGCGCGGAGAAGGGCTGAGGCGGCGGGCGGGGTTGCCGCGCGGTGGGCGCTGACCGAGGATGTGCCGGGTGGATGCCTCCCCCGGCGCGGTCCCCGACGACGCGCCCACGGCTGCCCCGCCCGCGGTCGGGATGCGGCTGCGCGACGTGGAGCCGGGCGACCTCGACGCGTACGTGCGGATGCGCTGCGATCCGGCCGTGATGGCGGAGCTGGGCGGGCCGCAGCCGCGTGAGCGCGTGCCCGCCCAGCTCCGGCGTGACCTCGCGACCGTCCGCGACGGTAGCGCCTGGATCAAGATGATCGTTACCGGCGGCTCCGCGCAGGTGGCGGGGACGGTGACGTTGTACTCCCACGGGAGCGTGTCCGAGATCGGCTGGATGGTCGTGCCGGAGTTCCAGGGCAGGGGCCTGGCGGGCAGAGCCGTCCGCGCCGTGCTCGCCCTGGCCCGGGCCGACGGCCGGTGGGGCCTCATCCACGCCTTCCCCGCCACGACCAACGCCGCGTCGAACGCGATCTGCCGGTCGGCCGGCTTCGCCCTCGTCGGCGAGGAGCAGACGGAATTCGCCGGCCGCCTCTTCCGCACCAACCACTGGGTCGTCGATCCGTCGGCCGGTGCTGCCGGCTCGTCGGCGGGCGGCGTCGATCCGTCGGCCGGTGCTGCCGGCTCGTCGGCGGGAGGCCCGGGCGGCGCCGTCCCGCCGGCCTGAGCGGCCACGGCTTCCCCGGCCCACGGCGCCGGCAGGGCATCGCCCCGTCCGCCCCACCCCCCGGGGAGCACCGGGGACCCGGCTACGGTGGCGGCATGGCAAACCCGACCCGTTGGCAGACCGAGACCGGTCCGGAGCACTCCCAGTGGTACATCGACCGGTTCCGCCGGCTGGCCGCCGAGGGGGCCGACCTGGCCGGCGAGGCGCGGCTGGTGGACGCGCTGGTCGCGCCCGGGTCCCGGATCCTCGACGCCGGCTGCGGCACCGGCCGGGTGGGCGCGGCGCTGGCCGCCCGGGGCCACACCGTGGTCGGGGTGGACGCCGACCCGGCGCTGGTGGAGGCCGCCCGCACCGACCACCCGGGTCCGCGCTGGCTGGTCGCCGACCTCAGCGAGCTGGACCTGGCGGCGGCCGGCGAGCCGGAGCCGTTCGACGCGGCGGTCGTGGCCGGGAACGTGCTGGCCTTCGTCGCCCCCGGCACCGAGCGGGAGGTGCTGCGCCGCGTCGCCGCCCACCTGCGCCCCGACGGCGTGCTGGCGGTCGGCTTCGGCACCGACCGGGGCTACCCGCTGACCGGGTTCGACGCCGACGCGGTGGCCGCCGGTTTGCGGCTGGAGCACCGCTTCGCCACCTGGGACCTGCGCCCGTGGCGCGACGACGCCGACTTCGCCGTCACCGTGCTGCGCCGCCCCGCCGACTGAGCCCCGCCCGGCCGCGCCCGACCGCTTCGCCCTCGCCGAGGCCACCGAGGTAGCGGCGCGACTCCGGCACCGGCCCAGCCGGGGGCGCGCTCAGGCGGGGACGCGCTCAGGCGGGGGCGCGCTCAGGCCGGGGCGCGCTCAGGCCGGGGCGGCGACGACCCGCGCGGCGGCCGGGTCGAGCGTGGCGCCGGCGGGCACCAGGGCGACCAGGCTGGCCGGCAGCCGCACCGGCCGCACGTCGCGGTAGCCGAGCGTGCCCAGCACCTCGCCGCCGGCGAGGACGTAGCGTCGGCCCAGGTCGGTGACCACGGAGACCGCGCCGCCGGTCGCACCGGGCGCCGCGACCGCCTCGACGACCGCGCCACGGCCCGGCTCCACCACGACGTGGTCGGCGCGCACCCCACCCCCGGCCGCCGGGACGGTGCGCGGCGCGGCGGCGAGGTCGGGCAGCCGTACGCCGAGGCGGACCTCCGTGACGCCACCGTCGTCACCCACCCGGGCGCAGAGCCCCGCCCCGTCGGAGACGGCCAGCCGGGGCGGCGCGGTCGGCGGGGCGGTGGGCCCCGCCGGGGACAGGTCGGGCAGCTTGGGCAGCGCCGCGAACCGCCCGAGCGTGATCGGCTCCGGCTCGCCCTGGCCGGTGCGGGCCAGCAGCAGGCCGGCCTGCAACTCGGTGATGCCGGCCAGGCCGTCCCGCAGCGCGACGGCGTACTGCCGGCCACCGCCGGAGTTGCGCACCAGGTAGACGTCGCCGATCCGCGCCCCGGACACCCGCGCGGAGCGCTCCCCCTCGGCCGGCAGGGCGAGCGGGGCGAGGTCGGCGCCGGCGGGCAGGCTGTTGAGCAGGGCCGGGGCCGCCGGGACCGCCCGGGCCCGGGTGGCCGCCAGGGCAGCCAGCACCCGGTTGGTGTCGCGCACCAGGTAGCGGCGCTGGTGCCAGACGAGGTGCAGCCCGCCGTCGGGGTGGCGCAGCAGCAGCGCGTCCTCGCCGAGGGCCCGGCCGCCGCCGGCGGTCACGCCGATCAGCAGCGCCGAGCGGGGCGTCGTCCGGTCGGCCTCGCCGGCGGCGGAGCAGACCGTCCACGGTGCGGTGGAGAGCCGGCCCCTGGCGGGCAGCGAGTCGGGGGCGTCGGCGATGCCCAGCGGCAGCCCGCGCGGCACCCCGTCGATGGCGCGCCGGGAGACGAGCACCGTCTTCGGCCGCTCGGCACCGATGATCAGCAGGGCCGAGGCGTAGTTGAGCACCGGGTGCAGCTTCTCCTCCCGGTAGACGAACCGGGCCCCGGACTCCTTCTCCACGATCACCGCGCCCGGGTCGCGCCACGTGCTGCCGCCCCCGGTGAAGAGGCCGTAGAGGGCGAAGCCGCCCAGGCCGATGGCCGCGACCAGCACGCTGGCCAGGCCGGCGCCGGCGAGCCGCCGGAACGGCGACTGCGCCGGGTCGGTCTCCCGCATCACCAGGGCGGCGACGGCCCGCTGGACGGTGAACTGGTACGAGTGCAGCTGGTCCTGCCGCGACGGCATCGCATCCCTTCCGATGGGCGGTCAGGGCACAGGATAAGCGTTGCGTCGATGCCCCGAGGACCCTGCGTGGCGGCGGCGCCGGGATTCCCGGCGCCGGACCCCGCCGGAGCGACCAGGATCACCGCGCGGACGCGGACGCCTTTCACTTGAGGGGATAGCATGGGCACGTACGGGTACCCCCCGGGGTATGCCGGGAGAGAGCGAGGAGGCGCGCGGTGAAGCTGCGACCCGAGATGACGAGCGAGGCCCTGACCCGCCTGAAGCGGGCCCGGGGTCAGCTCAACGCGGTCATCGAGATGATGGAGACCGGCCAGGACTGCCGCGAGGCGCTGACCCAGCTCGCGGCGGTGTCGAAGGCGATCGACCGGGCCGGCTTCAAGATCATCGCCTCCGGCATGCGGCACTGCACCGCCGCCCGCGAGCGGGGCGACTCCCCGGAGATGACCGAGGAGGAGCTGGAGAAGCTCTTCCTCGCCCTCGCCTGACCACCACCGGAAGAAACGCACCGCACACGTTGCGTGACAGCGACGTGTGCGGGTAGACAGATTGCACACGTCAACACCCCCGACGTGTGTCCGCCACATACCCCCCGGGGTATTTGATCCCACAAGGAGCACGGCAATGGCAGTTGAGGTGTCCGTCATCGCGACGTCCTCGCTCGGCGACCGCAGCTACCTGGCCTCCGACGGCACGGTGGCGATCGTGGTCGACCCGCAGCGCGACATCGACCGGATCCTGTACCTCGCGGGCGAGAAGGGCGTACGCGTCACCCACGTGGTGGAGACCCACATCCACAACGACTACGTCTCCGGCGGCCTGGAGCTGGCCCGGCTGACCGGCGCCCGCTACCTCGTCGCCGCGGACGACGAGGTCGACTTCGACCGGACGCCGGTCGCCGACGGCGACACGGTGCCGGTCTCCGGCGCGCTGCGGCTGCGGGTGCTCGCCACGCCGGGACACACGTTCCACCACCTGTCGTACGTGCTCGACGAGGCCGACGACTCCGGCTGGCGCCCGGTCGGCGTGTTCACCGGCGGCTCGCTGCTCTTCGGCACCACCGGGCGCACCGACCTGCTCGGCGGGGAGCACGCCCACGAACTCGCCCACCACCAGCACGCCTCGGCCCGGCGCCTGGCCGACCTGCTGCCCGACGGCGCCGAGGTGTGGCCCACCCACGGCTTCGGCAGCTTCTGCTCCGCCAGCCAGGCTGACGCGCCCGAGTCGACGATCGGCCGGGAGAAGCGGGCGAACCCCGTGCTGCGGCTCGCCGCCGACGAGTTCGTCACCGAGACCCTCGCCGGGCTCGACGCCTACCCGGCGTACTACGCCCACATGGGGGTGGCGAACCTCGCCGGCCCGGCGCCGGTGGACCTCACCCCGGTCGCCCGGGCCGACGCCGCCGAGCTGCGGGAGCGGATCGCCGCCGGCCAGTGGGTCGTCGACCTGCGCCACCGCAAGGCGTACGCCACGTCGCACCTGGCGGGCACGGTCGCCCTCGGACTCGACGGCCCGATGTCGACCTGGCTCGGCTGGCTCATCGACTGGGGCGCACCGCTCACCCTGCTGGCGGAGACCGAGGAGCAGGTCGCCGACGCCCAGCGCGAACTGGTCCGCATCGGCATCGACCGGCCGGCCGCCCAGGCCACCGGCGACCCCGACCGGTGGTCCACCGGGCCGGAACAGCTCCGCGAGCTGCGGATGGCCGACTTTCCCGCGCTGGCCGCCGCCCGGGCCGGCGACACCCCGGCGGGGCTGCCCGCCCCGGACGTGGTGCTCGACGTCCGGATGACCAACGAGTGGACCGCCGGTCACGTCGAGGGCGCCGTGCACATCCCCCTGCCCGACCTGCCCGGACGCCTCGCCGAGGTGCCCGCCGGCACCGTCTGGGTGCACTGCGGCTCCGGCTACCGGGCCACCGCCGCCGCCTCGCTGCTGGCCAACGCGGGCCGCGAGGTCGTCGTGATCGACGACAAGTTCGGCCGGGCCGGAGCCGCGGGGGTCGCCATGAGCCCCGGCGACGCCTGACCGACCTCCGCACCGCCGGCCCCGCCCCCCGCGTACGCCACCGGTCGTCCGCACGGCGACGCGCGCCCGCCGCCGATCGGCGCCGGGCCGACCCACCCTGCCCTTCCGCGGGCGATCGACCCCTGAACGAGGAGAGATGACCACTTCACCGAGCGCCCTGCCCACCCTCGACGCCGCCACGCTGCGCGAGCTGATCGACTCCGGCCGCGCTCCGCGCATGCTGGACGTGCGTACCCCCGCGGAGTTCGGGACGGCCCACGTCCCCGGCGCCCACAACGTGCCGCTCGACGTGCTCAGGGAGCACCGCGAGGAGCTGCGGCGGCACCTCGACGGGACGGTGGTGCTCATCTGCCGCTCCGGGGCCCGCGCCGCCCGGGCCGGGCAGGCCCTCGCGGGCGTCGGGCTGCCCGACCTCAGGATCCTCGACGGCGGGATGACCGCGTGGCAGGCCGCCCGGGGACCGGTCCGACGGGGCACGCCCCGCTGGGAGCTGGAGCGGCAGGTCCGCCTCGTCGCCGGCTCGATCGTCCTGCTCAGCGTCCTCGGTTCGGTGTTCGTACCCGGCCTGAAGTGGGTCGCCGGCCTCATCGGCGCCGGCCTCACCTTCGCCGCCGTCACCGACACCTGCGCGATGGGCATGCTGCTCGGCAGGCTCCCCTACAACCGCGGCGCGAGCTGCGACGTGCAGACCGTCGTCGGTCGGCTCGGAGACCACCCGACGCCCCGGCCCCTGCCGTGACCGGCAGCCTCGCGCTGACCGTCGCGCTGGCCGTCCTCATCGGGGTGAGCCTCGGCCTGCTCGGCGGCGGCGGGTCCATCCTCGCCGTACCGCTGCTGGTCTACGTGGCCGACCTGCCGGCCCGCGAGGCGATCGCCACCTCGCTGCTCGTCGTCGGGGTGACCAGTGCTGTCGGCGCGCTGCCGCACGCCCGGGCCGGCCGGGTCCGGTGGCGCACCGGCCTGCTCTTCGGGGCCGCGGGCATGGCCGGCGCGTACGGCGGCGGACGCCTCGCCGCGTTCGTCCCGCCCGCCGTCCTGCTCGCCGGCTTCGCCGTCATGATGCTCGCCACCGCGACGGCCATGCTGCGGGGCCGGCACGACCGCCCCGGGCGGCAGCGGCGTGAGCTGCCCGTGGCGCGGGTGCTCCTCGACGGCGTCGTGGTCGGACTGGTCACCGGGCTGGTCGGCGCGGGCGGCGGGTTCCTGGTGGTGCCGGCCCTCGCGCTGCTGGGCGGCCTGCCGATGCCGGTCGCGGTCGGCACCTCGCTCGTCGTCATCGCGATGAAGTCGTTCGCCGGGCTGGCCGGCTACCTGTCCACCGTCGACATCGACCCGGGCCTGGCCACCGCCGTCACCGCCGCGGCCGTGCTCGGCAGCCTGGCCGGCGGCAGGCTGGCCGGACGCGTCCGCGAGGACGTGCTGCGCCGGGCGTTCGGCTGGTTCGTGGCGGCGATGGGCGCCTTCGTGCTGGCCCAGCAGTTGCCCGAACATCTGCGGGCGGACCCGCTGCTGTGGACCGTCGCCACGACGACGGTGGCGGTGGCAGTGGTGGTCGCCGGGGTGCGACGGAGACGCCGCCGGGTCCCACCGCCCCCGGTGCCGTCTGACTCCAATACGACTGGGCAGAGACAGGACTCGATGTAAGAACTACGCTGGCGCCGGGTGGACGTTCGAGCAGGTAGTCGTCGGCCCGGGGCGCGCACGGCGCTCCCGATCCGCCCTGGGGTGAGCCCGATGCGACTGAAGGACGGGACGCCGTCATGAGCGCGTGGCGACTGGGTCCGTTACCACTGCGGCCTGCAGGCGCCACCGAACGCGAGCTGCGCCGGTTGGGCCGGCGATACGCAGTCGTCATGCGCACCACGGCGCTGAGCTGTGTGAGCGGCGCCGCGTTGTTCCAGGCGGCCCCCGACCGGCGCGTGCTGGTCGTGGGCGTGGCCACCGGGCTCGCCGCGTGGAGCGTGGTGTACGTCCGCTTCAGCTCCCGCGGGTGGCTACTGCCCGTGGACACGCTGGTGATCATGCTGCTGTGCCTGGTCCAGCGCTGGACCGTGCCGCCGGACGCGGCGGTCGACAGCACGAACTGGGTCCTCGCCGTAGTGACGGTCACGGTCATCGCACACCAGTGGCTCACGACCGCGGCCGGCGGCGTGCTGCTGACCATTGCGGTCGTGGTGGCGCATCTGGCCGGCAACGCCCTTGCCCTGCCCGAAACCTGGTCGGGCACCGTTTCGCTCGGCCTGTGGACCTTCGCGGAGGCCGGCCTGTCCAGGGTGCTGTTCCTGCTCGTGCGGGCCGGAGCCCAGCAGGCTGACCGGACCGTCGCGGCGAGCGAACGGGCCCGGCGCGATGCCACGGTCGCGGCAGCCCGACGTGCCGACGAACGGGAGCACCTGGCGGTACTGCACGACACCGCGGCAGCCACCCTGCTCGCGGTCGGCACCCGCATGGTCGACGGCACCGAGCCGTGGCTGGCCGAGCAGGCCGCCCGCGACCTGGAGATCCTAGCCGCGCAGCCGCACTTTCCCGACGGCGACACAGATCTGGTACGGCTGCTGGGCCAGGTGGCGCGGCACGCCCCGGTCGCGGTGGAGGTGCGCTCGCCGGCGGCCGTGCCGATGCCGGCGATTCGCGCCACGGCGATCAGCGCGGCGGCTCGGGAGGCGCTGACGAACGTGGCACGCCATGCCGGCGTCGACACCGCCGTACTGGTGGTGGGGCGGGCCGGGGACCGGATCCTGGTGGAGATCTCCGACCAGGGCAGGGGCTTCGCGCCGGAGCGGGTACCGCCACACCGGCGCGGGGTGTCGCAGTCCATAGCGCAACGCATGGCACGGGTCGGCGGACGAGCGATCGTGACGTCCCGTCCTGGCGCCGGCACCCGGATCTCCCTGGAGGTCCCGGATGGCTGAGCCGGTTTCCCACCTCATGGCGGGGAAGCTGCTGCGCGGCCTATGCCTGGCCACGCTGGCGATCACGGTCACCACGTTGTTCGGTCTCGCCCTGCCGTTGCTGGTCACGGGCTGGGAGACCTACAGCAACCCGGCCCGGCAGGTGCTCGCCTTCACGATCCTCACTGTGGTCGCCGTCGTGGCCGGAGTGCGAATCCTGCGGAACGAGCCGCTCGGGTGGCCGCGCTGGGTACTGGTGGCGGCGGTGATCGCGGCGGCGGCGCTGGCGACCACCGGAATTCCAGCCGCCAAACTCATGTCGGAAGAGGAATGGTCCTACGGCGTCATCGGCTGGTTCGGGATCCTGCTGCTGGTGGACCGCAGCGTCGTGGGTGCGGCCGTCTTCCTCGGCGTGTACACGGTCGCGAGCTTCGCGCAGTTGGCGCTGGTCGGGCAGCGGCACGAGACCGCCGACCTGGTGGTCGTCACCGTGATCATGTTCGGTTGCGAGTTGCCAGTCCTGGCCGGCGCCATGGCGCTGCGCGACCTCGTGGCCACCTCGTCAGCCGCCACCGCCGACGCGGAGCGGGCGCGGACTGCCGAGGTCATCGCGGAGCACCTGCATGCCGACCGCCGGCTGAGATACGCGGACCTCGCCACCACGTCCATACCGCTGCTGGACGACCTGACGACCGGTTCGGTGAACCTGGGCGACGAGCGGGCCCGCAGCGCCTACGCCGTAGCGGCGGCACGGTTACGCCGTCTGTTCGCCGAACATGACGAGGCGGCCGATCCGCTGTTACACGAGCTGCGCGCCTGTCTTGAACTGGCGGAACGCAACGGTGTCGCCGTCTACCTCGGGACGTGCGGGGAGTGGCCGACACCACCGCTGGCGGTACGTCGCGCGTTGACCGAGCCCGCGTTGCGGATCATGGCGAACGCCACTTCCGACGTACGGGTCACGGTGCTCGGGTCGACGACCGGCGTCACGGTGAGTCTCCTCGCCGACGCCGACGCCGACGCCAGCGAGCGCTCCGGCAGCGATCCAGGACCCGGTGTCGCCGTCGACAGCGGGGTGACCGTCACCCGACTCGTGGACGGGTCGAAAGTGTGGGTGGAGGCCACATGGCAACCGCAGGGCTGAACACGGTGGTGGTGATCGACGACCACCCGGCGATCATTTCCGGGATCGAGGCGTGGTGCGCCGCGGCCGAACCGCCGGTCCAGGTCATCGACTCCGGCGGAACACCGGCAGTGGCGTGGACGGATCCGGGCCTCTCCGCCGACGTCATCGTGTTCGACCTGCTACTCAAGGGGCAGGTCCCGGCGTACCCCGACCTGCGACGGCTCGTCGACGCCGGCCGTCGAGTGATCGTCTACACCATGCGGGAGGACCGCGACACCATTCTCACCTGCCTCGACCTCGGCGCGTTCACCTGCCTCGCCAAGACCGAGGGCCCCGGTCACCTGGTCCATGCGATCCGCGCGGCCGGTCAGAACCTGCCCTACACGTCCCCGTCGATGGCCCGCGCCATCAGCACGGACAGCCGGCCCGACCGGCCGCGACTCACGCCGAGGGAAACCGACGTGCTGGTCAGCTGGTTCGCCTGCGAGTCCAAGGAACTGGTGGCCCGCAAACTCGGCCTGTCCGTGCGCACGGTGAGCAGCTACATCGACCGGGTCCGCATCCGGTATGCGAACGTCGGTCGCCCGGCCTCCACCAAGGCGGCGCTGGTCGCCCGGGCCATTCAGGACGGTCTGGTCCGGCTGGAAGAGCTGTAGCGGACCCCACGCGGAGCGTGGGTCGATCGACCGTCACGGCGCCGCCCTGCTCCGCCCTAGCCTTCGAGCAGGGACAGGTGGAAACAGCTCCGCAGTCCTTCATGACCCGATCGGAGGAGATCATGGGAAAGCTAGGAACCCGCATCGCGGCGGCAGCGGCAGCGGCCGTACTGACGGTCACTGCTCTTGTCGTGACCAGCGCTGGCGCATCCGCGAGCCCGAGTACCGTGGCGGCAGCCGCATGGGAGAACGACCAGGTCGTAGCCGCGTCTTCACCCGGCTTGTCCAACTCCGTGTGCCAGGCCGGCCCGTACGGCAAGTCGTGTTTCCAGAAGTACGGCGACAAGTTCTGGGTGGTGGACACCTACACCAACGGTCGCGGCCACTATGCCCAGTGGGAGAACTGGCTGCACAACGGAAGCACCTGGGTGTTGTACCGCCAGGGCACGTGCAGCAACGATCTGACCACCGGGGTCTGGGGCTACTGCAACAAAGAGTTCTATGAGGACAGCACCAGTCCCAACGCGCTCGGCGGCCGCGGCAGCGGAATCAGGCTGTACTCGTGCGACGCTCTGGTCGGTTGCCAGGGGTACACCTGGATCCTCAACAACGGCTAAGGCGGACGATGGGGTCGAAGACTGGTGACCGGAGCCGCTCTGCGACCCCATCCTGCGCCGACTGACGACTGAGCCCAGAGGCGGCGGGGCCGATCGACGCCCTGGAGCCGGCGAGATCTTGGCAGGAATCGGCCCTCGGAGGGGCCCGAATCTGCCAAGATCTCATCGCGCTGCGCCCGCCGGTCGGATCGGTGGGACCCGCTGATCATGAAGTTCCTCGAGTTCTACGGCGGCGGCGGCCGCGATCTCCACCCGTCCCGGCTGGCGGAGGGTTGGGGCGCGCCCCTTCGCACACCGGCCGCCGGGTCATGATCGAGCCGCCGTACCACGTCGCCATCCTGCCCGCCGGCGTGTACCCGGGACCGCTCAGGGACGCAGGATCAGCCGGATCGGGTCGCCCTGCTTGGTGTGCACCCGCCGCACCGCCTCCTCGGCGTCGGCCAGCGGCAGCACGTCGCTGATCGACGCCGACAGGTCGAGCCGACGCTGCCGGGCCAGGGACACCAACTGCTCGACGTGCTCGGGCTCCGAGCCGTAGTGGCCGAGCACCGCCTGCTGGAAGTAGGTGAACGGGCTGTCCGAGGCGATCGTCACCGGCTTGTTGGCGATGCCCGCGAGCACCAGCCGGCCCCGGCGGCCCAGCACGGTCAGCGCCTGCTCGCGTACGGCGGTCACCCCGGCGAAGTCGAACGCGACGTCCAGCCCCCGCCCGTCCGTCAACTCCAGCACGGCGTCGCGGAACGCGGTGTCGGCCGGGTCGAGCACCGCGTCGGCCCCCAGGGCCGCCGCCCGGTCCCGCGCCGCGGCCAGCGGTTCCACCGCGATCACCGGGGCCGCGCCCACCAGGCGCAGCAGTTGCACGGCGTGCGCGCCCAGCCCGCCCACGCCCCACACCCCGACCGCCTCGCCGGGGCGGGTCCGCGCGGTGTCCGTCACCGCCGCCCAGGGGGTGGAGACCGCGTCGGGAATGATGCAGGCCTGCTCGAAGGGCAGGTCGTCCGGGATCGGCACCACCGTGCCCTCGCTGGCGACGACGTACTCGGCCCAGCCGCCGTCGTAGTCCACGCCCCGGGTCAGCACGGTGCCGCGCCGGTCCCGCTCCCCCGCCTGGAGCAGCACCCGCTGGCCGGGCTGCCAGCCCTCGACGTCGTCGCCGAACGCGTCGACCACCCCGGCGACCTCGTGCCCCAGCGTCACCGAGTCGCCGGGCAGGTACAGCGGCGTGAGGGTGCCGTCGATCAGGTGCACGTCCGACAGGCAGACCCCCGCCGCCTCGACCCGGACGCGCACCTGCCCGTCCTGCGGCTCGGGCACCGGCACCGACTCCATCCGCAGCGCCCGTGCCGTCAGGTGCAGCCGTCCGGCCAGCATGTCCGCCACCGCGCGCCCCCTGCCCGGCCCCCGGTCGGGTGGCCCTCGACGGGTGGGCATACCCGGCCGGGCGGGAGGAATGCGCGTGCCGGCCGCCGGGGCCCGGGGCGGCAGCGGGTAGCATCCGGGCCCGTGGGCGTGCGATTCGAGGAACTGGCCTGGCGGGAGACCCCGATCGGCCTCATCAGCCTGCGCCGGCGCCGCGACCCGTCGCTCGACGTCGAGGTGTACGAGGTCAAGCTCGACGACGAGTACCTGATGTCCAGCCTCTTCCCCGTCGCGGAGATCGAGCTGGCCCGGCTGGGCCTGGCTCCCCTGTCCGGGCAGGGGCTCGACGTGGTCGTCGGCGGCCTCGGCCTCGGCTACACCGCCCGCACCGCGCTCTCCGACGACAGGGTCGGCTCGCTGCTGGTCGTGGAGGCGATCGAGGACGTCATCGACTGGCACCGCCGGGGGCTGCTGCCCTTCGCCGCCGGGCTGGCCGCCGACCCGCGTACCCGGTTCGTGCGGGCCGACTTCTTCGCCGCGGTGGCCGACGGCACCGGCTTCGACCCGCGGGAGCCGGGGCGGCGGTTCCACGCCGTGCTGCTCGACGTGGACCACTCGCCGCGCAACGTGCTGCACCCCGGCCACGCCCCCTTCTACACCCCCGACGGCCTGCGCCGGCTCGCCGCCCACCTGCACCCGGACGGGGTGTTCGCCCTCTGGTCGGACGATCCGCCCGATGCCGACTTCGAGGCCGTCCTCGCCGAGGTGTTCCGCACCGCGCGGGCGCACGTCGTCCCGTTCGCCAACCCGCTGACCGGCGGGCAGTCGGCCAACACCGTCTACGTCGCCCAGCGCTGACGCGGTCACGGACGCCCCGCCGAGCGGCGCCCGGAACGCTGCGCCGCCTGGACGAGAACCGCAGAAACCGGACGCCCCCGCTGCTCCACCTGGCCGGATCCGCCGAGCACCCGCCGAACTGGCAGCGGGACGCCGCGCCTGATCGGGACCGACGCCCGCAGCACGCGCCGCCGACATCCACTCGCGATCTTGGACAGTTGTCGTTACCCGAGGACGACAACTGTCCAAGATCCACCCGGTCGGCCGGGCGGCGGAGCGGCCGCGCCGGACGGCCTCGGCGGTGGCGACCGTGCCGGGCCTCCTCGGACGCCGGTCAGTCGGATGGTCGGCGGAGCGTCGCGGCCCTGCGGGCGTGCGCGGCGTACTCCCGTACCGCCAGCTTCCGGGCGGTGCTGGCCGACGCGGCGGCCCGGACCACGACGGTGAGGTCAGCGACAGTGTCCACCACCGGCGTGCCGCGCGAGGACTTCGCCGGTCGTGGCGGCATGGCCGGGTGCGGGGCGGGAAGCCAGACGGCCAGGCCGCGCCGCGCGGCCGGAGTCACGGGAGGTGGACATGCGAGCCATGCTCTGGGCCGTCGGCGTCGTCGCCGGCGCGCTCGTCCTGCTCGGGCTGCTGCTGGAGGCGGTCCGCTGGCTGGTGATCATCGGCGTGGTGGCGCTGGTCGCGGTCGTCGTCATAGGGGTGGTCAAGGGCCGGCGGGCGGTGCGCCATTCCGCCGGGCACCGCTGACGGCGAGCGCGGCGGCCAACTCCTCGTCGTAGGTCGCGATCGGGCGCCCGTCGGCCGCGTAGGCGACCAGCCGGCCGTGGGTCATGGTCGCCGACCGGAACGAGAACGTCCGGGGGCCCGGGTAGGGCGCGAGCAGTGGAATGACCCGGGGCGCGCCACCGGGGGCGGAGTGGTATTCCAGCCGGGCGACGGCGGGCGACACCACCCCGTTGACGCGGACCTTGGTCTTCTCCCTGCGGGTGCCGAAGGTGACCGGCGCGTCCGTGCCGTACGCGGCGCACTCCGCCGGGCCCCGGCAGACGAAGAAGTAGCGCGGGTTGGCGACGTCGGAGAGCGCGTACGCCTTGAAGGTCGGATCGGCGCCGGCGGGCAGCGGCTGCACGGCGAAGAACGCCACGGCCAGCGCGGCGGTCGTGCCCACCCGCAGCCAGCCGCGGGCCGCCGGGGTCCGTCGGCCCGCGCCGGCCGCGGCCAGCGCCGCCCCGCCGAACCCGGCGAGGCAGAGCACACCGACGCCGAGGGCCCGGGCGTTCTCGAGGAGGAACTGCACCCCGGACGTGGTCGAGACCGGCCTGAGCGCCACCCCCAGCGAGACCACCATGGTCACCAGCAGGGCGCCGCCGGCGACCCGCCGGGCGACCCCGTCGGCCCCGATCAGCAGCATCGCCGCCAGCACCGGCCAGATCTGGTGGTGCGTCCAGGACACGGGGGACGCGGCGACGGTCGCGCAGCCGACGAGCACGGCGGCGTGGCCGGGGCGCCCGTGCGCCGCCAGGTGCCGGGCCCGCAGCAGGGCCACCGCGCAGACGACGGCCACCAGGGCCGCCCAGAGCAGCGGGAGCGACTCCTGGTCGAGGCCGAGGCGCAGCAGCATGCCGTGCACCGACTGGTTGCCCAGCGAGGCCAGGTTGCCGATCCGGGACGTCTTGCGTACCGCCTCGGTCCAGTACGTCCAGCTCTCCGCCGGGAGAACCACCGCGCCCAACGCGGCGCAGGCCAGGAACGTGACGACGGCCCGCCCGGCGTCCCGGTAGCGGCCCGTGACGAGGAAGTAGACCACGAACAGCAGCGGGGTCAGTTTGATCGCGGCGGCCACCCCGACGAGCACGCCCCGCAACCGGGCCGGAGGGACGCCCATGCCGTCGAGCAGCGCGAGCAGCACGATGAAGACGCTGACCTGGCCGAAGCGCAGATTGCTCTGCACCGGCGCGGAGAGCATCAGGGCGCAGGCGATGGCCGGCACGACCAGGTGCCGCCGAGGCCCCCCGGCCAGTACGCGGCCGACCGGCACCGCGATGGCGACCACCGCGAGGCAGATCAGCGCCAGCCAGACCCCCTGCACGACCCCCTCGGCGACGGCCGAGACCGGCCAGAGCACGAGCGCGGCGAACGGCGGGTAGGTGAAGGGGCCGCCGTTCTCGGCGGCGAACTCGTACAGCGGCCGACCGGCCTGCAGGTGCAGCAGTGCGCCACGATAGATGTGCAGGTCGGAGAGGCGGTCGGGGCGAAGCGTGACGAGCGCCGACGACCCGGCGGCGAGCAGGACGAACACGGACCAGAGCGCCACGACCCGTCGATCCCGCACCGTCGGAGTCTACTGCCGGGGCCGGTCGGACGGGGGGACCCCGACCGTTACCTACGAGACCGTAGGTTACCGTCAAGTAGGAAATGGTCCGGCACGCACGGAGGAGAGACATGGACCTGAGTGCCGAGCGGCCCTGGCTGCGCAGCTACGCCCCGGGCGTGCCGGCGACCGTCGCGCCGTCCGACGAGTCGCTGGTCGACCTGCTGCGCGACGCCGCCCGCCGCTTCGGTCCCCGGATCGCCCTGGACTTCTTCGGCGCCACCACCACGTACGCCGACCTGGACGGCCAGGTCAGCCGGGGGGCCGAGGCGCTGCGCCGGCTCGGCGTCGGCCGGGGCGACCGGGTGGCGCTGGTGCTGCCGAACTGCCCGCAGCACGTGGTCGCCTTCTACGCCGTGCTGCGCCTCGGCGCGGTGGTGGTGGAGCACAACCCGCTCTACACGGCGCAGGAGCTCACCCGGCAACTCGCCGACCACGGCGCCCGGGTCGCGGTGGTCTGGGACAAGGTGGCCCCCCTCGTCCGCGACGGCCAGGACGCGACGGCCGTCGAGACCGTGGTCGCGGTGGACCTCACCCGGGCCCTGCCCCGGCGCAAGCGCTGGGCGCTGCGGCTGCCCCTGGCCCGGGCGCGGGCCACCCGCGCGGCGATGACCGGGCCCGCGCCCGGAGCGCTGTCCTGGGAGCGGCTGGTGGCCGAGGCCACTCCCCTCGACGCCGCGCATCCCGCCCCCGGTCCGGACGACACGGCGCTGTTGCAGTACACGGGCGGCACCACCGGCACGCCCAAGGGCGCCATCCTGAGCCACCGCAACCTGCGGACCAACGCGGCGCAGGGCCGCGCCTGGGTGCCGGGCCTGCGCGACGGCGAGGAGACGGTGTACGCGGTGCTGCCGCTGTTCCACGCGTACGGGCTGACGCTCTGCCTCACCTTCTCGGTGGGCATCGGCGCCACCCTGGTGCTGTTCCCCCGCTTCGACCTGGACCAGACGCTGGCGGCGGTGCGTCGCCGGCCGCCGACCTTCCTGCCCGCCGTCCCGCCGATCTACGAGAAGCTCGCCACGGCGGCCCGGGAACGCGGGATCGACCTCTCCTCGGCCCGGTACGCCATCTCCGGCGCCATGGCGCTGCCCCCGGCGACGGTCGAGCTGTGGGAGTCGGTCACCGGCGGGCTGCTCGTCGAGGGCTACGGCATGACCGAGACCTCCCCCGTCGCGCTCGGCAACCCGGTCTCCCCCGCCCGCCGGCCGGGCACGGTCGGCGTGCCGTTCCCGTCCACCGACATCCGCATCGTCGACCCCGAGGACCCGTCGCGCGACCGCGCCCCGGGTGAGGCGGGCGAGCTGCTGATCCGGGGGCCGCAGGTGTTCGCCGGCTACTGGAACCGCCCGGCGGAGACGGCGGCGGCGCTGCTGCCCGACGGCTGGCTGCGTACCGGGGACGTCGTGGTGGCCGACGCCGACGGCTTCGTCAGCGTGGTCGACCGGATCAAGGAGCTGATCATCACCGGCGGGTTCAACGTCTACCCGTCGGAGGTGGAGGACGCGCTGCGCCGCGTTCCCGGCGTCCGCGACGCCGCGGTGGTCGGCCTGCCCGGCGAGCACGGCGGCGAGGAGGTGGTGGGGGCGGTCGTCCTGGACGAGGGCGCCGAGCCACCTGACGAGGCGGGCCTGCGGGCCGCGTGCCGGCGGCACCTGGCCGGCTACAAGGTGCCCCGCCGCGTGGTCGTCGTCGAGGACCTGCCCCGCTCGCAGATCGGCAAGGTCCTGCGCCGGGAGGTCCGCGACCGGCTGCTCGCCGACGGCTGAGACCGTCGGGCCCGGCGCCGCGATGGCGGGTGAGGCGCGGTCGCCCCGGCCGCCGACCGGTCAGGCGACGGGCGGGCCGGCCCGCAGGACGCGCCGGGCCCGGCGGCGGTCGAGCCACCGCGGCTCGGGTGGGTCCGTCGGATCGACGCCGGTGACCAGATCCAGCAGGATCAGCGCCCAGAAGCCGGCCGCGCTGAGCATGTTGCGGGCACGGCCCGGCTCCGGCGCTCCCGGCGGCAGCACGACCTGCGCCCACCGCCAGGCCACCCAGGCGATCTCCCGGTCCGGGTGGTGCCGTCCGGAGCGGCTGAGCAGCCGGACCTCGCGTCGCGCGGGAGCCGGCAGCCGCCACCAGCCCCGCAAGGTCTCCAGCCGTTCCTCGGCTCCGTCTGCGGGCGGCGGAACGGTCACGTCACCGGGGTTCATGGCTGGCAAGGATAGGCGGGCCGCGCACCAACGATCCCGGCGGGACAGCGCTCCCCGCGCGAGCGGCGGCACAGCGCTCCCCGCAGGGGCGGCGGGACCGGCGGGGGCGGGTCAGAACCAGTCGTCGCGCATCTCCAGCGTGGTCCGGTCGAGGCTGTCCAGCAGGTCGAACTGCGGGCCGGTGCGGGGCAGCTCGTGCCGGAAGAAGTACCGGGCGGCCTGCCGCTTGCCGGCGTACAGGTCGGCGTCCGGGCCGTCGCCGGGGCCGCCGGCCGCCTCGACGACGAGAAGCTGCTCCAGCCACATCCACGCGATCACCACATGGCCGACCGCCTCCAGGTAGACGCTGGCGTTGGCCAGCGCCACCTCCGGGTCGCCGGTGCTCCACAGTCGCCGGGTGACCAGGGCGACCCGGTCGAGGGCGGCACCGAGCGGGGCGGCCAGCTCGGCGGCCTCGCCCCCGGCCTGCCACGCGCGGGTGGTCGTGGCCCGGACCGTCTCCACCAGCAGCGCCAGCCCGGCCCCGTCGCGCATGGTGACCTTGCGACCCAGCAGGTCCAGCGCCTGGATGCCGTGGGTGCCCTCGTGGATCGGGTTGAGCCGGTTGTCGCGCCAGTGCTGCTCGACGTCGTAGTCGCGGGTGTAGCCGGAGCCGCCGTGCACCTGGATGGCCAGGTCGTTGGCGGCCAGGCACCACTGCGACGGCCAGCTCTTCGCGATCGGGGTGAGCACGTCCAGCAGCAGCCGCGCCCGATCCCGCTCCGCCGCCTCCGGTGCGGTCTTCTCCTCGTCGAGCAGCCGGCCGCAGTACAGGACGAGCGCCAGGGCGCCCTCGACGTAGCTCTTCTGCGCCAGCAGCATCCGTCGCACGTCCGGGTGGGCGACGATGGGCACCTGCGGCGTGGCCGGGTCCTTGTCGGCCAGCGGTCGGCCCTGTGGCCGCTGGCGGGCGTACGCGAGGGACTTGAGATAGCCGGTGTAGCCGAGGGCGGCGGCGCCGGCACCCACCCCGACGCGCGCCTCGTTCATCATGTGGAACATCTGCGCCAGGCCCTGGTGCGGCTCGCCGACCAGGTAGCCGACCGCGCCGGGGCGCCCGCCGGGCCGGTGCACGCCCTCGCCGAAGTTGAGCAGCGTGTTGGTGGTGCCCCGGTAGCCCATCTTGTGGTTGAGGCCGACCAGCACGACGTCGTTGCGGGCGCCGAGCGCGCCGTCGTCGCCCAGCAGCACCTTCGGGACGATGAACAGCGAGATCCCCTTCACCCCGGGCGGGCCGCCGGGGATCCGGGCGAGCACCAGGTGGACGATGTTCTCCGACAGCTCGTGGTCGCCGCCGGAGATCCACATCTTGGTGCCGTGCAGCCGGTACGTCCCGTCGTCCTGCGGCTCGGCGCGGGTGGTGATGTCGGCGAGCGAGCTGCCGGCCTGCGGCTCGGACAGGCACATCGTGCCGAAGAAGCGCCCCTGCACCATCGGGCGGACCCAGGTGTCGATCTGCTCGGGGCTGCCGTGCGCCAGCAGCAGGTTGGCGTTGCCGAGGGTCAGCAGCGGATACGCCGAGGTGCCGGCGTTGGCGGCCTGGAGCCAGGCGAAGCAGGCGGCCCGTACGACGTGCGGCAGCTGCATGCCGCCGACGGACGCGTCCATGCCGGCGCCCAGCAGCCCGGTCTCGGCGAAGACGTCGAGGGCCTCCTTGACCTGCGCGATGGTGTGCACCCGGCGGCCGTCGAAGGTGGGCTCGGCGAGGTCGGCGGCCCGGTTGTGCGGGGCGAACCGCTCGACCGCGACCCGCTCGGCGAGCTCCAGCACGGCGTCGAAGGTCTCCCGGGAGTGCTCGGCGTAGCGGTGCCGCTCGGTCAGCCGGGTCACGTCCAGCCAGTCGTGCAGCAGGAAGCGCAGGTCGCGACGGGAGAGCAGGGTGGACGACACGGGTCTCCTTCCGTCGACGGGCGGGCCGTCGGCCGCGGCGCGGCCCGGCGACGCCCTCGCGCAGGTCATCCTGTCTGATCCGGCCGGCCACCGCATCACCCGACGCCGCGCCGTCGGGTCGGCCCGGGCCGTGCCGCGGCGACGCCGCCGGGTTCCCGGCCGGCCCTCCGGCCGGGGGCGAAGCGCCACCGGCGCCCGCGGCCACCGTGCTGGCGGCCCACGTCCGTCCCCCGCCACCGGCGCACACGGCCCCCGCGCTGGCGGCCCACGTCGTTTGCCCCCGCTACCGGCGGCGGCGGGGACGACCGCTGTCGGGGTGGGCGGAGCGGGGCATCACACCGCAATCCGGACAGGTTCTTGCCATAGCGATAGACAGGTCCCTATCCTCGCTGGAAAGCGCTTTCCGGGCACGGGCGACGGCACCACCACGAGCGGATCTTGGCGGCCTCGCGGCCGACGCCGACGACCTCGACGGTCGAGGCCGGGGCGGAACCGCCGACCCGCTCCACATCGAGAAGAACACCTCCACAGCCGGGTCGACGAGCGACCCGTCCGGCGGCCGGCGACACGTCGGCAGCCTCGACGGCCCTGCCGGCCGGACCACGGCACGTGACAGCAACACCCCGCATTTCATACGAAGGTGAGGCAAGGATGAGACGACCAGTCGCACTGCGACTCCAGGTGGCACTGGCCACGACAGCCGTCGGGGCCGCGCTCGGCGTGGCGGCCCTGCCGATGCAGCAGGCGTCGGCAGCCGCCGGCGCCGCCACCGGCTACGCGACCCAGAACGGCGGCACGACCGGCGGCGCGGGCGGGCAGACGGTACGGGTCAGCACGGGCACCGGGATCCACACGGCCCTGTGCACCCGGGCCAGCAGCAGCACCCCGATCATCATCGAGGTGCAGGGGACCATCAACCACGGCAACACCGCCAAGGTGTCGGGCGACAGCTGCAACACCGCCGCCGGCGTGATCGAGCTCAAGCAGATCAGCAACGTCACGATCATCGGGGTCGGCACCGGAGCCGTCTTCGACCAGCTGGGCATCCACATCCGCGACTCCAGCAACATCATCATCCGGAACGTGACGGTCCGGAACGTCAAGAAGTCGGGCTCGCCCACGTCCAACGGCGGCGACGCCATCGGCATGGAGAGCACCGTCCGCAACGTCTGGGTCGACCACGCCACCCTGGAGGCCTCGGGCGGGGAGTCGGAGGGGTACGACGGCCTCTTCGACATGAAGGACAACGTCCAGTACGTGACGCTGTCGTACAGCATCCTGCGCAACTCCGGCCGTGGCGGCCTCATCGGGTCCAGCGAGAGCGACCGCTCGAACGGCTTCGTCACGTTCCACCACAACCTGTACGAGAACATCGACTCCCGTACGCCCCTGCTGCGCGGCGGCATCGCGCACATCTACAACAACCACTACGTGAGCCTCCACGAGTCCGGCATCAACTCGCGGGCCGGGGCCAGGGCCAAGGTGGAGAACAACTACTTCCGGAACTCCAAGGACGTCCTGGGCACCTTCTACACCAGCGAGGCCGGCTACTGGCAGGTCGCCGGCAACGTCTTCGACAACGTGACCTGGTCCAGCCGCAGCGGCGACAACAACCCGGCCGGCCCGAACCCGGTGTCCAACACCAGCGTCAGCATCCCGTACTCGTACAGCCTGGACGGGGCCGCCTGCGTGCCGGACGTCGTCCGCCAGACGGCCGGCGCCAACACCGGCCTGCGGGAGTCGAACGGCAGCTGCTCGCCGCAGACGCCGGCACCGACGCCGACCACCCCCACACCGGGGCCGACCACCAGCCCGACGCCCGGGCCGACCAGCAGCCCCACCCCTGGGCCGACGAACCCGCCCAGCGGGAGCAACCTGAGCATCGGCGCCGGCTCCGACGGCTCCAGCAAGGCCGACGGCACGAGCTACGGCAACGTGCGCGACGGCAGCCTGAGCACCCACTGGTCGCCGTCGGGCGCGACCGGCGACATCTCGATCAAGTGGGGTTCCGCCACCAGGGTGGCCCGGGTCGTCATCCGTGAGCCGTCGGGCACCCAGGGCAGCATCGGGTCCTGGCAGCTCGTCAACCACGGCACCGGCGCTGTCCTGGCCTCCGGCAGCGGGGCGGGCGTCATCACCTTCTCCGCGACGTCCCTGACCAAGATCACGTTCAGGATCACCGGTTCGAGCGGCGCGCCGAAGGTCGCCGAGTTCGAGACCTACGCCAGCTAGATGCAGCTCCCGCCGCCGTCCGGGACCGGCGACCCGGTCCCGGACGGCAGCGGCGACCCGCCCGGCGTCGACCCGGCGAGCGCCGCCGCCACCGGTCCCCGGCCGCCGGGCGTCGGGCGTCGGGCGTCGGGCGCCGGGCGTCGGGCGCCGGGCGTCGGGCGCCGGGCGCCGGCCGCCGGGCGTCGGGCGCCGGTCCCCGGCCGCCGGCCGCCGGGCGCCGAGCGCCGAGCGCCGGGCGCCGGGCGCCGGGCGCCGAGGTCAGGCCACCTCGGCGAGCAGGCCGTCGACGAGGTCGCGCGGCAGCCCGTGGGTGTCGTGCAGATCGCGGTAGTCCGCCTCGGTCAGCGGTCCCCGGGACCGCCGCCTGGAGACCACCGGCCGCCCGCGCCGCAGCAACTCCCGGAACCGCCGTTCCTCGCCGGAGAACACGTCCCGCACCTCGTCCACGCCGACGGACTGTCGGAACCCGTCGAGGGTGTGCCGCACCGGCCCGGTCGGCAGGTCGGACAGGGTCCTGGACGGGTCGTCGCGCCACAGCGTGGTGAGCGTCCGGCGCAACAGCCGGCGCAGCACGTAGCCGCGGCCGGTGTTCGAGGGCCGTACGCCGTCGCCGACCACCGCCACGCCCGTACGCAGGTGGTCGCCGACCACGCGCAGCGACCCGTCGCGCAGGCCCCACACGTCGGACACGCCGCGCACCCACGGCACGAGGCCCTCGCCCTCGTGGACCGAACGGTGCCCGCGCAGCACCATCTCCAGCCGTTCGAGGCCCATCCCGGTGTCCACGTTGGGCTGGCGCAGCGGCGTCAGTCGACCGTCGGGGTGCCGGTGGTAGCGCATCCCCACGTGGTTCCAGACCTCCATCCACCGCTCGTCGGTGCCGGGGGTGCCGTGGGGCGGGCCGTCACCGGTCCAGAGGAAGATCTCGGTGTCGGGACCGCACGGCCCGGTCGGGCCGTTGGACCACCAGTTCTCCTCCCCCGTCAGCTCCACGGGCACACCCAGCTCACCCCACGTGAGCAGCGAGGGCTCGTCCGGGCCGACCCGGTCGTCGCCGCCGAAGACCGTCACGTGCATCCGGTCGTGCGGCACGCCGAAGCCGTCGCGCAGCAGCTCGTAGCCCCACCGCAGGCTGCGCGGCAGGTCGTAGTCGCCGAGCGACCAGGAGCCCAGCATCCGGAACAGGGTCAGGTGGGTGGAGTCACCCACCTCGTCCAGGTCGGTGGTGCGCAGGCAGCGCTGCACGTTCACCAGCCGCCGACCCAGCGAATGGGGCCGACCCTCCAGGTAAGGGGTCAGGGGGTGCATCCCGGAGGTGGTGAAGAGCACCGGGTCGCCCGGCGGCGGGATCAGGGAGCCGTCGGGCACGAGTTCGTGGCCGCGCTCGCGGAAGAAGTCGAGGAAGGTGCGGCTGATCGGGTCGTACGTCATGGCGGTGGCCTTTCCGGGTGGGACGACCGGAAAGGGTCCGCCGCCGGGGACCGGCGGGCCGACGGGAACGAGAAAGCCGGCGGACCGTTTCCGGTCGCCGGCGGGTGATGGTGAGGTCAGGCGGCGACGACCGACGAGCGCGAAGCTCGCGCGGCCGCGGCGGCGAAGGGGTGCCTGATCTCCATACCCCGACTGTACGGGGACACCGCGCCGCCGCCCAGCGCGTTTCGCGGCGGGCGGCGGCGTCGGGGGCGGGTCAGACGCCGGACGTGGCGAGCGCCGGCGCGGGGCGGTCGTCGACCCGGCGGGGCGCCTTCCGGTTCGGCAGCGACAGCCGGACGACCTTCCTCCACGCGGAGAAGACCTGCCGGGGCAGCGAGCCGGTGGTGTACTTCAGCCCGTAGCGGTCGAACAGGGCCCGCACCTCGGGGGCGATCTCCTGGTAGCGGTTGCTGGGCAGGTCCGGGAAGAGGTGGTGCTCGATCTGGAACGACAGGTTGCCGGTCATGATGTGCATCAGCCGGCTGCCGCTGATGTTGGCCGAGCCGAGCATCTGCCGCAGGTACCACTCGCCGCGGGTCTCGCCCTCGATCGAGCGCCGGGAGAAGGTCTCCACGCCCTCCGGGAAGTGCCCGCACATGATCACCGAGTGGCTCCACAGGTTGCGCAGGAGGTTGGCGGTGAAGGTGGCGGCCAGCGTGTGCAGGAACGAGGGCCCCGACAGCAGCGGGTGCACCACGTAGTCCTTGAGCACCTGCCGGCGGATCTTGCGGCCCACCGCCCGGGCCCGGGCCCGGAACTCCGGCTTCTTGTGCCGGCCCTTGCGCAGGTTGCGCCCCAGCTCCAGGTCGTACGCGGCGATGCCGTACTCGAAGAAGCAGGCGTTGATGAAGTTCCACAGCGGCTGACCCAGGTGGAACGGGTGCCACCGCTGGTCCTCGTCGACGCGCATGATGCCGTAGCCGAGGTCGTTGTCCTTGCCGAGGACGTTCGTGTACGTGTGGTGCAGCTCGTTGTGCGAGTGCTTCCACTGGTCGGCGGGCGAGACGTGGTCCCACTCCCAGGTGGTGGAGTGGATCTTCGGGTCGCGCATCCAGTCCCACTGGCCGTGCAGGACGTTGTGGCCGACCTCCATGTTCTCCAGGATCTTGGCCACGGTCAGGCCGGCCGTGCCCACGATCCAGGCGGGCGGGAAGAGGGAGAACAGCAGCACGACCCGGCTGCCCAGTTCCAGCTTGCGCTGCGTCGAGATGACCCGGCGGATGTACGCGGCGTCCCGCTCGCCCCGGTCGGCGACCACCCGGGCGCGGATCGCGTCGAGTTCCCTGCCGATGGTCTCGATGTCCTCGGCGGTGAGGTGGGCGATCGGGTTGACGGTCTTGTTCTGGATCACGGTCACGTCAGGTACTCCGGTCAGTGGTCGATGTCGCAGGGGCCGGCCGCCGCCGACACGCAGGTCTGGATGCGGACGCCGTCGCCGGGCACCGCCGTGGTCAGTTCCCCGTTGCGCAGGTCCCGAACCGCGCCCTGGCGCAGCGGCAGGACGCAGCCGAAGCAGATGCCCATCCGGCAGCCCGAGGGCATCAGCACCCCGGCGTTCTCGCCGGCGTCGAGCAGCGGGGTGGCGCCGTCGGCGTCGACGGTGACGCCCGAGCGGGCGAAGGTGACGGTGCCGCCCTCGCCGGGCGAGATGACGGTCGGCCGGAACCGCTCGGTGTGCAGCCGGTCGCCGCGCCCTCCGGCCGTCCAGTGCTCCTCCAGGGCGTCGAGCAGGCCGAGCGGCCCGCAGGCCCAGGTCTCCCGGTCGAGGTGGTCGGGCACGAGGCGGTCGAGGTCGGCCACGGTGAGCAGCCCGTCGGTGTCGGTGTGCCGCTCCACCAGCCGGATCGCGCCCCGCGCGGCGAGGTCCCGCAGCTCCGCGCCGAAGATCACGTCGGCGGGGGTGGGCGCCGAGTGCACCACGACGACGTCGGCGTCGCCCAGCACGTCGGCGCGCAGCATCCCCATCACGGGGGTGACGCCGCTGCCCGCGGTCACGAAGAGCACCCGGGCCGGCGGCCGGCCCGGCAGCACGAAGTCGCCCTGGGCCTGGTCGAGCTGGACCAGCGTCCCGGGCCGGGTGCGCCGGACGAGATGGTTGCTGACGACCCCGTCGGGGATGGCCTTCACGGTGACCGAGATCGGCCCGCCCCGGCGGGCGGGGGGCGAGGTGACCGAGTAGGCCCGCCACTGGCGTACGCCGTCGACGTCGACGCCGAGGCGGACGTACTGCCCGGGGGTGTGCCCGCGCCAGTCGCGGCCGGGGCGGATCACCAGCGTCGCCGCGTCGGCGGTCTCGGGGCGTACGGCGAGGATCCGGCCGCGCAGGTCGGCGCCGGAGCGCAGCGGGGCGACCAGGTCGAGGTAGTCGTCGGGCAGCAGCGGGGTGGTGACCGACGCGGCCAGCCGAAGGATCCGGCCCCGCAGGGCCGCCTTCCCGGAGGGGTTCGGGACGGTGGTGGTCATGATTCGATGGTCGCCGGCAGAATGGCATAAAATCTTGACCTACGAAGGTGAACCGGACAAGGCTTTTTGTGCGGAGGGAACAAACGTGTCCGAACGCTCGGAGGCCACCCGGCGCGCGGCCCGCCTCGAGTTGGACGTCCGGGTGGCTGGCGCGCTGCACGACCGGCTGCCCCTGCTCGCCGAGCGCACGGTGACCGCCATCACCGCCGAGGTGCCCAGCTACTCCGGCGCCCTGACCGGTCAGATGCGCGAGAAGATCGAGACCGCGGTGCAGATCGCGCTCGGCACGTTCCTCCAGCTCATCGGCCGTTCCCAGGGCGGCGACCCGAGCACCCCGCTGGTCGGCGCGCTGGAGGCCGCGTACGCCCTCGGCAGCGGCGAGGCACGCTCCGGCCGGAGCGTGGACGCACTGCTCGCCGCGTACCGCGTCGGCGCCCGGGTGTCCTGGCGGGAGATGTCCACCACCACCGTGCAGGGCGGATCGTCCGCCGCCACCGTCGCCGAGTTCGCCGAGCTGATGTTCGCGTACATCGACGAGCTCTCCGCCGCCAGCGTGGCCGGGCACGCCGACGAGCTGGCCAGCGCCGGGCGGGCCCGGCGACGCAACCTGGAGCGGCTCACCCAGCGGCTGCTCGCCGGGGAGCCCGAGGAGGCGCTGCTGCGCAGCGCCGAGCGGGCCGACTGGCCGGCGCCGCAGACCCTCACCGTCGTCCTGCTGCCCCGGGCCAACCTCCGCGCGGCGCTCGCCCGGCTGCACCCGCACACCCTGGAGAGCGGCGACGACCTTCCGGCGGGCGGGGCGGGCGAGGACCTGGCGGTGCTGCTGGTGCCCGACACGCACGGTGACCGGCGGCGGCAGCTCGCCCGGGTGCTGCACGGCCGCCGCGCCCTGCTCGGCCCCGCCCGGCCCTGGGCCCTGGTCGCCTCCTCCTACCAGCGGGCGGTCCGGGCCCTGTCGCTCGGCCTGCGCCCGGCCGACGACGGGCCGGCGCTGGACACCGAGGAGCACCTGGCCGAGCTGGTGCTGAGCACCGACCCGGAAGGGCTCGCCGACCTGCGCGCCCGGGTCCTGGCGCCGCTCGCGTCGCTGCCGCCGGGCACCGCCGACCGGCTCGCCGAGACCCTGCGCTCCTGGCTGCTGCACCAGGGCCGGCGCGACGACGTGGCCGCCGACCTCTTCGTGCACGCGCAGACCGTCCGCTACCGGATGGGCAAGCTCCGCGAGCTGTACGGCGAGCGCCTGACCGACCCGGCGACCGTCCTCGACCTCACCCTCGCCCTGGCCTTCCCACCCCGAACCGAGGCCGACGACCCAGCCCTCTGACCGGACCGGCCGATCCCGTGCGTGGCCGACCGGTGACGCTCAGGTCAGATACCGGACAAACGCGTGCCAGCCGCACATCCGCGGTGCCACCCTGATCCTCCCCGCCCGCGACCACCCGCCCGGCCGCCGACTCCGCCGAAGGCCGCCCGGGTGACCGCTCGGCGGGGTGGACGGGGCCGCCTCCGGTACCGCGACGCCTTCCGCCAGGAGGCCGCCGGAGGGCCCCGGCGAGCGGGAGGACGGGCATGGCGTCGCACACGGGGGACGAGCCCGGGGCCGACCGGTCCGCCCCGGCCAGCGGGCCGACCCGCTCCGGCGGCACCGGTCGGCTCCGCGACGCGCTCCGGACGACCCCGGCGCTGATCGTGCTCAGCGGCGCCGTGCTGGTCGCCGCGCTGGCCGCCACCGCCGCCGTCGCCGTGCAGTCCCGCACGTCGGCCACCACGCTGGGCGAGCGGTCCGCAGCGACCGCCGTGGGCACCAGCACGACCGCCCGGCAGATCTACCAGGGCCTCGCGGACGCGGACGTCGCGGCCAGCGCCGTCTTCCTGCTGCCGCCGGCCGAGGAGCGGCGGGCCCCGCTGGTGGCCGCCTACGACGCGTCCGTCCACGAGGTGGAGCGCACGCTGACCGACTCGATGGGCAACGCCGTCGGCGACCCGGACCGCCTCACCCGGCTGGCGACCATCGCCGCCCGGTTGAAGGTCTACCGCGACGTCGTGTGCGCCGCCCTGCGGGTCGCCGGTCCGCTCTCCGCGGCGGCCACGGGCAACCGGCAGCCCTGCCCGGCGGCCGGGGCGGCGGAGCAGGCCGGGACGGGCAGCCCGGCGGCCCGCGCGGTGCTCGCCTCCGCCTACGCGCGGGAGGCGTCGCACTACATGTCCACCGAGCTGCTCACCGCGGCCCAGGGCCTGTGGAACTACGACACCAGGCTGCTGCTCGACGCCCGCGCCGACGCCCGCCCCTGGCTGGCCGCGTCCGTGCTGGTGCCGCTGGGCGCCCTCGCCGCGCTGGTGGTGGTGCAGGTGTGGCTGCGCCGGCGGACCCGGCGCCGGCTGAACGCGGGCCTGCTGCTGGCCTCGGTGGCCACCACGGCCGTGCTGGCCATGCTGGTCTCCTCGTGGTGGCACTGGCCGGACGCCGACCGGGGGTTCCCGGAACTGGAACGGGCGATCGACGCGCAGAGCGCCACCCAGCAGCGGCTCGGCGCCCTGCTGGCCGGCCGGGCCGACGTCTACCTGGGGCTCGGCGCGAGCGTCGACCCGGCCGGGCACAAGGCGGACTTCGACAGCCGGGACCTCTGCTCCGGGCCCGCCGGGGGGCGGGAAGCACCGAAGGACCGGATCGACTGCACCGCGCTGGAGCAGGACGTCTGGCCGGCCCGGCAGATCAAGACGCCCGACGCGTTCCGCGACGCGGTCGACACCGTGCTCGCCGAGGGATCGGCGGGCCGGGCGTTCGTCGCGGCGGAGGACCACCTGCTGACCGAACTGACCACCCGCAACGAGGAGGTCACCCGGATGGTCGCCGAGCTGCCCGAGGCACGCCGCCACCTGGGCGGCGCCGCCGCCTGGGTCACCCTGCTCGCCGCCGCCGGTGTGGTGGCCGGGCTGCGCCAGCGCCATCTGGAGTACCAGTGACCACACCCCGGCGGACCCCGACGCGGCCCCGGCGCCGGGTCGCATCGCTCGCGCTCCTGGCGGCGCTGGCCGGGTGCACCGCGCCGGCGACACCCGCGCCCGCGCCCCCCGCGCGGCCACCGGGGGTGGCCACGACGCCGACCACCGACGCGACCGGCGGGGTCTGCCCGGTGCGTCGCAGCCTCCCGCCCGACCCGACGCCCCCGCGCCGGATCCTCGACAGGGGCGAACTGGTCGCCGGCGTGGACCCGTCCGACGCCACCATGAGCCACTGGGACGCCAGCAGCCAGCGGTTCGAGGGCTTCAACATCGAGCTGATGCTGGCCGTGGCCCGCGCCCTCTGGCCGGCCGACGACCCGCGCAACCGGCTCACCTTCAAGGCCGTGCCGCCCGGCCAGGGCGCCTTCGCCATGCTCGACAAGGGGGAGATCGACGTCGTCGCCACGTCGCTGACCGCGTCCTGCGAGCGGGCCCGGCGGGTGCTGTTCTCCAACGACTACCTCGACTCCGGCCAGACGGTGCTGGTCCGCAGGAACGCCGACGGCACGCCCGAGTTCGCGGGCATGGAACAGCTCGGCGGCCGGCGGGTCTGCGCCGCCACGGACACCACCTCGCTGGCGATGATCGCCGGCTACCGCACCGCTGGCGGCCTGCGGCCGGTCCCGGTGCACGCCCCGCACCCGGTCGACTGCCTGGTCATGCTGCGTCAGGGACAGGTCGACGGGGTCAGCACCGACGACAACATCCTGCTGGGCTTCGCCCGGATGGCCCCGGACACGACGTTGGTGACCGAGGCGCCCCGGCCGGAGAGGCGGTCCTGCGACCACCACCGGGACGAGAACTGCACCTGGTTCACCGACGAGCCGCACGCCTTCGCGTTCCGCCTGACCGACGGTCGGGAGCTGGTCGCGTTCGTCAACCACGTGCTGGCGCAGCCGCGTACGGCGGTGGTGTGGCAGCAGGCCCACGACCGGTGGCTCGCCGGCCACCGGGACCGGGGCATGCCGTCGCCCGGGCCGGTCACCACCGGGTGGCCGCCCCCCGACCCCTCGCCGGCCGCCCCCCGGCCGGCCGACTGATGGGCGGTGGGCGGATGGCCGTGCGGGAACGCCTCGACGCCACCCTGGCCGCGCACGCCTGGGTCTGCGAGCACCTGCTCGACGTGCAGCAGCTGGTCACGGACGCCTTCCGGCAGCCCGACGGCCCGGCCGTCGCGCCCGCACAGGAGGCCCGGGACCTGCTGCACCGGCTCGGCTGCCTGTCGCTGGCCCTCGACCGGCTGGTGGACGACCTCGACGGGATCGACCGGTCGACGGACGCGGGCGAGGAGGCCCTGGCCCGGCTGCTGACCGGCCCGTGCGAGGTCCGGTTCACCGCCGCCACCGGCGAGCCGGTGCAGGTGCAGGCGATGGATGTCCAGGAGATCCTGGTCGCGGCCCGCGAGCACGTGGCCCGGATCCGCCGGATCGTCGACGCGTACGGCCGGGACCGGCTGGCGGTCCGGGCGCAGCGGCTGCGCTCCTCCGTCGAGCGGCTCCGGCAGCTCGCGACGGAGGCCGCCGGCGAGGGGCTGGGCGACGGGACGGATCCCCTGGCGGCGCTCGCGCTCGACGGGCTGCTGGACCGGCTCACCGCCGCCGAGGCGGCGGGCCGTGGCCAGTGGTGGCGGGGGGACGTCCAGCCGGAACGCGACGACGGCTCGCTGCGGGCCGCCGTCGACCGCGCGGTCGAGCGGACCGACACCGCGCGGCGCCGGCTGCGCCGGGGCTGCCACGTGGAGCTGACCGGCCGGCTGGAGGCGTACCGGCAGAAGGCCGCCGACGAGGGCCGGGCCGAGCACCCGCGGGTCGAGCTGGCCTACCGGGAGGCGCTGGCCGCGCTGCGCCCCGACGCCTTCACCGTGACCGCCGCGAGCCGCGCGGTGCGGGCCTACCAGCAGGCCGTGAACGGGGGTACGCGATGACGGCGAGCCGCGGCTGCGCGGAACGCAACTGCCCCGGCACCGTCGACCAGGACGGGTTCTGCCGGCTGTGGGGGCACGAGTGCGTCGGGGCCGGCGTCGGGCTCAGCGCCCCCGGCCGGCCGGTACCGGCTGCGGAGGTCGGCCCACGGCCGCTGCGCACGACGTCCCGGCCCTGGGAGCGACCGGCCGTGCTGCCGACCGCCCGGCCGCACGACCCCCTGACGGCGGTGGTGTCGCAGGCGGTCGTGCCCGAGCACTCCCGCTACTGCGGCAACACGAGGTGTCCCCGCCACCGCGGTCCCCGGCTGCCCCGGGTCGCCGGCTTCTGCCCCGACTGCGGCACCCGGTACTCCTTCACCCCGCCCCTGGCCGACGGCGACCTGCGCGCCGGGCGGTACCGGATCGAGGGCTGCCTCGGCAACGGCGGCGTCGGCTGGGTGTTCCTCGCCCGGGACGAGGACATGGACGGCGCCTGGCGGGTGCTGAAGGGGCAGCGCAACCCGGAGGACCGGGAGGCCATCGCGGCGTTCGTCGCCGAGCGGCAGGCGCTGATCGCGCTGAACCACCCGAGGATCGTCACCATCACCCACGCGCTGCGGCCCGAGTCCGACCGGGACGCCGGTTACCTGGTGATGGAGTACGTCAACGGCGGCACCCTGGAGGAGGCCCGCAGCGCGGCCGGCCCGGGCGGCGGGTCCACCGCCGTGGACGTGGCGCAGGCGCTGGGATACGCCGTGCAGATCCTCGACGCCTTCGAGTACCTGCACGACCAGGGTTGGCTCTACTGCGACCTGAAGCCCGAGAACGTGATGCGCGTCGGCGGCCAGGGCACCAACGACCCGATCAAGCTGGTCGACTTCGGCGCGGCCCGCCGCATCGACAACACGGTGAGCCCGGCGTGGGGCACCGCGGGCTACACCGCGCCGGAGGTGGAGCGGCTGGGGCCCGCCGGTCCGAGCGTGCGGTCGGACCTCTACACCGTCGGCCGGACCCTCGCCGCGCTGACCCTGATGCCCCGGTCCACCGAGGTGACCCGGATCCCGCCGGGGCAGGACGTGCTGCGGCTGCCCGTGCCCGCGCGGCTCGACCCGTTCCTGCGGCTGCTCGCCCGGGCCACCGCCGCCGCACCGGAGGACCGGTTCGCCGCCGCGGCCGAGATGCGCGAACAGGTCCGGGGCGTACGGCGGCAGGTCAGCTCGGCGACCGACGGTGTGCCCCGGCCGACCCGGTCCACGCTGTTCAGCCCGTCCGCGTGCGCCTTCGCCCTGCACACCGACCGCGACGCCCTGGACGTCGTGGAGATCATGCTCGGCCTGCCCGTACCCCTGGTCGACGGCGCCGACCCGGCCGCCGGGTTCCTCGCCTCGCTCGGCGCCGCCGACCCGGCCGAGCTCATCGAGCTGTTGCGGACCGCCCCGGAGCAGACCGCGCAGGTGACCTACCGCGCCGTCCGGGCCCACCTCGCCACCGGGCGGGTGGACGAGGCCGGTCCGCTGCTCGCCGACTTCCCCGAGGAGTCGCGGGACTGGGCGCTGTGGTGGCACCGCGCCCTGGTGGCCCTGGTGGGGCGGGACGCCGCCACCGCCCGGCGCTGGTTCGCGCAGGTCTACGGCTGGCTGCCCGGCGAGGTGTCCACGCGGCTCGCGTACGCGGTGGCCTGCGAACTCGACGGTGACCCGCGTACGGCGGCCGACCACTACCGGGGGGTGTGGGACGCCGACCCGGGCGTGGTGGGCGCGGCGTTCGGGCTGGCCCGCTGCCTGCTGGAGACGGCGGACGCGCGCAGCGCGGCGGACGCCCTGCTGCGGGTGCCGGAGTCCTCCCGCGCCTCGACGGCGGCGGTGACCTGTGCGGTGCGCATCCTGCTCGACGCGCCGGACGACGGGCACCGGCTCGACACGGCGCTCGACGCCGCCGCGATCGTCGACAAGCTGCCCCCGTTCGGCGAACGCGAGGAGGTGGAGGCGCACATCCTGCGGATCGCGCTGGACTGCGACCTGACCGAGGAGCACCACGGCGGCCGGCGGCTGTTCGGTCACCGGCTCGACGAGGACGCCCTCCGCCGCGCCTTCGAGCGCCGCTGCCGCTCCCGCGCCCGGCGCACCGCCGACCGGCGCGAGCGGATCGCGCTCGTCGAGCTGGCCAACGCGTACCGGCCGGTGACGTGGTGGTGAGCCCGGCCGCCGGCCCCGACGGAAAGAGGTCACCCGTGTCCCCCGCCAACGATCTGCCGCTGCGGCTGCGCGCGCACCACACCGAGTGCGTCTCCGCCGACGGGGCGGTCCTCGACGTGGTCGCCACCGTCCGGGGCGAGGAACCCGTCGACGCCGACGTCCGGCACGACGACCTCGCGGAGGTGATCCTGCTCGACTCCTCAGGCTCGATGGGCGCGCCCCAGGCCAAGATGCGCGCCGCCTGGCGGGCCACCGCCGCGGCCATCGACGCCCTGCCCGACGGGGTCGCGTTCGCGGTGGTGGCCGGCACCGCCCACGCCACGATGGTCTACCCGGTCGACCGGCGGCTGGCGGTCGCCGACGAGACCACCCGGGCCGCCGCCCGCAAGGCGTTGCGGCACGTGACGCCGCACGGCGGCACCGCCATCGGCACGTGGCTGCTGCTGGCCCGCCAGCTGCTGGCCACGCGGCCGGACGCGATCGGGCACGTCATCCTGCTCACCGACGGGCGCAACGAGTCCCAGCTCCCCGCCGACCTGCGGGCGGCGGTGGACGACTGCGTGGGCCGGTTCACCGTCGACTGCCGCGCCATCGGCTCCGCGGACGGCGTGCACGACTGGGACGCGGCGGAACTGCTCGGCATCGCGGAGGCGTTGGGCGCCAACCCCGTCGTGCCGGTCGAGGACCTCAACGGGCTCGCCGACGACTTCCGGGCCGTGCTGACCCGCGCGATGTCCCGGCGGGTCCCCGACGTCCGGCTCCGGGTGCGTACCACCGGGCTGGCGCGGGTCCGCTTCGTCAAGCAGGTGCACCCGGCGCTGGCCGACCTGAGCGGGCGCGGCGAGCCGGCCGGCGAGCTGGGCACCGACTACCCGGTCGGCGCGTGGAGCCCGCACGACCAGCGGGACTACCACGTCGCCCTGGAGGTCGACGCGATGGCGCCCGGGGCGAGCCGGCGCATCGGCTGGTTGAGCGTCCACGCGGGTGCGGCCACCACGCCGGTCGAGGTGCCGCTCGACGTGGAGTGGACCGAGGACGCCCTGCGGTACTCGGAGATCAACGAGAGCGTCGCGTACTACACCCGCCAGCAGGACTACGCGGCGGCGGTCCAGCGCGGGCTGGCCGCCGCCCGGGCGGGCCGGGTCGTCGAGGCGGAGGAGCAGCTCGGGCGCGCGGTGGCGCTCGCCCATGCCACGGGCCGCGACGACGACGTCGCCCTGCTCGCCCGCGTCGTGGACGTCCTGGACGCCGCCGACGGCCGGGTCCGCCTCAAGCCCGACGTCGACGCCCGCCTCACGCAGTCCTCCCTGGTCGTGGCCCACCACACGTCCCGGTGGGGACCGCAGGAGCCGCCGGCCCAGCGGGTCGCGCCGGCCGGACCACCCGCGCCGTGGCGGCACTGCCGCGAGGAGCAGACCGGCGCGTACTGCCAGGGATGCGGCACCCACCACCTGTCGGCGGACCGGCCCGCCGGGCGGTCCTGACCGGCGATGGACCTGGACGTCTCGGACAAGGTCGCCAGCGTCGTCGGCGGCACGGTGACGCTCGCCACCGCGCTCGTCACCGTGACCGTCGCCGTCCGCCGCCATTCCCGGGGCCGGCGCGGCTGGTGGGCCGCGCTGCGCCCGGTCTGGCGCGGCGAGGCCGACGCCGGCATCGTCCACCCGCACCGCTTCGGCGGCTACGTCAAGCCGCTGTCCGAGGTGTACGTGCCGCGCCGCGCGGTGCCACGGCTCGCCCCGTCCGGCGATGGCGACGGCGATGGCGTCGACGTGGCGGACCTGCTCACCGGCGCCGGCAACGTGCTGCTGATCGGGGAGCCGGGCAGCGGCAAGACGGCACTCGTGCGCTACGAGAGCGCCCGCTCGGCGCGCCGGTGGCTCGCCGGGCGCGGGCGGCGACGGCGCTGCCCGCCCGGGCCGGTGCTGGTGAGCCTGCCGGCCGCCGCCCTGGTGCACCAGCCGCTGTCCGTGGCGCTCGCCGAGGCGTACCCGCGCGACGGCGCCCCGCTCGACGTCGAGCAGGCCCCCGCCCCCGGCCGGCGGTGGCTGGTCTGCGTCGACGCGCTCGACGCCGTGACCGACCCGGACGAGCGGGCCGTCGTCCTGAACCGCCTCGCGGAGCTGGCCCGCTCCCCCCGCCCGGCCGGCCCGCCGAGGCCCTGGCGGGTCCTGGTGACCACGCGGCACCTGGCGGAGGACGAGCTGGCCGTGCTGGGCGACGGCTATCCGGCGTACCACCTGGCGCACTTCACCGACGCGGACGTGGCGCTGCTGGCGGCCCACTGGTTCCCCGACGGCGCCACGGCCCGCAGGTTCCTGGACTGGACCCACGCCCAGCGCATCACCGGGCCGGTGCACAACCCGCTCACCGCCACCGTCGCGGTGCTGGTCTGGGAGAGCGGGCAGGCGGAGGCGGCCACGCCGGCGGGCCCGGCCGCCCTGCTCGACGAGTTCGTCCGCGCCCTGCTGCGCGGCGGCCGGACCAGCGTCGACGCCGCCTGCGCGGCGCTGCGGCGCCGCCCGCCCGACGGCGAGGCGGTCGCCGCCTGGCTGGACACCCGGCACACCGACCTCGTCGAGGTGGCGGCGACCGCCGCCGTCGCCGGCGGCGACCCGGTGGCGGCGGTCGTCGACTGGTCGGCGGCCCACGCCCCGGCTCCCCCGGCGACGGTGCTGCCAGACTGGCCCGCGCGCGTACGGCAGATCCTGCTCGCCACCGACCTCTTCCGGGCCGACCGTCACGCCCTGGCCTCGGTCTGGCCCAGCCTGGTGGAGTACCTGGCGGCCGGGCCGCTCGCCCGCGACTGGCGGCCGGACGAGTGGGTGACGCTGATGAACACGGGCTCGGCGCGGTTCGTCGCGTTGCAGGCGATCAGCCGGGCCGCCGTCACACCGGCCTTCCTGCGCGCCCGGCTGACCGAGCCGGTCGGGGCGATCGCCGCCGGTCACCTGCTCGCTGGCCGGGGCACGGCCGCCGCCGGCGCGCCGGCGTTCCGGGCGGACGTGCTGGCGGCGCTACTCACCCACTGGTCCGACGGCGCGGACGGTCCCGGCGGCCGGGACGCCGCCCGGGAGTGCTTCTCGCTGTTGACGACGCTGGCGGCGGACCGGGCCGACCGGGACCTGCTGCACGAGATCGCCACCGATCCACGACGACCGGGTGAGGTCCGGCGGGCCGCGGCGCTCTTCTTCGCCCTGCGCACCCGCAACGCCCACCGCTCCCGGCCGGTGCGATGACCGACGGAGCGGTGGGCGTCGCGGGTGTTCGCCTACGCCGCCCGCTGCGGGCCGACGACGGACCAGCACAGGCCGGCGGGATCGCGCAGCGTCACCTGGCGCGACGGATCCGCCGGCGTCTCCACGCGGGCACCGGCGGCCACCGCCCGCCGCAGCACCGACTCGGGGTCGGTCCGCTCGATGGTCAGCACGTCGTCGCGGCTCTCCACCGCCGACGGCGCGCCCGCCTCGTACCACTCGCTGACGGTCAGGCGGTGGCCGCCGACGGCCAGTTCCGCGTGCAGGACGTGCCCGTCGAGCAGACACTCCCGTACGATCGCGACGGCGTCGAAGACATCCGTGTAGAAGGCGATGGCCTCGTTCGTGTCGCTGACCGTCAGGTGGGGACCCGGCCGGTGGTTCTGTGCCCTCATGTGACTGGTGCCGCCCTTCCCCTACTCGGCGATCCGGGTCCGACCGGTCCAGCGGAAGACCACCGGAAGGTCGACCGCCAGCGGGGTGGCGCCCCGTTCGAAGTGCTCGTACCCGCCGTAGTGCAGGACCTTGATCTTCTCCTCCGCCCGCGCCACCTGACGGCTGCGCAGGTCGGCGGGCAGATCGACCGGACCACCCTCCAGGACGACGTCGATGACGCCGACCGCGTCCCGGGTGACCGGATCAGCTTGCGAAACGTCCTTCATGGCACGACCTCCGTCGCATTCCGCACACCTCGGACGAGCCGCCGCACGGCGGACGCGTCCACACAGGCCTGACGACACCCGTTGCCGGGTGAACGGACGCTTCACGGCCGAACGTCCTTGTCCGGTTCCGGCCGCCCGTTCCGCTCCGAACGTAATCCAGATCACATTCGCCGGACACCCTTAGGCCACCCCTAGGAACGGCCCTGGGCAGCGACGACGTCCCCCGCATCGGCCGCGCGGGTGCGCAGGATCACTCCCAGCGGAAGAACCGGGTGGCCGCCACGGAACCGACCACGGCCGTCACCGCCAGGGCGATCAACTGCGGCAGCTCCGGGTTGGCACCCGCCCACGCCGCACCGAGCGTGTCCACCGTGGCACCCAGCGGCGAGTAGTCGGCGATGGCGGCCAGCGCGCTCGGCATCCGGTCGCGCGGCAGCCAGGCGCCGGCCAGGAAGAGCAGCGGGAAGAACAGCGCCGGGCCGATCGACTGCGCCGCCCGGGCGGACGGGGCCAGCGCCGCGATGAGCAGGCCGACGGCGAAGAGACACGCCACCCCGAGCAGGAAGGCCAGCACGAACCCGGGAACGTTGGCCGGCGCCGGCTGGTCCAGCAGGAACCGGACGGCGATCGCGGTGACCACCGCGCCGAGCACGCCCATCACCAGGTTGACCACCACCTGCGCCACCAGCAGGAGCGCGGGCTGCACCGGGGTGGTCGCCAGGCGGCGCAGCACCCGGCGTTCCCGGTAGATGCCGAGCGCCATCGGCAGGGTGAAGAGCGCGAGCATGCCGATGGTGAGGGCAAGCGCCAGGGACGGCAGGAAGGTCTGCTCGGCGTGCTGCCCGGTGTCGGCGGCCGTGCCGGCGCGCTGCGGCAACCCGAAGACGAGCATCAGGCCGATCGGCAGGGCGAAGACGAAGAACAACGACACCGGTTCCCGCAGGAACAGCTTCGTCTCGACGGCGATCAGCTTGGACAGGGCGCTCACGACGACCTCCCGTCGGTCGGGGACTGCGCGGCGGTCCGGCCCGAGCGGCCGGTGAGGGAGACGAACGCGTCGTCGAGGGTGGGTTGCTCGACCCGCAGCGCGTCGTAGCGGATCCCGCGCCCGTTGAGCACGGACAGGACCGACTGGAGCACGTCCTTCGTGCCGGTCACCGTCACCTCGTCGCGGTAACGGGACACCCCCGTCACGTCGGGCGCCGCGAGCAGCAGGGCGTCCTCGACCGGCTCGGCGGGACGGAAGTGCACCCGGTGCTCGCTGCCGACCCGGGTGAGCAGGCCGGCGGGGCTGTCGATGGCCACCACCCGCCCCTTGTCGATGATGGCGAGCCGGTCGCAGAGGCGTTGCGCCTCCTCCATGAAGTGGGTGACCAGCACGACGGTGACACCCCGGTCGCGGATCCGCTCGACCAGGTCCCAGGTGTCCCGGCGGCCCTGCGGGTCGAGGCCGGTGGTCAGCTCGTCGAGGATGGCGACCTCCGGCCTGCCGACCAGTGCCAGGGCCACCGACAACCGCTGCTTCTGCCCGCCGGAGAGCTTCTGGAAGTAGGTGTTGCGCTGCTCGGCCAGGCCGAGGTCGGTCAGCAGCTCGTCGATGTCGGCCCGGTTGCGGTAGAAGGACCGGTACAGGTCCAGCGCCTCCCACACCCGTACCTTGTCCGGCAGTTGGCTCTCCTGGAGCTGGGCGCCGACGCGCTGCCGCACCTCCGTGCGGTCGCGGACCGGGTCGAGCCCGAGCACCCGGATGGTGCCGCCGTCGGGACGACGCAACCCCTGCACGCACTCGACCGTGGTGGTCTTGCCGGCCCCGTTCGGGCCGAGCACGCCGAAGATCTCGCCCTGTTCCACGGTGAAGGAGACGTCGTCGACCGCGATCTTCTCGCCGTACCGTTTCTGCAGATGATCGACTTCGATGACCGGCATTGGGGGTGGTCCTCCTTCACGTGCGGGTTGCCGTCGAGAAGGGCGGGACCCCTCGGCTGATCGCGGCGTCGGCTTGCGGGAACGGGCCGGCCGGCCGGCACCAGGCCGACCGACGCCCGACATCATCCGGCCAACCGATGTGCCGATCAACTGATCAGCTGACAAATCGGGGGTATCGAACCGGGAACCGGCCCGGGACAGGGGTGCCGACCGCGAACGCGGCGCGGGGGCAGGGGTGTCGACCGGTCACCTCAGGTGTCCGTCCACGGGGCGCCACCTTCGCCCGCTTCCCGCTCGAGGGCCGGTCACCGGCGGGCCGGGCAGAACGGCAGCAGCTCGTCGAGCCGGGTCAGGACGACGTCCGGGCCGGCGGCGCGCAGGGTCTCCTCGTCGGACTCGCCCCACAGCGCGGCCACCGCCAGCACCCCGGCCGCCCGCGCGCTGGCCAGGTCGCTGGGGGCGTCGCCGACCATCAGCGCCTCCCCCGGGTGGGCCCCCAGCAGGCGCAGCGCCCGCCGCACGATGTCCGGAGCGGGCTTCGGCCGGGGCACCTCGTCCGAGCCCACCACGTGGTCGACCAGTGGCAGCAGGTCGAGCCGGCCGAGCAGGTCGCGGGCGCGGACCCCGCTGCGGCCGGTGGCCACGGCCAGCCCGATGCCCCGCCGGCGCAGGGTGTGGAGCAGCTCCGGCACCCCGTCGACGGGCGTGACCCGGTGCGCGAGGCGGTTGCTCTCCCGCACGAACGGCCCGGCCAGCGTCGCCGGCAGGCCCATCAGCTCCAGCACCTCCGGCAGGTACCGGCCCGGGTGGCGGCAGTACTCCTCGACCGGGGCGACGCCCTCGCCGACCACCTCGGCGTACGCGAGGGCGAACGCCTCCCTGGCCACGGCGAGGCTGTCGACCAGCACCCCGTCGAGGTCGAGCACCACGGCCCGAACGCCGCCCGGTACCGCCGTCCACGCCGTCGCGTCCGCGACCACCGACGTCACCTCCCGCCGTCCGACCCGGCGCGCCGCCCGGTAGGGGTGGCAGACCGGGGTGCCCCCCGACTACGGTCAGGACCGTCGTTCCGGGCCCGCCGGCGCGGCGCACCGCGCCCACCTGGATCCGCCGGCGCCCCACCGACCCTACCGGCGTCCCGGGTGCCCGTCGTCCGGCCGCCGCGGCACGCCCGGCCGGACCGGCCCGGGCCCGAGCCGCTGGAGAGGGGTCGCACCATGCCGCTGCTGAGCTGGCTCGCGGGAGGCACCGACGAGCGTCCGGACGCCATCCGCGTCGACGACCGCGCGGTGTCCTGGGTGGAGCTGCGCCGCCTGGCCGCGGCGGTGGCCGACGAGTTGCGCGGCGTCGACCGGGTCGCCATCGAGGCCACCGCGACCCTGGAGACGGTGGTCGGGGTGGTCGGCGCCCTCACGGCCGGGGCGGCGGTCGTGCCGGTCCCGCCGGACGCCGGGCCGATGGAACGCGACCACATCCTGCGCGACTCACGCGCGACGGCGCTGCTGGTCCCGGCCGGCGCGGAGCGCACCGCCGAGGACACGGGCCGGGCCGTCGTGCCCGTCGACCTGGGCCGGCGCTCGGACACCGTCCACCCCGAGCCGGACCCGGCCAGCACCGCGGTGATCCTCTACACCAGCGGCACCACCGGCGCACCGAAAGGCGCCGTGATCTCCCGCCGTGCCGTCGCCGCCTGCCTGGACGGGCTGGCCGACGCCTGGGCGTGGACGCCGGACGACCTGCTGGTGCACGGCCTGCCGCTGTTCCACGTGCACGGGCTGGTGCTCGGCGTGCTCGGGCCGCTGCGGCTGGGTGGCCGGCTGCACCACGTGGGCCGGCCGCGACCCGAACGGTACGCCGCCGCCAAGGGCTCGATGTACTTCGGCGTGCCGACCGTGTGGTCCCGGATCGCCGCCGACCCGGACGCGGCCCGGGCGCTGCGTCCGGCGCGACTGCTCGTCTCGGGCAGCGCGGCGCTGCCGGCGGCGGTCTTCGCGGACCTCGCCACCCTCACCGGGCACCGGCCCGTCGAGCGGTACGGGATGACCGAGACCCTGATCACGGTGAGCGCCCGGGCGGACGGTCCGCGCCGGCCGGGGACCGTCGGGCTGCCGCTGCCCGGGGTGCGTACGCGGCTGGTCGACGAGAACGGCGCCACGCTCCCCGCCGACGGGGCGGCGATGGGCGAGCTCCAGGTCGACGGCCCCACCCTGTTCGACGGCTACCTGAACCGTCCGGACGCCGACGCGGCGAGCCGCACCCCGGACGGCTGGTTCCGCACCGGGGACGTCGCCACCGTCGACCCGGACGGCTGGCACCGGATCGTCGGGCGGGCGTCCACCGACCTGATCAAGAGCGGTGGCTACCGGATCGGCGCCGGCGAGGTGGAGGACGCCCTGCTGGCGCACCCGGGGGTCCGCGAGGCCGCCGTGGTGGGCACCCCGCACCCCGACCTCGGCCAGCAGGTCACCGCGTACGTGGTGGGCGACGGGGTGGACGGGGCCGAACTGATCGACTTCGTGGCCCGGCACCTGTCGGCGCACAAGCGGCCACGCGAGGTGCGCCTGGTCGACGCGCTGCCCCGCAACGCCCTCGGCAAGGTGCAGAAGACCAGGCTGACGGCGGACTAGGGCCGGACGGCCGGGATGCTGATCGCGGTGGCGACCAGTCCCCGCTCGACCAGGAACCTGCCGGCGAAGGCCGTCACCGGGATCCCGCCGAGGACCGGGCCGGGCACCAGCAGCCGGGCCTCGAACGTGCCGGCCGGATCGATCACGATGTCCGCCTCCGAGAAGTCCAGCCACCGGCCGGTGAGCGGGAACCACGCCTTGTACACCGCCTCCTTCGCGCTGAACAGCAGGCGGTCCCAGCAGACGGCGGGGCGGGCCGCGCCCAGCGTGGCGGTGCGCGCCCGCTCGGCCGGCAGGGCGATCGCGTCGAGCACCCCGTCGGGCAGCGGCGCGTGCGGCTCGGCGTCCACGCCGAGGGTGGCCAACGCGGTCGTACGGCCGAGGACCGCCGCCCGGTAGCCGTCGCAGTGCGTCATGCTGCCGACCACGCCGGACGGCCAGACCGGGGCGCCGCGGGCGCCGGAGACGATCGGCACCGGCGCGAGGCCCAGCTCGCCGAGGGCCGTGCGGGCGCAGTGCCGCACGGTGGTGAACTCCCGGCGACGCTTCTCCACCGACCGGGCCACCAGCGCCTCTTCCTCGGGGAACAGGGTCAGGCCGGCGGGGTCCGTGAAGGCCTCGGCCACCGCCACGGCGGTGGGCAGGATCTGCTCGATCACGTCCGCCGATGCTAGGCGCTGCGGCAACGCGCGTTGCGCCGGCACCGACGGTACGGTGCACCATAGGGGTCGGGTACGGGTGCCGGGCCGCGCGGGCGGCTGCCAGTCTGGGGGCGGGCCCCGGTTCCATGGGCGGGGCACGCGGATCTTGGTCGGATGGATGCGGGAAAGCGATGCTCACTGGCAAGGTGGTGCGGTTCGACGAGGTGCGGGGCTACGGGTTCATCGCCCCGGACGACGGCAGCGACGACGTGTTCGTGCACGCGAACATGCTGGACGGCGACAAGTGGGCGCTGACGCCCGGTGTCCCGGTGGAGTACGAGGCGGTGGGGACCGACCGTGGCCCCAAGGCCGTGCTGGTGCGGGTGGTGGGCGCTGCCGTGGGCGCGGAGCGGACCGGGACGGCCGGCACCGCGGCGCCCGCCCGGGCCGGCGTGGCGTTCACCGGCGGGCGCAGCAGGGATGGCGGGCCGGCCACGGGCGGCGCGGAGGACGACGAGGGCCTGTGCGACGTGCTCTCCGAGCGGGCCTTCTGCACGGAGACCACCGAGGCGCTGGTCACGTCCGTGTCGGACCTGACCGGGGCGCAGATCGTGGCGGTGCGGGCCCGGATGCTGGACCTGGCCCGACGGCACGGCTGGGTGGAGGGCTGACCGCGGGGCGGACGTCGGTGGACCGCCGACCACGGCCCGGTCGGCTCAGCCGGCGGCGATCAGCAGGGACTTTCTGATCCGGCCGAGCGCGCTGCGCGGCAGCTCGTCGACGAAGTGCACCCGCCGGGGTCGTTGACCCGCGGAGAGATACCGGCCGACGTGGTCGATGAGCACCTGCGCGGTCAACCCCTCAGCGACGACGTACGCGGTGACCTGCTCGCCGAGGGCGTCGTGCGGCGTGCCGACGACGGCGGCCTCCCGGACGCCGGGATGGCTCAGCAACGCCTCCTCGATCTGCCCGGCGTGCATCCGCCGGCCCCGGCAGTGCAGCACGTCGAGCCCGCGCCGACCGATGATCCGGTACGAGCCGTCGGCGGCCACGGTGGCCAGGTCGCCGGTGGCGTGCCAGTGACCGGCGGCATGGCCCCGCCCGCCCTCGACGTAGCCGCTGAACAGCGTCGGCCCGCAGATGCTCAACTCGCCGACCGACTCGCCGTCGGCCGGCACCGGTCGGGCCTCGCGGTCCAGCACCCGGGTCTCCACCCCGGGCAGGGGGGTGCCGACGGCACCGGCGACCGTGGGATCGTCGGCCCGCCCGGTCAGCGCGATGAGCGTCTCGGTGGTGCCGTACGCCTGGACCGGCGTGTGCGAGGTGAGCAGCCGGAGGCGTTCGGCCACGGCGCAGGCCAGCGGGGCGTCCGCGGAGATCAGGATCCGCGCCGCCGACAGCGACCGGGCCCACCGGGCGTTCAGCGCGATCTTCGCCCACTGCTCGGGCAACCCCAGGTACATGGTGCCGACCGGTCCGGCGGCGGCGTTGCGGTCGAGGTGGACGAAGCGGCTGCCGACCCGCAACGCGCCGAGCAGGCCGACGACCAGGCCGTACGCCCGGAACAGCGGCGCGCCCTGGACCACGACATCCTCCTCGTTCCACCGCCACGCGTCGGCCAGCAGGTCGAGGTCGGCGGCGATGGCGCGACGCGAGATGCGTACCCCGCGCGACGGCCCGCCGGCGCCCCCGGTGTAGAGGATGACCGCGTCGGTGCCCGGCGCCGGCTCCGGGTGCGGTGTCGAGGAGCGCTCCCGCAGGTCGACCGGGACGGTGGGCAGCCGGTGGGTGCCGGACCGGTTGCGGCCGAGGAGCACCGTCGCCCCGGACTGCCGCAGGATGCGGCCCCGTTCGCACTCGTCCGCGTCGGGGGGCAGCGGTACGAGCGGGACGCCCGCGTGGACTGCGCCGAGCATTCCCACCACCGTCTCCAGGGTCGGTGTGCCGTCGACGGCGACCGCGACCGCACCCCTGATCCGGTCGGCGACCGCGGTGACGCAGCCGAGCAGGGCCTCGCTGGAGAGCGTGCCGCCGGCCACCGTGACCGCATCGGCCCGGTCCGCGCCGAATCCCCGCAGCGCCGGCAGCAGTGTCATCTGCGCTATCCCCTGCGGAGGGCGGCAACGAGTCGCGGCAGCAGGTGGAACATCACGACGGCCACAGAACCCTTCAGGTGACGGGGCACGGCCCCATATCCGACTATCCCGATGATGGAAACGGGTGCCCCGAAATTAGGCCGGGCTATCGGCCCGGCACAACCCCTAGCTGCCCGGACCGGGTCCCCTGCGAGGCCGACAGGCCAGGTAGGACAGGACCTCGCCCGGTTTTCGGCGGCGGCGGGCCGGATCGCCCTTTCCCGTGGCCGACACTATGGATGGACGACGACTCGCCGACAGTGACGGACATTGGAGTCGACTTTTGACGGGAAATTGTCGATCGGCAGTAACGGATCGCTCGGACATTGATGTCGGTTACACTTGTTCGATCGCATTCCGTCGGCCACTCAGCGACGCCGGCGCCCACCGACAGGCCCCTGGGAACATAATTCTTTTTTAACAACATAATCGGTTAATTTCCCAAAGGTCCGAATCGGGTGGCGCATCGTCGACGCGCGCCGAGTCCCGATCCCGGGCGACCCGGCGGCCCGCAGTCGCACTTCGGGCAGGCGATGTCGCACGGCGCAACAATCGGGAACCTTTAACAATTGTCGAGCCGCCCGCCCGCACCCTGGAGCCTCTCGTCGCCGGTCCGGGCCCGCGGGCCGGCAGGCACCCCCGGCCCCCTTCCGACCGTCAGCGCTCCCACGCCGGGCCGCACCGCGCCCATGGCCACCAGACCGCCCGCCGGCCATGTTGACACTGAGTTGAGCAGCGCTTACACGGGATGACGTCGAGGGCTTCCGGCCCACCCGACGCGGGACGGCCGCCGGCGGGAGGCGGCTTCGCCGCCGACGGGCCGACGACGGGAGTTCCGTCGCGGTGACGACGTGGACACACACCGGACGCTTAGCACGCAAGAACGCGTCCGCCAATCGCCGAGCGGGCCGGAAAAGGCGCGACCAATGGGCCACGGCGGCATGCTGTCACGTTACGGGACCACCCGGCGACTTTCCGCTGTCGCCCGTACCCGCGAAGGCCCGCCCGGGGCGACGCGAGACAGAACCGATGTTTGCCCATCCTTTACAAACCTCGGCTTGCCGCCCAATTGCCGAACTGCCATACTCCCACCATCACGGTGGTCGATAGGGGGAAGGCCGGCCCGGAGAGGCTGGGGAATTATCACCGACACCGGCGGGGGCGCAACCCGGAGTCGCCAGCCGGTCAAGTCGGTCGATGGTTCGCCGGCGATGCTCGACGGTCGTCTATATTTGCTAATAATGGAATGGGTCAAGAATTGCCGGTCTCCGATTTCGTCGAGCTCCAGGGGCGCGCAGGGCGGGCGGCCCCTCCGGTGACCGCGGCCCGCACGCTCCTCCGGGGGCCGCGTCGATGGAGCTGACCGAGCGGTCGTGCCTGCTCAGCACGCTGGAACGGCGACTGACGGACCTGTCCCGCAGCGAGGCCTCCCCGACCAACCGGACCGTCGCCGTGCTGACCGGCCCGGTCGGCTCCGGCAAGACCACGCTGTTGCAGACCTTCGCCCGGCGGGCCTGCGACTCCGGCGCACGGGTCCTCGGCGCGAGCGCCTCCCGCGCCGAACGCACCGTCCCGCTGGAGGTCATCCGGCAGCTCGTGCGGGCGGCGCCGTTGAGTGGAGCCGGTGACCCCGACCTCTGGGCCCGCCTCGGGCGGCTGCTGGACGCGGGTGCCCTCACCTGGACCGACGCCGACGACACGGACCACGAGGACACCGCCCTGGCCACCGCCGCGATCGGTGGGGCCCTGCTGGAGATGACCGCGCAGGGGCCGCTGGTCATCGCGGTCGACGACGTCCACCACGCCGACGTGCCGTCGCTGCGTTGCCTCGACTACGTGGCCCGACGGATCTCCGGGCTACCCGTGCTGATCATCCTGACGGAGGCGCCGCGCACCCGGCCGTGGCGGCCCGACGTGCACGCCGAGCTGCTGCAACCCGCGCGGCTGCAGCGCATCCGGCTGCCGCTGCTCACCGCCGACGGGACGTTCCAACTGCTCGCCCGGCGACTCGGCGTTCCGGTCGCCCGCACCATCGCAGAGGAGAGCCATCGGATCAGCGGCGGCAACCCGCTGCTGGTGCAGGCGCTCGCCGAGGACCAGGCGGCCGCGCCCCGGCCCGCCGACCGTCCCGTGGTCGGGGAGTCGTTCCGGGAGGCCGTGCTGAGCTGCCTGTACCGCTGCGACCAGCTCGTGCTCAACGCCGCCCGGGTGCTGGCCGTGACCGGCGAGCCGCTGCACGGCAACCTGCTGCCCCACCTCGTCGACGCGCGGTCACGGGCCGCGCTCGGAGCGATCGACGACTCGACCAGCGCGGGGCTGATCACCGAGCAGGGGCTGCGCCATCCGGCGGTGGGGCAGGCCGTCCTCGACGGCATGACCGCCGAGGAACGCGCACGGCTGCATCTGGAGGCGGCCTGCCTGCTGCACGACGACGGCGCGGCCCCGGCCCGGATCGCGCCGCATCTGGTCGGGATCGACGAGCTGGCGGAGCCCTGGATGGCGCAGACCCTGCTGGACGCGGGCGAGCAGGCGTTGCGCGACGGCGAGATGGAGACCGCGCTGCGTTACCTGCGCCGCGCGCACCGGAGCTGCGCCGGCGAATGCCTGCGGGCGCGGATCCGTTCCGCGCTGGCCCGCGCCGAGTGGCGCATCGACCCGCAGGCCGCGATCCCCCACCTGGTCGGCGTCGTCACCGCCATCCGCGCCGGGCACCTCGGCAGCCAGCAGGCCGCCGGCGCCATCCACTACCTGCTCTGGCACGGCGAGATCGACAAGGCCGTCGAGCTCGTCAACCACCTGAGCGAACGGGCGGACAGCGTCGACCCGAGGTCCGCCGCCGAACTGCTCGTCACCACGGGCTGGATGTCGACCCTCTACCCCGGCGTGATGGTCGACCGCCCCGCACCCGCCGTGGCCGTCCGGGACCCGCTCACGCTGGCCAAGGTCAAGCGCGGGATCGAGGGCGCCACCCTGCTGTCCGCCGTGCTCGACCGCGGTGACGCCAGCGCGGTCGAGCAGGCCGAGCGGGCACTGTCCACCACCGGGCTGGACGACGAACCGAACATGTGGACCGCCGTCTGCGCACTCATCGCCATGATCTACGCCGACCGGCTGGACCTGGCCGACGACTGGTGCGACCGGCTGGGCCGCAACCCCGCCACCCCGCGCTACCCCACCCCGTCGGCGACGCTCGCGGCGCTCCGGGCGGCCGTCGCCGGACGGCTCGGCGACCTGCCCCGAGCCGAGAAGCTGGCCGACGAGGCGCTCAGTCAGCTCTCGCCGAAGGGCTGGGGAGTGGTGATCGGGATACCGCTCGCCGTGCGGGTACGGGCCCTCACCTTCATGGACCAGCTCGACGCGGCGGCGGCCACCCTCCAGATGCCGGTGCCCCCGGCGATGTTCGAGACCCCGATCGGGCTGCACTACCTGCAGGCCCGCGGGATGCACGCCCTCGCCGCGGGAAGCCCGGAGGCGGCCCTGGCCGACTTCCAGCTCTGCGGGCAGCTGATGAACCGCTGGCGGCTGGACTTCTCGGGCCTCGTCCCGTGGCGGACCGAGTCGGCGCGGGCGTTGCTCCGGATGGGCCGCCGCCAGCAGGCCGGCCGGTTGGTCCGCGAAGAGCTGGCCCGGCTGCGGCCCGTGCACGTGCGGCACCGGGCCGCCGCCCTGCGGGTCCTGGCCGCCACGGAGGACGGGCCGGACCGGATCCCGCACCTGCGCAGCGCCGTCCGACTGCTGCGGCAGTGCGGCGACCGGATGGAGCTGGCGCACAACCTGGCCGACCTCGGTCAGGCCTACCAGCAGGCCGGCGACCGGCGGCAGGCCCGCGTCGCGGCGCGGTCGGCCCGGGTCCTCGCCGAGGAGTGCGGGATCCCGATGCTGCGGCCCGGCCTCTCCCCCAGGAGCGGCGGCGCCGAGAGCGCCGGCGCGACGGCCGTCGTCCGGGGACTGACCGACGCGGAGTGCAACGTGGCCACCCTGGCCGCCCAGGGCCACACCAACCGCGAGATCGCCGAGAAGCTCTTCCTGACCGTCAGCGCCATCGAGCAGCGGCTGACCCGGATCTACCGGAAGCTGGACGTCAACTCGCGCAGCGAGCTGGCCGCCCGGCTGCGCATGAACCGACCCGGCGCGACGGTCCTGGACCCGCCGCCGCGAGGCAGGGACGACCCGGGCCAGCGGCCCGCCGGGCCCCGGCCGCGCTGACCTTCGCCGGTCGACCACCGCTCCGGCCCTCGCCGACCGTCCCGGCCGCGGCTCATCGCCGGCCGTGGTCTCCTGGGCCCTGTCCCCGGGCCGGTTCGTCGACCTACGGTCGCACGAGGCCCGCACCACCACGTCGCCCGGCACCCGCGGCCACCACGGTGTAAGGAAGGGCCCCTTGCTAACGCTATGCGTTAGCAAGGGGCCCTTCCTTACACCTCCCTCCGGCGTGGGCCGCCGGCGGCCGTCCGCCGCCGTTCGCCCCGGCTTCCGCCGGTCTTTCCAGTCGACTGTGGAGGGATGGCCTCGGCCGCCACCTGCGCCGACCGTCGCCGGGTGTCCACACCCCAGCACTGAGCGTGCAACCGGGCGTGCGTCGCGAAGGTCGATGTGACACCATCAAGCCGCACACCCGACACCAGCCACTCACCGTGTCGCCATCTCCCCCACCGGGTCGAGTCCGACACCCCTTCATCGCGCTTCGCGCAACCCCTAAATGCGTTTCAGGGCCGCAGGTTTGTGCGCGAAACGATGGGGTCTCGCGCCCGTTGTCGCACACCCGCGCCGGTGCCAGACTCCCCTGAGCACCCGGACCGTACGGCGAGAACCCCGGTCCGGCGAAAGATTTCCAGGTCCACCCGGCACGGCGGCCCGGTGCGCTCCACCCCTACCCGGAAGACACGGGTGGAGGGGCGGCTGTCCGGCAAGGGGGAGGCGGCGTCGGCAACACCGGGGTTCCCGGTCCCGCGCCGCGTAGGAGAAGGGCTGACACGTTGGTGTTGGTGCAGCAAGAGGAACAGACGACCCGGCTCCGGCGCGCGTTCCGGGCTTGTGAGGACCAGCAGCGCGGACACGTCGCGCTGGTCACCGGCGCCGTGGGCAGCGGCAAGACGAGCCTGCTGGAGTCGTTCAGCGAGTGGGCGGCGGGCGCCGGCGGGCAGGTGATGAGCGCCGCCGGCTCCCGGGCCGAGCGCGGGCTTCACCTGGGAGTGATCGGGCAGCTGTTCCACAGTGCACGGCTCACTCCGGAGGCCGCGGCCCGGGTCGAGAAGCTGGTGCGGGACGCCACCTTCGCCGTACCGCTGCCCGAGCCCGGCGCCGAGGCGGCCGACGGCGACCGGGCCTGGGCCCCCCTGCTGCACGGTCTCTTCGCCACCCTGCTCGACCTGACCGCCGCCGGACCCCTGGTCCTCGCCGTCGACGACGTGCACCACGCGGACCCGGCCTCGCTGCACTGCCTCCTCTACGTGACCCGCCGGCTGCGCCACGCCCGGATCATGGTCGTGCTCGCGGAGGCCTCGACGCTGCGCCCGCCGCACCCGCTGTTCCGCGCCGAGCTGCTCAGCCAGCCGCACTTCTCCCGCATCGGCCTGCCGCCGCTGACCGTCGACGCCGTCGCCCGGCTGGTCGGCGGCGAGGCCGACAACGCCGACGCCCGGCGGACGGCGGAACGCTGCGTCCGCATGACCGGCGGCAATCCGCTGCTCACCCGGGCGCTGCTCGAGGAGCGGGCCGGCGCGGAGACGAACGACGAGTACGGTCCGCCGGTCGGCGACGCGTTCGACCAGGCGGTGCTCGGTTGCCTGTACCGGCACGAGCCGGGGGTGCGCCGGGTGGCGCAGGCGCTGGCGGTGCTCAACCGGCCCGCGACGACCGAACTGCTCGGCCACCTCCTCGACGTGGTGCCCGAGTCGACGGCCCCGGCGGTACGGGTGCTGCGCACCTCGGGCCTCATGGAGGGCGACCAGCTCCGTCACCCGCGCATCCTGCGGTCGATCCTGGGCGACATGTCGGCCGACGAACGGCGGAGCCTGCACCAGCGCGCCGCCGAGGTGCTGCACGACCACGGCGCCGAGCCGAGCGTGGTCGCCGAGCATTTGGTGGCCGCCGGCTCGGCGAGCGCGCCCTGGGTGGTGCCGGTGCTCCAGGACGCCGCCGGCCACGCGCTGGCGTCGGGTCGACCCGACGTGGCCGCCGCGTGCCTTCGCCTGGTCTCCCGCGCCCCGGTGGACGCGCAGCAGCGGACCGCCACCACCGAGATGCTGGTGAACGCCCGCTGGCAGCTCAACCCGCTGACCGTGAACGGGCAGCTGACCGAGCTGGTGGAGACGGCGCGGGCCGCCGGGTGGTCCACCGACGCGGGCCTGTCCGCCGTGCCCTACCTGCTCTGGCAGGGCCGGGTGGACGAGGCCACCGAGGCGGTCAGCGCCTTCCCGACGGACGAGGAGCACAGCCCGGCCGGCACGGCCGGTCGCCTGCGGATGATGCAGCTGCTGGTCTCCCTCTCCCACCCGGAGCACCTGACCACCGTGCGGGAGACCCCGAGCGCCTGGAGCCGGGCGGCGAGCGCGCCGACCACGATCAGCCCGCTGCTCCAGGCGGTGACGGTGCTCGGCACCGCGCTGACGCCGGCCGCGGACAACGACACCGTGGCAACCGCCGAGCAGCTTCTCCAGCGCCACCACACGGACGACGGCGCGCTGGGTCTGCTGACCGCTCCCCTGCTGGCGCTGCTCTGGGCGGGTCGGTCCGACCGGGCCGCGGTCTGGGGGGACGTGCTGCTCGGTCGGCCGGTGGCCCAGCACGCCCCGGTGTGGCGGGCCGTCATCCGGGCGGTCCGGGCGGAGGCGGCGTTGCGCGTCGGCGACCTGCCCGGCGCGGAGCACCACGCGCGGGCGGCCCTGGAGGACATGCCCGCCCCGGCCTGGGGGGTGGCCATCGCCGGCCCGCTGGCCACGTTGGTCGCCTGCGCGACCGAGTCGGGCCGGTTCTCCGAGGCCGAACGGTGGCTCGCCCACCCCGTCCCGCCCGGCATCTTCCGCACCCCGCTGGGCCTGCACTACCTGGCCGCCCGGGCCCGGCACCACCTGGCCGTGCGCCGGCCGCACGCCGCCACCACCGACCTGCGCCGCTGCGGCGAGCTGATGCGCGCCTGGGGCGTCGACGCGGCCGGGCTGGTGCCGTGGCGGCTGGAGCTGGCCCGGGTGCAGCTCAGCGTCGGCAACAAGACGCAGGCCACGCAGCTTCTCCAGGAGCAGCTGCGGGTGCCGCACGGGGTCGACGACCGCACCCGGGGCCGTACGCTCCGGCTGCTCGCCACCACCGCCGCCCAGGACCACCGGCGCAAGCTGCTCTCCGAAGCGGTCAACCTGCTCCAGTCCAGCGGCGACCGGCTGGAACTCGTCCGGGCCCTCGGCGACACCGGCCAGACGCTCCAACGCGCCGGGGACTCCGCCCGCGCCCGACTGCTCGTCCGCCGGGCCTACCAGCTCGCCCAGGACTGCGGGGCGTCGGTGCTGGCCCAGCGGCTGATCCGCCGGGAGCCGGGCAGCGGGCTGCCGGCGTACCCGGCCGCGGCCGAGTTGCAGGAGCCGGACGACGGGCTGAGCGACGCCGAACGCCGGGTCGCCGCGCTGGCCGCCCAGGGGCACACCAACCGGCAGATCTCCAGCAAGCTCTTCATCACCGTGAGCACGGTGGAGCAGCACCTGACCCGGGTCTACCGCAAGCTCGACGTCAAGCGGCGCACGGACCTGCCGTCCCGACTCGTCGCGTACGCGGAGGCGCTGGCCGACGAGACCCAGGGCGCCGCGTCCTGACCGACGTCGCAGGGGCGCGGTGGGTGTGGCCCACCGCGCCCCTGCGGCGCGTACGGCGACCGGGAGATCAGCCGACGGCCAGCCCGACGGTACGACGGGCCGCCGCCTCGTCGCGGTGTTCCAGCACCAGGTCGGCGGCGGCGGTGACCCCGCCGGCCTCCCGCATCCGCCGGCTCCACAGCTGCGCCCGCGCCCGGAACGTCTCCTCGCCCAGCAGCCGCGCGAGCTTGGCGAGGACGTCCTCGACGTCCGGCGAGTCGGCGCGCTCGACGGACAGGGCCACCCCGCTGTCGACCGCGCGCACCGCACCGTCGGGGCAGTCCAGCCAGAACGGCATCACCAGCTGCGGCACGGCGAAGTGGACCGCCTCGTGGATGGCGTTGGCGGCGCCGTGGTTGAAGAAGACCCGCACGTGCGGGTGGGCCAGCACCCGGTGCTGCGACGGCACCCACGCCTCCACCCGCAGGTTGCCCGGCAGCCGCCGCGCCGGCGGGAGAAGGTGCTGCTGGCGCGCGGGCACCTTCCACAGCACGGCGTGCTCGGGCCCGAGCCGGTCGGCGATCTCGACGATCGCGTCCACCTGGCCGCGCGACAGTCGCATGATGGTGCCGAAGCCGACGTAGACCACCGAGGGGTGCGCGTCGAGCCACCGGGTCAGCTCGTCGTCGCCGTCGGCGGGCGGCAGTTCCCGGGGCACGACGGGACCGAGCATCCGCAGCTTCTCCGGGGCGGTCGCGAAGGGGTACTCGAAGCCGAACACCGTGTACGCCATGAGCGCCTCGGCGGCCTCGACGTAGCCGGCCGGGCGCATCTCCGGGTTGTGGATGCCGGCCGCCTTCCGGGCGGCCACGGCGGCGAGGCTGCGCCGCAGCCGGTCCGGCTCCATCAGCGCCCGCACCAGCCGGTTGCGGAAGCCGAGGTTGGCCGCCTGCTGCCGGGGCGTCATCCGCTCCGGCAGCCCCGAGAACGGGGCCGGGTAGCGCGACGGCAGCTGCTCCTGGAAGAAGTTGGACGGCGGCAGCGAGATGCTGACCACGAAGGGCAGCTGCCGGGTCTGCGCCGCGTCCATCGCCCAGCTGGCGAGGCTGTCGACCACGGCCACCACCGGCCCGACCACGTCGATGACCTGGAGGCAGCGCCGGTAGAGCTGCCGCACGTGGTCGTAGTCGGTGCTGACGTCGAGGTACCGGGCGAAGCTGGTCGCCCGGTCGCCGGTGGTCAGCGCCCGGTACGTCGCGTCGTCCCAGCTGTCCGGTGACGACTGCGGCCGGGCCGGGCCGAGCGAGACGAACGAGACCTGGCCCGGCCCTCGCAGTCCCTCGACGTCCGCCCGGCGATCCTCGGTCGAGGCGAACCAGACGTTCCCGACGCCCCGGGCCTTCAGCTCGCCCACGATGCTGAGCAGCGGGTTGAACATCCCCGCGCTGTTGTAGGCGACGACGAGTACCGCCCGGTCACGGTCGTTTCCGGTCATGTCCACCGTCCGTCACTCCTTCCCGCCTGTGCGGCGACCCGCGCCGTCCGACCCTGGAGTACGCCGCGCCGGCGGGCTGTTCGTGGAGCCGTTCGGTCGGCGGCGGATCGACATCGATACACATCGATGCAGCAACGTGCGGCGAAGCTCGGGTCGAAAGGGCTGGCACTCCGGAACAGCCGGGACCTCGAGCTGGCGCCCTCTGCACAGACTGCCACGGCTGGCATGGCAACGCTCGCTGGAGGGGCGGGTTATGTGCCGATTATTTCGGACTAACCTACCATGTCGACATTCGTGCCTGCCGATGGGGTACACGCACCGACGCCGATGGCCCGAGCCGCGGAAGCGGCTCGGGCCATCGGCGTCGAGGTGGTACGGGGAACGGGGACGGGGATCGCCGGGCCGGCGCGCCCCTGCCGGGGCCGCGCGGTCCGCGACCGCGGTTCGGCTAGTCCACGGCGCGGCGCATGAAGCCACGCATGCCGATCATCGAGAACACCACGAAGACCCCGGTGAGGACGCACATGCACAGCCAGAGCGGCAGCGACTCGACCCCCGGCGGGCCGACGAGCGACCGGGTCGCCTCGCTGATGTAGGTGAGCGGGTTCAGCGAGCAGATCACCTGGTACCAGCGCAGCGAGTCCAGGCCCAGCAGCGGGAACTGGGTCGCGCCGGTGAACATGATCGGGGTCATCACCACGGTGAACATGATCTGGATGTGCTGCGTCGGCACCAGCGTGCCGAAGGCGAGGCCCACCGCCGCACCGACCAGCGCGCCGATCGCCAACACCCCGACCACCTTGAGCACGACCGCCCAGGGCCAGGTGACACCGAGCATGAGCATGCCGACCGGGATCAGCACCACGCCGGCGATCAGGCCGCGGATGCCGCCGAAGACGATCTTCTCCAGGGCCACCAGCGGAATCGCCATGGGCGACAGGAGACGGTCCTCGATCTCCCGGGTGAAGGAGAAGTCCATCATCATCGGCAGCGCGGTGTTCTCCAGGCCGATCAGGAAGGCGTTCAGCGCGATGACGCCGGGCAGCAGCACGTTGGAGAAGTCGTCGCTGGCGTAGCCCAGGTCGCTGAGCACCTTGCCGAAGATCAACAGCATGAACAGCGGCTGGATGAAGACCTGGAGCAGGAAGCCGACCAGCTCCCGGCCGGTGACGAACAGGTCCCGCGAGAGCACCGCCCGGAACGTGGCGAACTGGTCCAGCGCGCGCACCGGCGGCGGCGACGAGGCCGGCGACGGCGCGGACGGGGGGGCGGGGGCGGCGACGCTCACCGAAGTTCCCTTCCGGTCAGGTGGATGAAGACATCTTCCAGGCTGGGCTGGCCGATGTTCAGGTCACGGACCTCGCAGCCCAGGTCGGCGAGGATCTTCATCGCCATCGGAATGGCGTTGGCCGGCTGGCCGCTGGTGTAGACCCGGAAGGAGAGCGGGGCGTCCGGGTCGGCGGGCGCGTCGGGGGCCGGCGCGGGCATCGGCATCGCCGGCATGCCCGGGAACGCCGGCGCGGCGACGGGCGCCGGGGCGGTCACCTTGAAGTGTTCCACCTGCTCCACGTCCGGGATCGCGTCGAGCGCGACCCGCACCTGCTCGGCGGGGGCGCCGGGGGTCACCACGAGGGTCAGGGTGCTGCTGCCCGGCAGCGTACGGGTCAGCGCGGACGGGGTGTCCAGGGTGAGCAGCTTGCCGTGGTCGACGATGCCGACGCGGTCGCAGAGCTTCTCCGCCTCGTCCATGTCGTGCGTGGTGACCACCACGGTCACCCCGGACCGCTTCAGCTCGGCGACCCGGTCGTGCACGAAGAGCCGGGACTGCGGGTCGAGGCCCGCGGACGGCTCGTCGAGGAAGAGCACCCGGGGCGAGTGCATCAGCGCGCGGGCGATCATCGTGCGCTGGGCGAGACCGCCGGACAGGAAGTCGGTGCGGTGGTTCGCGAAGTCCTTGAGCCCCATCTGGTCCAGCAGCTCGTCCGCCCGCCGGATGCGCTCCGCCCGGGGCACGCGGTGGTACGCCGCGTGGAACAGCAGGTTCTGCCGGACGGTCAGCGCCCGGTCCAGGTTCACCCGCTGCGGTACGACCGCCAGCAACTGCCGCGCGACAGCGGGCGCGCCGATCACGTCCGCGCCGCACACCCGGGCCCGGCCCGAGGTGGCCCGTACCCGAGTGGTCAGCACCCCGATCGTCGTCGTCTTGCCCGCCCCGTTCGGCCCGAGCAGGCCGAAGACCTCACCGGCGGCGACGGAGAAACTCAGCCCGTCCACCGCCGGTGGCATGTTGGGCTGGTACCGCTTGACCAGCTCCGTGACCACCACTGCCTCGTCCACGTCGTCATGCTCCGTCCTGCAACGTCGGTTCGATAGATGTGTGTGCGCCGATAGGGGGCCGCTAGGGGCACGCCAGGGGCGGGAACGGTCACAGGCCCCGCGCGGCCAGCCACCGCTGAAGCGTGCCGGCGAGTTCCGGCCCCCGGTCGGCGACCATGCTGAAGTGGTCACCGGCCGCGTCCGCCACCTCGTGCGGGTAGGGCCAGCGGGACCGCCAGCCGTCCTCCTCGCCGTCCCACTCCCCCAACGGCTCGCTGGCCCGGACCAGCAGGGTCGGCGCCGCCATCTCGGTCGGCTGCCAGTCCAGGAACAGGGGCAGGTAGCCGGCCCACGCGGTCGTCCGCCAGTCGTCCATCGGCGTGTACGCGGTCTCCCGGTCGATCATCCCGTCGAGCAGCTGCGGCACCCACCCGCCGAGCACCTCGCTGTTCGCCGGGTAGGTGTCCATCAGCACCACCGCGTCCGGCGAGCGGCCCTGGCGTTCCAGCTCGCCGGCGAGCAGGTTGGCCACCATCGCGCCACCCGAGTGACCGGCCAGCACGAACGGGCCGCCGTCGACGGCGCGCAGCACCGTGTCGGCGTGCACCCGCAGCAGGGCGTCGAGGTCGGCGGGCAGCTCCTCGCCCACGCCGAACCCGGGGTTGGGCAGGGCCCAGACGTTGCGCACCCCCCGGAAGCCGGCGGCGAGCCGGGCGTACTCGTGGGCGCCGGAGAGCAGGGACATGGTGCAGCAGCACACCAGCTGCGCCGCGGCGGCGCCCTCGGCCAGCCGCAGGATGCCGGCCGGGCGGGTGAGCTGCGCCGGCTCGCTGAAGCTGGGCCGGAACTGCGCGAGCTTGACCAGGAGCTCGGCGTACCCGGCGGGATCCTCGCGCGCCTTCGGCTGGTTGAACAGCCCGCCGAGCAGTCCGCCGCCGGAGCTCTCCGCAGCGGGTCCCCCGGCGTCGTCCGCGCCGTCCCCGGCCGCGTCCGCGCCGCCGAGCTGACCGAGCAGGTGGCGGGCGAGCGCCGTAGGGGTGGGGTGGTCGAAGAGCAGGGTGGCCGACAGCTCCGCCCCGGTCTCCTGGCACAGCGCGTCGCGCAGCTCCAGTGCGGTCAGCGAGTCGAAGCCGAGCTCCAGGAAGTCCCGGTCGGCCTCGACCGCCCCGGGCGAGGCGTGCCCGAGCACCGTGGCCACGCGCGCGCGGACCAGATCCAGCAGGATCCCGTGCCGATCGCCGGCCGGGGTGCCGGCCAGCCGGTCCCGGAAGGCCCGGGCCGGGTCGGTCGCCTCGCCACCGGGGCCGGCGTCCCGGTCCGCGGCTGCCGCCGCCTCGGGCACGCCGCGCAGCAGCGGTGCGGGCCGTACGGCGGTGAAGGCCGGGACGAACGCCGGCCAGTCGAGGTCGGCGACCGCGAGCTGGTCGTCGCCGCGGCCCACGGCCTGCTGCAACGCGGACACGGCCAGTTCGGCGGGGAGCGGACGGACCCCCCGGCGGCGCAGCTGTGCCGGGTCGGTGACCTCGTCGGCCCAGGGCACCCACGCGACGACGGTGGCCGGGCGGCCGGCGGCGCGCCGGCCGGCGGCCAGCGCCTCCAGCCCGGCGCCGGCGGCGGCGGCGATCGCCGCTCCCCCGCTGCCCCAGACGGCGGCCGTGGAGGTGAAGACCACGAACTCGTCGATCGGCCGGCCGGCGCAGGCCCGGTCGAGCAGCTCCACCCCGGCGGTACGGGCGGCCACGGCGTGGGCCAGCTCGCGCGGGTCCAGCGCCGCGACCGGTTCGCCGGCCCCGTCGGAGTCGGCGACGTGCAGGACGGTGCGGACCACGGTCCCGGCGTCGGCCAGCCGGTCCAGCGCCTCGGGCAGCCCGTCGAGGTCGTCGACGACGGTGACCTCGACGTCCGGGCCGACCGTGCCGGCGGGCACCCCGGGACCGGCGAGGACGAGATGGGTGGCGCCGCGGTCGGCGAGCCACCGCAGCAGGTGCGGGGTGCGTACCGCCGCGGCCCCGTGCACCAGGACCGCACCCCGGGGCCGCCAGTCCGCGTCGGCGGCGGTGCCGGCCGGGGCGCGCGACAGCCGCCGCGCGTACACCCCGCCGGAACGTACCGCCAGCTGGTCCTCGTCGCCGCCGGCCGCGACGAGCCGGGCGAGCGCGGCGAGCGCGGCGTCGTCCGGCTCCGCCGGCAGGTCGACCAGCCCGCCCCAGAGGCGCGGCTGTTCCAACGCCAGCACCCGGCCCAGGCCCCAGAGGTACGCGCCGGCGACGCCGGGCGCGGCATCGTCCGCGTCGACGGCCACCGCGCCCCGGGTCACGGTCCACACCGGCGCGCTGCCCCCGGCGAGGGCCCGGACGAGCGCGGCCGTCCCGGCCAGCGCGACCGTCCCCGTGGCCTCCGCCGCCAGCAGCGAGACCACGACCGACGGGGCGCCGCCGGCGCGCTCGATGGCCCGGGTGATCTCGTCCGGGTCGTCGCCCACGGTCACGAGCACCGGGTCCAGTGCCTCGGCGCGCAGTGCGGTCAGCACGCCCGTGGCGTCGGTCCGCGTCCCGGCCACCACCAGGCAGCCGCCGGTCGTCGCGGTGCCGGAGGGCGCGGCGACGCGGACCCAGTCGGCGCGGTACCGCAGGCCGTCCAGCGCGGAGCCGCGACGCCGCCGGTCCCGGTAGGAAGCGAGGGCGGGCAGCAGTTCGGCGAGCGCCTCCTGCCGGTCGGCGTCCAGGCCGAGCGCGGCGGCCAGCGCGGCCGGCCGGTCCTGGGTCACGGCGGCCCAGAACTCGTCGTCGTCGCTCGGCGCGGCGGGCTGACGGAGGTCGACGGCGGGCGGATCCGGCCAGTACCGCTCGTGGTGGAAGGCGTAGGTGGGCAGCTCGACGCGCGCGGCGTCGCTGCCGGCGAAGAGGGCCGGCCAGTCCACCCCGGCGCCGCGCAGGTCGACGGCGGCGAGCGCGGCGAGCAGGCTGGCCGGCTCGGGCTGGTCCCGGCGGCTGAGCGGCACGAAGGCCGCCGGCTCGACGTCGGGCAGGCACTCGCGGGCCAGCGCGGTCAGGGCGCCGTCGGGGCCCAGCTCCAGGAAGGTGCCCACGCCGGCGGCGGCCAGGGTGGCGACGCCCTCGTGGAAGCGGACGGTGTCCCGGACGTGGTCGACCCAGTAGCCCGGGTCGGTGGCCTGGGCGGCGGTGAGCGGCGCGCCGGTGCGGTCGGAGACGACCGGCAGGGTCGGCGGATGCCAGGTGACCTTCTCCGCGACGACCCGGAAGTCGGCCAGCATGGCGTCCATCCGGGCGGAGTGGAAGGCGTGGCTGACCCGCAGCCGGCGGGGCCGCCGGCCCTCGGCGGCGAGCCGCGCACCGGCCGCGAGCACGGCCTCCTCGTCGCCGGAGAGCACCACCGACCGGGGACCGTTCACGGCGGCCAGCGACACCCGCTCGTCGAGCAGCGGTGTCACGTCGGCCTCGGACGCCCGCACCGCCAGCATCGCCCCGCCGGGCGGCAGCTGCTGCATCAGCCGGCCCCGGGCGGCCACCAGGGCCGCGGCGTCGGCCAGCGACAGCACGCCGGCGACGTGCGCCGCGGCCAGCTCGCCGACCGAGTGGCCGAGCAGGAGCTGCGGGCGCAGCCCCCACGCCGTGACCAGCCGGTAGGCGGCGACCTCGTAGGCGAACAGTGCCGGCTGGGTGAACTCGGTACGGTCCAGCAGCGCCGCCTCGGGCGAGTCGGGATCGGCGAAGACCACCTCCCGCAGCGGCCGGCTCAGGTGCCGGTCCAGTTCCCCGGCCACCTCGTCGAAGGCCGCGGCGAACACCGGGAACCGGCGGCACAGCTCGGCGCCCATGCCGAGGCGCTGGGCGCCCTGGCCGGTGAAGAGGAAGGCGACCTTGCCGGCCGGGCGGGCCACCCCGCGTACCACGCCGGGGGTGTTGCGCTCCTCGGCGACCGCGCGCAGGCCGGCCAGCAGCGCGTCGCGGTCCTCGCCGATCACCGCTGCCCGGTGCGGCAGGGCCGCGCGGGTGGTGACCAGCGAGTACGCCACGTCGGCCGGGGCCAGGTCGGGGTGGTCGGCCAGGTGCGCCAGCAGCCGCCGGGCCTGCCCGGCCAGGGCCGGTGCGGAGCGGGCGGAGACGATCCAGGGGGTCGGCGGGGCGGGCGTACCGGCCGGCCGGGCGTCGTCGGTGTCCGCTTCGGCGGCCTGCTCGATGATGACGTGCGCGTTGGTGCCGCTGATCCCGAACGCGGAGACCCCGGCCCGGCGCGGCTGCCCGGTCTCCGGCCAGGGCTCCGCCCCGGTGAGCAGGGAGACCGCCCCGGCCGACCAGTCGACGTGCGGGGTGGGCTCGTCCACGTGCAGGGTGGGCGGCAGCACCCCGTGCCGCATCGCCAGGACCATCTTCATCACACCGGCGACGCCCGCCGCCGCCTGGGTGTGCCCGATGTTCGACTTCACCGACCCCAGCCACAACGGCCGGTCGGCGCGGCGGTCCTTCCCGTACGTGGCCAGCAACGCCTGCGCCTCGATGGGGTCGCCGAGCGTGGTGCCGGTGCCGTGCGCCTCGACGACGTCCACCTGGTCGGCGGTCAGCCCCGCGTTGGTCAGGGCCTGCCGGATCACCCGCCGCTGGGACGGGCCGTTCGGGGCGGTCAGCCCGCTGCTCGCCCCGTCCTGGTTGACCGCGCTGCCGCGCACCACGGCGAGGACCGGGTGGCCGTTGCGGCGGGCGTCGGAGAGCCGCTCGACCAGCAGCATGCCGGCCCCCTCGGACCAGCCGGTGCCGTCGGCGGCGGCGGCGAACGACTTGCACCGGCCGTCGGTGGACAGGCCGCGCTGGCGGGAGAACTCCACGAAGACGGTCGGGGTGGCCATCACCGACACCCCGCCGACCAGCGCCATGGTGCACTCCCCCAGCCGCAGCGCCTGGCAGGCGAGGTGCAGCGCGACCAGGGACGAGCTGCACGCGGTGTCCACGGTGACCGCCGGCCCCTCCAGTCCCAGGGCGTACGAGATCCGGCCGCTGGCCACGGCGGCGGCGCTCCCGGTGCCGAGGTAGCCCTCGACGCCGCCGCTGACCCCGGTGAGCAGCGCGGCGTAGTCGCCCTGGCTGCTGGTCGCCGCGTACACGCCGGTGGGCGCGCCGCGCAGCGTGGTCGGGTCGATGCCGGCCCGCTCGAACGCCTCCCAGGCGGTCTCCAGCAGCAGCCGCTGCTGCGGGTCCATCGCGAGGGCCTCGCGGGGACTGATGCCGAAGAAGGCGGGGTCGAAGTCCCCGGCGGAGTAGAGGAACCCGCCCTCCCGCACGTACGACGTGCCCCGGCTGTCCGGGTCGGGATCGGGGTCGTAGAGCGCCCCCAGGTCCCAGCCCCGGTCGTCGGGGAACGCCGACATCGCGTCGGTGCCGTCGGCCACCAGGTCCCACAACTGCTCCGGCGACCCGACGCCGCCGGGGAACCGGCAGCTCATGCCGATGATCGCCACCGGCTCGCTGAGCGCGGCGGTGAGCTGCTGGTTCTGCTGCTTGAGCTTCTGGTTGTCGAGCAGGGACGCGCGCAGCGCGCCGACGACCTCGTCCAGTGAAACACTCATCGGGGGCTCCTCAGGGCCGGCCGGGTCACGAGTCGGAGCCTTCCAGGGCCATCCGGACCAGGCCCGCGACGTCGAGTTCGTGGATCTGCGCCTCGGGCGCGGCCGGGGCGACGGGCGCCACGGCCGGCGGACCGGCGCTCGTGCGGGCCAACTGGAGCAGTTGGTCGAGCAGGCCCGTCCGCCGCAGCTCGTCCAGCGGGATCGCGGCGAGGGCCCGGCGGACCGACTCCTCGTCACCGTCGTCGCCGAACTCCCCGTCGCCGTCGGCGAAGAGCTCCTCGTAGAGGTGGTCTGCCAGGCCGGCCGGCGTCGGGTAGTCGAAGACGACCGTGGTGGGCAGGTCGTGCCCGGTGGCCGCGGTGAGCAGGTTGCGCAGCTCCACGGCGGTGAGCGAGTCGAAGCCGAGGTCCAGGAAGCCCCGGTCCGTCTCGATCACGTCGGCGGAGGAGTGGCCGAGCACCTTCGCCGCGTCGATGCGCACCATCTCCAGCAGGGCGGCCCGCCGCTCGTCGCCGGGCAACGCCCGCAACTCGGCGAGCAGGTCCCGGGCGACGGGCGCGGAGGCGTCCGGCGCGTCGGCGGGCGTGACGGCCAGCTCACGTACGGCCGGCAGGTCGGCCAGCAGCGGGCTGGGCCGCAGCGAGGTGAACAGCGGCGCGAAGGTGGCCCAGTCGACGTCGGCGACGGTGACGCAGGTGTCCCCGGCGGCCAGGGCGTGCCGCAGCCCCGCCATCGCCACGCCCGGCGGCATCACCCGCAGGCCACGGCGGCGCAGCTGCTCCGCCGCCCCCTCGGTGTACATGCCGGACTCGGTCCACGGCCCCCACGCGACGGAGGTGGCCGCCAGGCCCCGGCCCCGGCGCCGCTCGGCGAGGGCGTCCAGGTAGGCGTTGCCGGCCGCGTACGCGCCCTGCCCGCCGCTGCCCCACACCGCCGAGATGGACGAGAAGAGCACGAACGCGTCCAGGTCGACGTCGTCGAGCAGCTCGTCGAGGTGCTCGGCGCCGGACAGCTTCGGGGCGATGACGTACGCCAGGTCCTCCAGGGTGGTGTCGGCCAGCGGCACCACCTCGCTGACCCCCGCGGCGTGCACCACCGCGCGCAGCGGCGGTCCCTCCCGCCCGAGGTCGGCCAGGAGCTCGGCCACCGCGTTCCGGTCGGCGGCGTCGCAGCGGGCGACCCGGCAGTCCACCCCGAGGGTGGTCAGTTCGGCGAGCAGTTCGGCGGCGCCGGGGGTGTCGGTGCCCCGCCGGCTGGTCAGCACGACCCGTTCCGCGCCGGCGCCGGCCACCCAGCGGGCCACGTGCCCGCCGAGCGCGCCGGTGCCGCCGGTGATCAGCACCGTGCCCCGGGGCTGCCACGGCGTGGGCTCCCCGTCGGTGACGGCCGGGACGAGCCGCCGCACCAGCACCCCGGACTCGCGGACGGCGAGCTGGTCCTCCACGCCGCCGCCGGTGAGGATGCCGCCGAGCCGCATCGCCGTCCAGGGCTCGAGGTCGGTGGGCAGGTCGACCAGACCGGCCCAGCGGGCGGGCTGTTCCAGCGCGGCCACCCGGCCCAGGCCCCACAGCATCGCCTGCCGCGGGTTGGCCGGGACGTCGCCGTCGCCGACCCCGACGGCACCCTGGGTCACGGACCAGAGCCGGGCCGGGGCGTCGAGGTCGACGAGCTGCTGGAGCAGGTGCACGGTCGCGGCGAGGCCACGCGGCAGCGCCGGGTGCTCGGCGTGCGGGGCGTCGTCCAGGCCGAGGAAGGAGAGGATCGACAGCGGTCCCCCGTCCTCGCCGAGTGCCTCGGTGAGCACGTCGGCGAACCCGCCGCACAGCTCGTCGGGGTCGGCGCCGGTGTCCACGGGCACGATGGTCACGTCGGTGCCCAGGGCCCAGGTGCAGGAGTTCAGGTCGGGGTCGTCGGCCCGGTCGGCGGGCAGCAGCACCAGCCAGCGGCCGGGATCCTGCTCCTGCGGGGTCTCCTCGATGGGCTCCCAGACGACCCGGTACCGGCTGCCGTCGACCAGGGACCGTTCCCGGCCGCGCCGCCGCCACGCGGAGAGCGCGGGCAGCACCGTCCCGAACGGCTGGTCGCGGTCCACGTCCAGGTCGCGGGCCAGCGACTCGAGGTCCTCGGCCTCGACGGCCGCCCAGAAGCGGCGCTCGACGTCGGTGCGGTCGTCCTCGGCCGCCAGGCTGGCCCACGGCGGCGGCTCCGGCCAGTAGCGCTGCCGGTCGAACGTGTAGGTGGGCAGGTCGACGCGCTGCGCGCCGGTGCCCGCGTAGAGGGCGAACCAGTCCGGGGAGACGCCGTGGGTGTGCAGCGCGGCGACCGCCCGCAGCAGGGTGGTCGGCTCGGGGCGGTCCCGGCGCAGGGCGGGCACGACCAGCGGGGCCCGGCCGCCGGTCGGGGCGTCCTCGGCCAGGACGGCCTGGGTGAGGGCGGTGAGCACCCCGTCCGGGCCGATCTCGACGTAGCCGGTGACGTTGCGCTCCCGCAGCGCCGCGACGGCGTCGGCGAAGCGCACGGCGTCGCGGGCGTGCCGCACCCAGTACTCCGGCGTGCCGAGCTCCGCCGCGTCGACCGGCGCGCCGGTGACGGTGGAGATCATCGGGATGGTCGGGTCCTGGTACCGCAGCCGTCCGGCGACGGCGGCGAGGTCGTCGAGCACCGGTTCCATCAGCGGGCTGTGGAACGCGTGGCTGACCGTCAGCCGTCGGATCCGGACGCCCCGCGCGCTCCACTCGGCGGCCAGCTCCTCGACGGCGTCGCCGGCCCCGGACACCACGACGGCGGCGGGACCGTTGACGGCGGCGACGGAGACCCGGTCGGCGCGGTCGCCGAGCCCGGCGGTCACCTCGGCCTCGGTGGCGGCGATGGCGAGCATCGCCCCGCCGGCCGGCAGCGCCTGCATCAGCCGGCCCCGGGCGGCGACCAGCTCGGCGGCGTCGGCCAGGGAGAGCATCCCGGCGGCGTGGGCCGCGGCGAACTCGCCGATGGAGTGCCCGGCGACCGCGTCGGGGCGCACCCCCCACGCCTCGAACAGCCGGAACAGCGCCACTTCCACGGCGAAGAGCGCCGGCTGGGTGAACTCGGTCCGGTCCAGCGCCTCGGCCTCTCCGGTGTCGGGCTCGGCGAAGAGCAGCGGCTTCAGCGGGCGGGGCAGGTGCGGGTCGAGTGCGGCGCAGGCCTCGTCGAGCGCGGCGGCGAAGACCGGGAACGCCTCGGCCAGCTCGCGACCCATCCCGGCCCGCTGCGCCCCCTGCCCGGAGAACAGGTACGCCACCTTCGGCCGGGACGCGGCCACGCCGGTGACCACCAGCGGCGAGTCCTCACCGGCGCCGAGGGCGCGCAGCCCGGCGCCCAGCGCGATCCGGTCGGTGGCCAGCACGACGGCCCGGTGCTCCAGGGTGGCCCGGGAGACCGCCGACGACCAGCCCACGTCGACCGTCCGGGGTGCCTCCAGCCCGGTGAGCTGCTCGGCCCAGCGGTCGGCCTGGGCGGCCAGCGCGACCGCCGTACGTCCCGACAGCAGCACCGGCACCACCGGCAGCCCGGCCGGCTCCCCCGTCGGCGGCTCGACGACGGACGGCTCCGGGGCCTGCTCCAGGATGGTGTGCGCGTTGGTGCCGCTGATGCCGAACGAGGAGACGGCCGCGCGGCGCGGGTGGTCGGTGACCGGCCACGGGCGGCCCTCGCCCAGCAGCTCGACCGCGCCGACGGACCAGTCCACCTGGTCGGTCGGCTCGTCGACGTGCAGGGTCTGCGGCAGGTAGCCGTGCCGCAGCGCCAGCACCATCTTGATGATCCCGGCGACGCCGGCGGCGGCCTGCGTGTGCCCGATGTTGGACTTGATCGAGCCGAGCCAGAGCGGCTGGTCGGCGGGCCGCTGGCCGTACGTGGCGAGCAGGGCCTGCGCCTCGATCGGGTCGCCGAGCTTGGTGCCGGTGCCGTGCGCCTCGACGGCGTCCACGTCGGCCGGGGTGAGGCCGGCGTTGGCGAGCGCCTGCCGGATCACCCGCTGCTGCGACGGCCCGTTCGGGGCGGTCAGGCCGTTGGAGGCGCCGTCCTGGTTGACGGCGCTGCCCCGGATCACGGCGAGCACGGGGTGGCCGTTGCGGCGGGCGTCGGAGAGCCGCTCGACGAGCAGCAGGCCGAGGCCCTCGCCCCAGCTGGTGCCGTCGGCGGCGGAGGCGAACGCCTTGACCCGGCTGTCCGGGGCGAGTCCCCGCTGCCGGCTGAAGCCGACGAACACCCCGGGGGTGGACATGACGGTGACGCCGCCGACGAGGGCGAGGGAGCACTCCGAGCGGCGCAGCGCCTGGCAGGCCCAGTGCAGCGCGACCAGCGACGACGAGCAGGCGGTGTCGACCGAGACGGCAGGCCCCTCCAGCCCGAGGGTGTACGACACCCGGCCGGAGAGCACGCTGCCGGCGTTGCCGGTCATCAGGTGCCCCTCGGCGCCCTCGGCGCTGAACATCAGGTTCCGGTAGTCCTGGTAGTTGGTGCCGACGAAGACGCCGGTCTGGCTGCCGCGCAGCGCGTGCGGGTCGATGCCGGCCCGCTCGATCGCCTCCCAGGACGCCTCCAGCAGGAGCCGCTGCTGCGGGTCCATGGCCAGGGCCTCGCGGGGGCTGATGCCGAAGAAGCCGGCGTCGAAGTCGGCGGCCCCGGTGACGAATCCGCCCTCGCGGGCGTAGCTGGTGCCCTCCTTCTCCGGGTCGGAGTCGAAGAGCCGGTCGAGGTCCCAGCCCCGGTCGGTGGGGAACTCGCCGATCGCGTCGCCGCCGGCGGCGAGGAGCTGCCACAGCTGCTCCGGGGTGTCCGCCCCGCCGGGCAGGCGGCAGCTCATCGCCACGATGGCGATCGGATCGTCGTCGTCGGCCAGTGCGGCCGGGGCGGGGGTGGCCACGTCCGGGGCGGCCCCGGTGAGCAGCTCGTCGAGGTGCGCGGCGAGCGCCGTCGGGTTCGGGTAGTCGAAGGCGAGGGTCGCGGGCAGCCGCAGGTCGGTGGCGGTGGCCAGGAAGTTGCGCATGTCCACGGCGGTCAGCGAGTCCAGGCCGAGGTCGCGGAAGGGCAGGGTGGCCGGGATGTCGTCGGCCGCGCCGTAGCCGAGCGCGGTCGCCGCGCACTGGCGGACCAGCTCCAGCAGCGTCGCGGCGCGCTCCGCCGCGGCGAGCCCGGCGAGCCGCCGCGCCAGGGCCGACGGTACGTCCGTCGCCTCCTCGGCGGCCTCCTGCGGGTCCGGCCGCGTCGCCTCGCGCACCTCGGCGAGGTCGCCGATCAGCGGGCTGGGCCGGACCAGGGTGAACGCGGGGGCGAACCGGGCCCAGTCGATGTCGGCGATCAGGGTCGTGGTCTCGCCGCGCCGCAGCGCCCGGGCGAGGGCCTCGACGGCCAGCTCCGGGTCCATGCCGAGCATGCCACCCCGGCGCAGCCGCTGCTGGGCGCGTTCGTTGTCGGCGGGCAGGCCGGCCCCGCTCCACGCGCCCCAGGCCACCGAGAGGGCGGGCAGGCCCTCGGCCCGGCGCCGCTCGGCGAGGGCGTCGAGGAACGCGTTCGCCGCCCCGTACGCGCCCTGCCCGGCGTTGCCGGTGGTGCCGGCGACCGAGGAGAACAGCACGAAGGCGTCCAGGTCGAGGTCCCGGGTCAGCTCGTCCAGGTGGACGGCGGCGGCGCACTTGGGCGCGGCGACGGTGTGCAGGCGCTGCGGGGTGACGGTGTCCACGATCCCGTCGTCGAGGACGGCGGCGGTGTGCAGCACGGCGGTCACCGGGGCGTCGGCGGGGACGGCGGCCAGCAGGTCGGCCACCTGTGCCCGGTCGGCGACGTCGCAGCGGGCCACGGTGACCCGTACGCCGAGGCCGGTCAGCTCCGCCTCCAGCTCGGCGGCGCCCGGGGCGTCCGGGCCGCGCCGGCTGGCCAGCAGGACGTGCGCGGCGCCGGAGCGGGCCGCCCAGCGGGCCAGGTGTCCGCCCAGCCCGCCGGTGCCGCCGGTGATCAGCACGGTGCCGCGCATCCGCCACGTGTCGTCGACGGCGTCGCCGGACGCGGTCGACTCGGGTTCGGTGAGCCGGGTGAGCCGGCGGACGAAGACCCCGGACTCGCGCACGGCGAGCTGGTCCTCGCCGCCGCCGAACCGCTCCGCGCCGTCGTCGTCGCCGAACTGGTCGGCGTCACCGCCGAACGGGTCCTCGCCGCTGGCGCCGAGCGCCGCGCAGAGCAGGGCGCCGGCCTGCGCGTCGAGGGTGTACGGCAGGTCGAGCAGGCCGCCCCAGCGGGCGGGGTGTTCGAGGGCGACCGCGCGGCCGAGCCCCCAGACGGAGGCGGCGACGGGGCTCGGCGCCGGGTCGTCGGCGCTGACCGCGACGGCTCCCCGGGTGGCGCACCACAGCGGCGCCTCGACGCCGAGCGCCCCGAGCGCCTGCACCAGCAGGGCGGTGCCCGAGACGGCCAGCGAGGTCGCCGGGTGCTCCGGGTGCGCCCGCTCGTCCAGGCCCAGCAGGGAGAGCACGGCGGCGGGTCCGTCCGGGCCGGCGAGTGCGGCGCGCAGCAGCTCGGCCAGCGCCGCCGGGTCGTCGGTGGCGTCCAGTTCCACGGGTACGACGTCCGCGCCGAAGTTGCCGAGCGCCGACAGCACGTCGGCGACCAGGGGGTCCCCGGCCAGCGCCGCGGGTACCGGGACGAGCCAGGTGCCGGCGAGCCAGGTCAGCGGCAGGTCGGGCACGGCCTGCCAGGTGACCCGGTAGCGCCACCGGTCGAGGTCCGGCTCGCCGTCGGGCGCGGCGAGGAAGGCCGGCGGAGCGGGCCAGTACCGGTGGTGGTCGAAGGCGTACGTGGGCAGGTCGACGGTGGGCGCGGCGGGCAGGACCTTCGTCAGGTCGATGGGCAGGCCGATGGCGTGCGCCGCGGCGAGGTTGGTCAGCAGCCGGGTCGCGTCGTCGTCGTCGCGGCGCAGGCTGCCCAGGGTGTGGCCGGTGACTCCGGTGTCGTCGAGGATCGCCGTGACCGGCATCGTCAGCACGGGATGCGGGCTGATCTCCACGAACGTGGTGTGCCCGGCGGCGACGGCCACCCGCACCGCCGTGTCGAAGAGCACCGTCCGGCGCAGGTTGTCGTACCAGTAGTCCGCGCCCATCGAGATCGGGTCGGCCCAGTCCCCGGTGAGGGTGGAGACCAGGCGGGTGTGGCCGACCTGCGGCGTCACGTCGGCCAGGTCGGCGCGCAGCTGCTCGGCGACCTCCTGCACGGCGGGCGAGTGCGACGCGTAGTCCACGGGGATCAACCGGGCCCGGACCCCCTCGGCCTGGCACGCCTGCACCAGGTCGGCGACGTGCTGCGGCGGGCCGGAGACCACGACGGTGGACGGGCCGTTGACCGCCGCCACCCCCACGCCGGGGAAGGCCGGCAGGCGCTCGGCGACCGCGTCGGCCGACAGGTCCACCGACGCCATCGTGCCGGTGCCGCGCAGCACGGTCAGGGCGCGGGACCGCAGCGCCACCGCCTTCGCCGCATCCTCCAGGCTGAGGATCCCGGCCACGCACGCCGCGCCGATCTCGCCCTGCGAGTGACCGACCACCGCGGCCGGGGTCACCCCCGCGTGCTGCCACACCGCGGCGAGGGCGATGCCGACGGCCCACAGCACCGGCTGCACGACCTCGACCCGCTCCAGCCACGACTCGTCGTCGCCGGTCAGCACCGACACCAGGTCCACGTCCAGGTGCGGGTCGAGGGCCCGCTGGCACTCGGCCAGCTTCGCGTCGAACACGGGCGTCCGACCGACCAGACCGGCGGCCATCCGCGCCGACTGCGCACCCTGACCGGGGAAGACGAAGACGGGGCCCGCGCCGGGGCTCGACGCCACTCCGCTGACCACGTTCCCGGCGGGCAGGCCGGCCGCGACCGCGTCCAGCCCCGCCAGCAGCTCGTCGGTGGTCGAGCCGACCACGGCGGCGCGGTGGTCGAACGTCGACCGGGTGGCCGCCAGGGACCAGCCCACCGCGGCCGGCTCCAGCCCGTCGCGCTGTCGCAGGTGCGACGCGAGCCGGGCGGCCTGCCCGGCCAGGGCGGCCTTCGACCGGGCCGACACCGGCCAGAGGAGCGCGTCGGCCGCGACCAGCCCGGGGGCGGAGTCGGAGTGGCGCTCCTCGGCCGACTCGTCCGGCTGCTCGATGATCACGTGGGCGTTGGTGCCGGAGATGCCGAACGAGGAGACGGCGCCCCGCCGCGCCCGGCCCGTCTCGGGCCACGGCCGGGCCTCGGTGGCCAGTTCCACCGCGCCGGCCGTCCAGTCGATGTGCGGGGACGGCGCGTCGACGTGCAGCGTCGCCGGGACGACGCCGTGCCGGATGGCGAGCACCAGCTTGATCACCCCGGCCACGCCGGCGGCGGCCTGGGCGTGGCCGATGTTCGACTTCACCGAGCCGAGCAGCAGCGGCGGTGCGTCCCCCCGGTCCTGCCCGTACGTGGCGATGAGCGCCTGCGCCTCGATCGGGTCGCCCAGCTTGGTGCCGGTGCCGTGCGCCTCCACGACGTCGACGTCGGCGGTGGAGAGCCGGGCGGAGGCGAGGGCCTGGCTGATCACCCGCTGCTGCGCCGGCCCGTTCGGGGCCGTCAGCCCGTTCGACGCGCCGTCCTGGTTGACGGCGGTGCCGCGGACCACCGCGAGGACGTGGTGGCCGTTGCGGCGGGCGTCCGACAGCCGCTCGACCAGCAGCCAGCCGACGCCCTCGGAGAACCCGGCGCCGTCGGCGCTGGCGGCGAACGACCTGCACCGCCCGTCGGTGGAGAGGGCGCGCTGCCGGCTGGATCCGATGTAGAGGCCCGGGGTGGCCATCACGGTCACCCCGCCGGCCAGCGCCAGGTCGCACTCCCCCGCCCGCAGCGCCTGCACCGCGAGGTGCAGTGCCACCAGCGACGACGAGCACGCCGTGTCGATGGAGACGGCCGGCCCTTCGAGCCCGAGGGTGTACGACACCCGGCCCGACGCGACGGCCGCCGCGCCCCCGGTCATCGAGTGCCCCTCGTCGCCGTCCGGCGACATCATCAGCAGGGTGCCGTAGTCCTGCCCGTTGGTGCCGACGAACACCCCGGTCCGGCTGCCGCGCAGCGAGGCCGGGTCGATCCCGGCGGCCTCGACCGCCTCCCAGGACGTCTCCAGCAGCAACCGCTGCTGGGGGTCCATGGTCAGCGCCTCGCGGGGCGAGATGCCGAAGAAGGCGGAGTCGAAGTCGCCGGCCCCGTCGACGAACCCGCCCTCCCGGGCGTACGAGGTGCCCGGGTGGTCGGGGTCGGGGTGGTAGAGGCGCTCCAGGTCCCAGCCCCGGTCGTCGGGGAAGGGGGTGACCGCGTCCCGGCCGTCCCGCAACAGCTCCCACAGGTCGTCGGGGTTGCGCACCCCGCCCGGCAGCCGGCAGCTCATCGCCACGATCGCCACCGGCTCCAGTTCCTGGGACTGTGCCTCACTGAGCCGGCGGCGGGTGTCGTGGAGATCCGCCATGACCCGCTTGAGGTAGTCGCGGAGCTTGTCTTCGTTGGCCATCGGAGTGCCGCTTCCTCGAAAGGGACGGGAGAGAGCTGGAGCTGGAAGGTCAGGAGATGCCGAGGTCCTTGTCGACCATCGCGAACAACTCGTCGTCGGTGGCGTCGTCGAGGTGCCGGCCGATGTCGGCGCCACCGCTGTCCTGGGCGAGCCGGGACAGCATCGCCTGCAGGCGTACGGTGGCCCGCACCCGGGCCGCCTCGTCCCGCGCCACCACGTCGAGGCTGTCGGCGATCCGGTCCAGATCGTCGAGGAGGGCGGTCGGGGTGACCACGTCGTCGTGGGCGACCTCGGCGAAGAGGTACTCCGCCAGGGTCGTCGGGGTCGGGTAGTCGAAGACCAGGGTGACCGGCAGGGCCACGCCGGTGGCCGAGCCGAGCCGGTTGCGCAGCTCGACGGCGGTGACGGAGTCGAAGCCCAGCTCCCGGAACGCCCGGTGCTCGTCCACCGACTCGGCGGACGGGTAGTTGAGCACGGCGGCGACCTGGCTGCGGACCAGGCCGAGCAGCACGGCGAGCCGCTCGGCGGCGGGCAGGCCGGCGAGCCGGTCCTGCAACGTCTCCGGGCCGTCGCCGGCCTCCACGCTGGCCATCTGCTCGGCCGTGACGAGGCGCCGCACGTCCGGCAGGTCGCTGATCAGCGGACCGGGCCGGGTGGCGGTGAAGGCGACGGAGAACCGTTCCCAGGCGATGTCGGCGATGGTCAGGAACGCCTCGCCGTGGTCCACGGCCTGGTGTAGCGCGGCGATGGCCGCCTCGGGGGTCATCTCGGGTACGCCGTGGCGGTGCAGCAGCTCGCCGAGCGGCCCGTCGGCCATGCCGCCGCCGGCCCACGCCCCCCAGGCGATGGAGGTGGCGGTCAGGCCGAGGCCACGCCGGTGCTGGGCGAGGGCGTCGAGGAACGCGTTGCTCGGGGCGTAGTTGCCGACGCCGGAGCTGGCCACGCTGCCGGCGAAGGACGAGAACATGATGAACGCCGACAGCTCGTGGTCGAGGGTCAGCTCGTGCAGGTTGTACGCGACGTCGACCTTGGCCTGGAGCACCCGCTCGATCTGCTCCGGCCGGATGTCGTTGATCATGGCGTCGTCGAGCACGGCGGAGGCGTGCACGACCGTGGTGAGCGGGTACTCGGCGGGAATCGCGTCGATCAGGTCGGCCAGCGCGTCCCGGTCGGAGGCGTCGCACTCGACGACGGTGGCCTGGGCGCCCAGCTCGGTGAGGTCGTCGACGAGCTGCTGCGCGCCCGGCGCGGCCATGCCCCGCCGGCTGACGACCACGATGTTCTCCACGCCGCTGCGGGCCAGCCAGCGGGCGGCGTGCCCGCCGAGCGCGCCCGTGCCGCCGGTGACCAGCGCCGTGCCGTACGGCTGCCACGGGTTCGCGGGCTGGCTCTCGCCGAGCGGCACCCGGGTGAGCCGGCGGGCGAGCAGGCCGCCGGGGCGTACCGCGATCTGGTCCTCCTCACCGGCGGCGGTGAGGGCCGCGACCAGCAGGTCGGCGCAGCGCTCGTCGACGGCCTCCGGCAGGTCCACGAGACCGCCCCAGCGCTGCGGGTGCTCCAGCGCGGCGACCCGGCCGAAGCCCCAGACCAGCGACTGCACCGGGGAGCGCAGCAGGTCGGCCATGCCGACGGACGCGGCGCCGGAGGTGACGCTCCACATCGGAGCGCGCAGGCCGAGGTCGCCCAGGGCCTGGAAGAGCGCGACGGTGGCGGCGAAGCCGCCGGGCACCGACGGGTGCAGCGGGTGGGCCAGCTCGTCGAAGGCGAGCAGCGAGACCACGCCGGTCACCTCGGCGGCGGCGTCGTCGCCACCCGGCGCGGCGGCGAGCGCCTCCTGAAGCAGCTTGCCGAACTGGTCGCGGTCGACGTCGGGGGTGGAGACGGGCACCGGGACGAGCGTCGCGCCGGCCGCCGCGAACGCCTCGACGCAGGCGTCCTGCCAGGGCTCGATGATGTCGCCGGTGGGCAGCACGACGACCCAGGTGCCGCTCATGCCCCGGTTGGCGACGCCGGTCAGCGGCTTCCAGGTGTCCTGGTAGCGCCAGCTGTCGATGTCGGACTGGCGGCGCCGCTGCCGGCGCCACGAGGTGAGCAGCGGCAGGGCCGGCAGCAGCGCGTCGAGGACCTCGTGGGCCGGGGTGTCCTCGGTGGCGATGGTCTCCGCGAGGGCGGTGACGTCCCCGCGTTCGACGGCCGCCCAGAAGCTCGTGTCGCTGGGGTCGCCGCCGGCCGCGCCCTGGAGCAGGCTCTGCAGGTCGGGGCCGCCGCTGCCGTCCAGCCAGAACCGCTGGTGGTCGAAGGCGTACGTGGGCAGCGGCGCCACCTCGGTCTCGGCGAGGACGTTCGCGAGGTCGACGGGCAGGCCGATGGCGTACGCGGTGGCGAGGTTGGCCAGCAGCCGGGTCGCGTCGTCGTCGCCGCGGCGCAGGCTGCCCAGGGTGTGGCCGGTGACGCCGGTGTCGTCGAGGATCGCCGTGACCGGCATCGTCAGCACCGGGTGCGGGCTGATCTCCACGAACGTGGTGTGCCCGGCGGCGATCGCCGTCCGGACGGCGGCGTCGAACCGCACGGTGCGGCGCAGGTTGTCGTACCAGTAGTCCGCGGTCATCGAGGCCGGGTCGACCCAGTCCCCGGTGAGGGTGGAGACCAGGCGGGTGTGGCCGGCCTGCGGGGTGACGTCGGCCAGGTCCGCGCGGAGCTGCTCGGCGACCTGCTGCACGGCCTCGGAGTGGGAGGCGTAGTCCACGGGGATGAGCCGGGCGCGCAGGCCCTCGGCCTGGCACGCGGCCACGAGGTCGGCGACGGGCTGCGGCGGGCCGGAGACCACGACGGTGGACGGGCCGTTGACCGCCGCGACACCGACGCCCGGGAACGCCGGCAGGCGCTCGGCGACCGCGTCGGCCGACAGGTCCACCGACGCCATCGTGCCGGTGCCACGCAGCACCGCCAGGGCGCGGGAGCGCAGCGCCACGGTCCTCGCGGCGTCGTCCAGGCTGAGGATGCCGGCCACGCACGCTGCGCCGATCTCGCCCTGCGAGTGGCCGACGACCGCGTCCGGGACGACGCCCGCCGCGCGCCACACGGCCGCGAGGGCGATGCCGACGGCCCACAGCACGGGCTGCACGACCTCGACCCGCTCCAGCCACGACTCGTCGTCGCCGGTCAGCACCGACACGAGATCGACATCGAGGTACGGGGCGAGGGCCCGCTGGCACTCGGCCAGCTTCGCGTCGAACACCGGCGTCCGACCGACCAGACCGGCGGCCATCCGCGCCGACTGCGCACCCTGACCCGGGAAGACGAAGACGGGGCCCGCGCCAGCGCTGGTGACCGTACCGGTGACGAGGTTGCCGGCCGGGTGGCCGGCGGCGAGGGCGTCCAGCCCGGCGAGCAGTTCGTCGGTGCCGAGGCCGACCACGGCGGCGCGGTGGTCGAACGTCGAGCGGGTGGTGGCCAGCGACCAGCCGACGGCCGCCGGGGCGAGGTCGCCGTGCTCGCGCACGTGCCGCGCGAGCCGGGCGGCCTGCCCGGCGAGGGCGGAGCGCGACCGGGCCGACACCGGCCAGAGGGTCACGTCCGAGCCGACCAGGCCGGGGCGTCGCGCGGGCTCGACGGCGGTGGCCTCGACGGCCTCGTCGCCGTCCACGGACGCCGGTTCGGCGACGCGCGGCCGGTACTCCTCCAGGATCACGTGCGCGTTGGTGCCGCTCACGCCGAACGAGGAGACGCCGCCGCGGCGGGGGCGGTCCAGCTCCGGCCACGGCTTGGACTCGGTGAGCAGGGAGACCGCCCCGGCGGTCCAGTCCACGTGCGGGGAGGGCTCGTCGACGTGCAGGGTCTCCGGCATGACGCCGTTGCGCAGCGCCATCACCATCTTGACCAGCCCGGCGACGCCGGCGGCGCTCTGGGTGTGGCCGATGTTCGACTTGACCGAGCCCAGCCACAGCGGCCGGTCGGCGGGCCGGTCCTGCCCGTACGTGGCGATGAGCGCCTGCGCCTCGATGGGGTCGCCGAGGGTGGTGCCGGTGCCGTGCGCCTCGACCATGTCGACGTCGGCGGTGCCGAGCCGGGCGTTCGCGAGGGCCTGCCGGATGACCCGCTGCTGGGAGGGGCCGTTCGGGGCGGTGAGCCCGTTGGACGCGCCGTCCTGGTTGAGGGCGCTGCCCCGGATCACGGCGAGGATCGGGTGGCCGTTGCGCTCGGCGTCGGCCAGCCGCTCCACGACGAGCACGCCGCCGCCCTCGCCCCAGCCGGTGCCGTCCGCGCCGGCCGCGAAGGCCCTGCACCGGCCGTCGACGGACATGCCGCGCTGCCGGGAGAAGACGACGAAGACGCCGGGGGTGACCATCACGGTGACGCCACCGGCGATGGCCAGGTCGCACTCGCCGCGGCGCAGCGCGTTCACGGCGAGGTGCAGGGCCACCAGCGAGGAGGAGCAGGCGGTGTCGACGGTGACGGCGGGGCCGTTGAGGCCGAGGGTGAACGAGATCCGGCCGGACGCGACGCTCGTGGTGTTGCCGGTGCCGATGTACATGTCGACGCCCTCGGGCACGTGCGGCAGACCCATGCCGTAGTTCGAGGTGCTCAGCCCGACGAAGACACCGGTGGAGCTGCCGCGCAGCGACAGCGGGTCGATGCCGGCCCGCTCGATGGCCTCCCAGGACGTCTCCAGCAGCAGCCGCTGCTGCGGGTCCATGGCGAGGGCCTCACGCGGCGAGATCCCGAACAGGGACGGGTCGAAGTCACCGGCGCCGTCGAGGAACCCGCCGATGCGCGTGTAGCTCTTGCCCGGCTTGTTGGGGTCGGGGTCGTAGAGCGACTCCAGGTCCCACCCCCGGTCGTCGGGGAACTCGGTGAGCGCGTCCCGGCCGTCGGCGACAAGCTCCCACAGGTCCTCCGGCGACCCAACGCCACCGGGGAAGCGGCAACTCATCGAGACGATGGCCAGGGGTTCCTGGTCGCGCGCCTCGACGGTCTGCAGCTTGCGCTTGGTCTCGTGCAGGTCGGCGGTGACCCGCTTGAGGAAGTACCGCAGCTTGTCATCGCTCATCGGGGGGCACCTGCCTCGATTGGAAGGTTGGTCATCTCAGGAGATTCCAAACTCTTTGCTGATGAAGTCGAAGATCTCGTCGTCGCTGGCCGAGTCGAGGTCGGGCCGGTCCGGTTCGGCGGCGGGTCCGGCCGCCAGGTCGGACGCCTTGGCGAGCAGGTCCTGCATCCGGGCGGTGAACCGGGCCCGGGCCGCCGGGTCGAGCGGGATGGCGTTGAGCAGGCTCTCCACCGTGTCGATGCCCTGGAAGAGGGGCTGCGTGGAGGGTGCCGCGTCGGCGGCGATCTCGCTGGTCAGCTTCTCGGCGAGCGCGGTCGGCGTCGGGTAGTCGAAGACCAGCGTCGCCGGCAGCCGCAGCCCGGACAGGCCGTTGAGCCGGTTGCGCAGGTCGACGGCGGTGAGCGAGTCGAAGCCCAGGTCGGTGAAGAGCCGGTTCGGGTCGACGGCGTCGGCGCCGGCGTGACCGAGGACGGCGGCGATGTTCGCCCGTACCACGTCGAGCACGACCTTGAGCCGCTCCGGGCCGGCCAGGCCGGCGAGCCGCTGGCTGAGCTGCACCCCGCCGGAGCGGGCGCCGGTGGCGTCGACGGAGCGCCGCAGCGGCACCCGGACCAGGGCCCGGAGCATCGGCGCGAGGGTGCCGGCCTCGGCCTGCCCCCGCAGCGTCCCGACGTCCAGGCGCATCGGCACGACGGCCGCCGCGTCGAGCCGCCACGCGGCGTCGAAGAGGTTCAGCGCCTGCTCGGTGGCGAGACCGGCGGCGCCCTGCTCGGCCATCCGCCGCACGTCGTCGTCGCCGAGGTGGCCGGTCATGCCGCTGGCCTGCTCCCAGAGGCCCCACGCGAGCGAGATGCCGGCGAGCCCGCGGGCCCGGCGGTGCGCCGCGAGGGCGTCGAGGAAGGCGTTCGACGCGGCGTAGTTGGACTGGCCGGCGCTGCCCAGGGTGGCCGCCGCCGAGGAGAAGAGGACGAAGGCCGCGAGGTTCGCGTCGGCCGTGAGGCGGTGCAGGTGCCACGCCGCGTCGATCTTCGGCACGGCGACCGCGTCCACCCGTTCAGGCGTCATCGACTCCAGCACGCCGTCGTCGAGGACGCCAGCGGCGTGCACCACGGCGGTGAGCGGGTGCGCCGCGGGCACCCCGGCCAGCAGCGCCGACAGGGCGTCGGGGTCGGCGGCGTCGCAGGCCGCGACGGTCACCTCCGTACCGGCGCCAGCGAGCTCGGTGACGAGGTCGTCGATCCCCTCGGCCGCCGCGCCGCGCCGCCCGGCCAGCAGCAGGTGCCGCACGCCGTGGGTGGCGGCGAGGTGGCGGGCCAGGATGCGGCCCAGCACGCCCGTGCCGCCGGTGATCAGCACGGTGCCGTCCGGGTCGATCCCGCCGGGCAGCGGCTCCACGCCGGCCGGGACCCGCCCGAGCCGTGGCGTGCGCACCTGCCCGGCCCGCACGGCGAGCTGCGGCTCGCCGGAGGCGATCGCGGCGGCCAGCGCGGTGGCGCTGTCCGGGGTGTCGTCGAGGTCCACGAGCTGGCACCGGCCCGGGTGTTCGAGCTGGGCGGTGCGCAGCAGACCCCAGACCGGGGCCTGGCGCAGGTTGACCACCTGCTGCTCGCCCGCCGCGACCGCGTCGCGGGTGACCAGCACCAGCCGGGACTCGGCGAACCGGTCGTCGGCGAGCCAGGTCCGCAACGCGGCGAGGGTACGGTGCGTGGTGGCCCGCGCCTGCCCGGCCAGCGCCGGATCCGTCGGGTCCCCGGCGTCGCCGATCGGCACGATCACCGCCTCGGGCGCCGGCTCACCCCCGGCGAGCAGGTCGCCCAGCGAGTCGAGGCCGACGTCGGTACGCACCCGGGCGCCGGCCGCCTCGCAGGCGGCGCTGAGCGCCAGGTCGTCGCCGAGCGCCACCCAGCGGGTGGCCGCCGGCACGGGGCCGGTGGGCACCGGCAGCGCCGGCCAGTCCACCTGGAACAGCGATTCGTGCCGGCCGGAGCGGGCCGCGCCGAGCGAGTCGCCGGAGACCCGGCGCATGATCAGCGAGTCGACGTGCAGCACCGGGGCGCCGGTGGCGTCGGCCACCTGGAAGGAGACGCCGACCTCGCCGGCGGCGGCGACGCGTACGCGCAGGGCGGTGGCCCCGGCGGCGAGCAGGGACACCCCGGTCCAGGCGAACGGCAGGCGGGGCACGGTGGCGTCGGCGCCGTCGCCCATCCGGCCGAGGAAGCCGCCGATCGACATGGCCTGCAACGCGCCGTCCAGCAGCGCCGGGTGCACCCCGAAGCGACCGGCCTCGGCGTGGTGGTCGGCGGGCAGTTCGACCTCGGCGAAGACCTCGTCGTCGCGGGTCCACGCGGCGCGCAGGCCACGGAACGCCGGGCCGTACCCGAAGACGGTGGCCTCGATGCCGGAGTAGAAGTCGTCGGCCTCGACGCGCGTCGCGCCGGGCGGCGGCCACACCCCCAGGTCGAAGGCGGGCGCGGCGTCGGCCGGCTGCGGACCGAGCAGGCCGGTGGCGTGGCAGGTCCAGGCGACGTCGGCCAGGATCTCGTCGGAGCCGTCCCGGTAGGGCCGGGAGTAGAGCTGGACGGTGCGCCGCCCGTCGTCGTCCCGGTCGCCGACCATGAGCTGCACCTGGAGCGCGCCGAGTTCGGGCAGGACGAGCGGGGCGAGCAGGGTCAGCTCCTCCACCGTCGGGCAGCCGGCCTGCTCGCCGGCGTACGTGGCCAGCTCGACGAAGGCGGTGCCGGGCAGCAGGATGTTGTCCATCACCCGGTGCTCGCCGAGCCACGGGTGGGTACGCACCGACAGCCGCCCGGTGAAGACCATCCGCTCGCTGTCGGGGAAGGTCAGCGTGGCGCTGAGCAGCGGGTGCCCGGCGTCCTGGAGGCCGGCGGAGCTGACGTCCTGCGCCCGGTGCAGCGGCGGCTCGACCCAGTACCGCTGGTGGTCGAAGGCGTACGTGGGCAGCGCCACGACGTCGGTCCCGGCGAGGACCGTGCCCAGGTCGACGGGCAGGCCGATCGTGTGGGCGGTGGCGAGGTTCGTCAGCAACCGCGTCGCGTCGTCGTCACCCCGCCGCAGGCTGCCCAGCGTGTGCCCGCTCGCGCCGGCGTCGTCCAGGATCGCCGTGACCGGCATCGTCAACACCGGATGCGGGCTGATCTCGACGAACGTCGTGTGCCCGGCGGCGACGGCCACCCGCACGGCGGCGTCGAACTGGACGGTCTGCCGCAGGTTGTCGAACCAGTAGCCGGCGGTCATCGACGCCGGCTCGACCCAGTCCCCCGTCAGCGTCGACACCAGCCGGGTGTGGCCCTGCTGCGGCGCCACGTCGGCCAGGTCGGCACGCAACTGCTCGGCGACCTCCTGCACCGCCGCCGAGTGCGACGCGTAGTCCACGGGGATCAACCGCGCGCGCACCCCGTCGGCCTGGCAGGACTCCACCAGGTCGGCGACCGGCTGCGGCGGACCCGACACCACGACCGTCGACGGGCCGTTCACCGCCGCGACACCCACGCCGGGGAACGCCGGCAGCCGCTCGGCGACCGCGTCGGCCGACAGGTCCACCGACGCCATCGTGCCGGTGCCCCGCAGGACCGTCAGCGCCCGCGAGCGCAGCGCCACGGCCCTCGCCGCGTCCTCGATGCTGAGGATCCCGGCCACGCAGGCCGCGCCGATCTCGCCCTGCGAGTGACCGACCACCGCAGCCGGGGTCACCCCCGCGTGCTGCCACACCGCCGCCAGGGCCACGCCGACGGCCCACAGCACCGGCTGCACGACCTCGACCCGCTCCAGCCACGACTCGTCGTCACCGGTCAACACCGACACCAGGTCCACGTCCAGGTACGGGGCGAGGGCCCGCTGGCACTCCGCCAGCCGCGCGTCGAACACCGGCGTACGACCCACCAGACCGGCCGCCATCCGCGCCGACTGCGCACCCTGACCCGGGAACACGAACACCGGGCCCGCACCGTGGGGCGTGGCGGTGCCGGCGACGACGTTCCCGGCCGGCGTCCCGGAGGCCAGGGCGTCCAGCCCCGCCAGCAGCTCCTCCAGGCTCGACCCGACGACGGCGGCGCGGTGGTCGAACGTCGACCGGGTGGCGGCGAGGGACCAGCCCACCGCCGCCGCGTCGATGTCGCCGCGCTCGCGCACGTACTCCGCCAGGCGGGCCGCCTGTCCGGTCAGGGCGCCCTTCGACCGCCCCGACAGCGACCACAGCACCGCGTCGGAGGTCACGAGCCCGGGGCCGGGCTCGGCCGGAGCCACGGCCTGCGGCTCGTCGGCCTGCTCGATGATCACGTGGGCGTTGGTGCCGGAGATGCCGAACGAGGACACCGCCGCCCGGCGCGGCCGGTCCACCGCCGGCCACGGCCGCGACTCCGTCGCCAGCTCCACCGCGCCGGAGGTCCAGTCGATGTGCGGGGACGGCTCGTCCACGTGCAGCGTCGCCGGGACGAGGCCGTGCCGGATGGCCTGCACCATCTTGATCACACCGGCGACACCGGCGGCGGCCTGGGCGTGACCGATGTTCGACTTGATCGAGCCGAGCAGCAGCGGCCGGTCGGCGGGCCGCTCCCGCCCGTACGTGGCGAGCAGGGCCTGCGCCTCGATCGGGTCGCCGAGGGTGGTGCCCGTGCCGTGCGCCTCGACCACGTCCACGTCGGCGGTCGTCAGGCGGGCCGACGCGAGGGCCTGCCGGATCACCCGCTGCTGCGAGGGGCCGTTCGGGGCGGTCAGCCCGTTGGAGGCGCCGTCCTGGTTGATGGCCGAGCCGCGCACCACCGCGTACACGGTGCGGCCCTGCCGGCGGGCGTCGGAGAGCCGCTGCACGAGCAGCATGCCGACGCCCTCGGACCAGCCGGTGCCGTCGGCGGACGCGGCGAACGACTTGCACCGGCCGTCGGCCGCGAGGCCGCGCTGCCGGGAGAACTCGACGAACGCGGTCGGGGTGGCCATCACCATGACGCCGCCGGCGAGGGCCATGTCGCACTCGCCGCGCCGCAGCGCCTGACCGGCCCAGTGCAGTGCGACCAGCGACGAGGAGCAGGCGGTGTCCAGCGACACCGCCGGCCCCTCCAGCCCGAACGTGTACGCCACGCGGCCCGAGATGACGCTGCTGGTCATCCCGGTCAGCATGTAGCCCTCGGCGGCCTCCGGCGAGTACGCGAGCAGCGAGCCGTAGTCCTGGCCGCTGGTGCCGACGAAGACGCCGGTGCTGCTGCCCCGTACGTCGGCCGGGTCGATGCCGGCGGACTCGAAGGACTCCCAGGTGGTCTCCAGCAGCAGCCGCTGCTGCGGGTCCATGGCCAGCGCCTCGCGGGGCGAGATGCCGAAGAAGCCGGGGTCGAAGCGGTCGACGCCGCTGAGGAAGCCGCCGCCACGGGCGTAGAAGGTGCCGGGGGCGTCCGGATCGGGGCTGTAGAGGCTGTCGAGGTCCCAGCCCCGGTCGGTCGGCAGGTCGCTGATCGCGTCGACGCCGTCGACCACCAGCCGCCACAGGTCGTCGGGCGACCACACGCCGCCGGGCAGCCGGCAGGCCATGCCGATGATCGCGAGGGGCTCGTCGTCGCCGACCGACACGGCGGTCGTCGTGGGCCGCACGGGGACCGGGGTGCCGGCGATCTCCGTACCCAGGAAGCCCGCCAGGTCGTGCGGGGTCGGGTAGTCGAAGACGAGGGTGGCCGGCAGCCGCATCCCGAAGGCGTTGTTGAGCCGGTTGCGCATCTCGACGGCGGTGAGCGAGTCGAAGCCGAACTCGCTGAACGCCCGGCGCGGCTCGATGGCCGCCGGGTCGGGGTAGCCGAGCACGGCAGCGGCCTGCCCCCGGACGATCTCGACCAGCGCGGCGGCCCGCTCGGCGTCGCCGAGCCCGGCGAGCTGCTGCACGAGCGAGGCGCCGGTGGTGGCCGCGGCGGCGCGGGCGGGCATGCGGATCAGCGCCCGGTACAGCGGCGGGATGCTCCCGCCGGCGAACTGCACCTTCATCGCGGCGAGGTCCAGCCGGGCCGGGACCAGCGCGGCGTCCGTGGTGCGGCAGGCCGCGTCGAAGAGCGCGAGCCCCTCCTCGGCCTCCATGGCGGCGACGCCGGAGCGGGAGATCCGGTTGAGGTGGACGTCGTCCAGCTCGGTGGTCATGCCGCTGCGGTCGGCCCAGAGGCCCCAGGCGAGGGTGAGCGCGGCGAGGCCGCGCGCCTTGCGGTGCTGGGCCAGCCCGTCGAGGAACGCGTTGGCGGCGGCGTAGTTGCCCTGGCCCGGGCCGCCGGCGGTGGCGGCGAGCGAGGAGTACGAGACGAACGCCTTCAGGTCGAGGTCGGCGGTCAGCTCGTGCAGGTGCCAGGCGGCGTCGACCTTGGGCCGCAGCACGCCGTCCATCCGCTCGGGGGTGAGCGAGGAGATGACGCCGTCGTCGCGGACGCCGGCGGCGTGGATGACGGCGGTGAGGGGGTGCGCCGCCGGGATGCCGGCCAGCAGCTCGGCCACGGCGCCGCGGTCGGCGACGTCGCAGGCGGCGACGGTGACGCTCACGCCGAGCGCCTCCAACTCGGCGCAGAGCTCCGCGACGCCCCCGGCGGCCCGGCCGCGCCGGCTGGTGAGGATCAGGTGCCGGACGCCGTACGTGCCCACGAGGTGCCGGCTCATGAGCTGGCCGAGGGTGCCGGTGGCGCCGGTGATCAGGACGGTGCCGTCGGAGTCGAACGGGACGGCCGGCGGCTCGCTCGGGGCGGGGACCCGGGTGAGCCGGGCGCCGGCGGCGACGCCCGCGCGGATCACGACCTGCGGCTCGTCGGTGGCGACGGCCGGGACGAGCGCGGCGGCGCAGCCGGCGATGTCGTCGACGTCGACCAGCACGAACCGGTCGGGGTTCTCCGACTGGGCGGAGCGGAGCAGGCCGATCACGGCGGCGCCGGCCAGGTCGGTCAGGTCGGTGTCCCATTCGGTGGCGACCGCGCCCGAGGTCAGCACCACCAGCCGGGAGTCCGCGTAGCGCTCCTCGGCGAGGAACTGCTGGAGCACGGCGAGCGCCCGGTGGGTCACCTCGGCGACGGCCCCGGGCACGTCCGCCGACGCGGGCGGGTCGAGGAACGGCACGAGCAGCACGCCGGGTGCGCCCGTCCCGTCGTCCATCGTCGTGGCGAGGGCGGTCAGGTCGGCGTACGCCGTCACGGTCGTGCCGGTGGCGGCGACCGCGTCGGTGAGCGCCGCCGCGTCGCCGATGACCGCCCAGTCGACGGTGGACGGGCCGGCGGGCAGCGCGAGCGGGGCCCACTCCACCCGGAACAGCGACTCGGCGCCGCCGCCCCCGGCGGTGCGGAGCTGGTCGGCGGAGACCGGCCGCAGGACCAGGGAGCCGACGGAGATGACGGGCGCCCCGGTGACGTCGGTGAGCAGCAGCGAGATGCTGTCGGGGCCGGTGTGCGAGACCCGGACCCGGGCCGCCGCGGCCCCGGCGCCGTGCAGGGCGACGTCGTTCCAGGAGAACGGCAGCCGGCCGTACCCCGGGGGCATGTCCGCCCCGGACGGCTCCCCGGCCGGCGTGGTCAGGCCGAGGGTGTGCAGCGCCGCGTCGAGCAGGGCCGGGTGCAGGCCGTACCCGCCGGCCTCGGCGGCGGGGGCCTCGGGCAGCGCCAGCTCGGCGAAGAGGTCGTCGCCGCGCCGCCAGGCGGAGCGCAGGGCGATGAACGACGGGCCGTAGTCGTAGCCCTGGGCGGCGAGGTTCAGGTAGAGGTCGTCGGTGCCGACCTCGGTCGCGCCCGGCGGGGGCCAGGTGGTCAGGTCGGACCAGCCGGCGGGGCCGCTCGGCACGGCCGGGCCGCTGGCCAGCACGCCGCTGGCGTTGCGGGTCCAGGCCCGCTCGCCCTCGGCCGGCTCGCCGTCCTGGGCGGAGTGCAGCGACACGGACCGGCAGCCCGTCTCGTCCGCCGGGCCGATCCAGAGCTGGATGTCGACGCCCCCGGTCTCCGGCAGGATCAGCGGCGATTCCAGGGTGAGTTCGCGGACGTGGTCCGCGCCGACGTGCGCGCCCGCCTGGAGGGCGAGTTCGACGAAGCCGGTGCCGGGCAGCAGCACGGTGTCGAAGACGACGTGGTCGGAGATCCACGGGTGGGTACGCCGGGCCAGCCGGCCGGTGAACAGGAAGCCCTCGGCGTGCGCGACGCCGACGGCGGCCCCGAGCAGGGGGTGCTGCGCGGGCCGCAGGCCGAACGCGGTGACGTCGCCGGTCCACCCGGCGCCCGCCTCGGGCCAGTAGCGCTGGTGCTGGAACGCGTACGTGGGCAGGTCCACCCGCCGCGCGCCGGTGTCGGCGAACCACGGCTGCCAGTCGACGGCCACCCCGTGCGCGTGCAGCTCGGCCAGCCCGGCCAGCAGCCCGTGCACGGCGGGCCGGTCCTTGCGCTGCACGGCGACGGCCAGCACGCCGTCGTCGCCGGGCAGGATGTCCGCCGCCATCGCGGTCAGTACGCTCTGCGGCCCGATCTCCAGGAAGGTGTCCGCCCCGGCGGCGCGCAGCGCGGCGACCCCGTCGGCGAAACGGACGGCCTGCCGCACGTGGCGCACCCAGTAGTCGGCGGTGCGGATCTCCTCGGCGTCGGCGAGCGCCCCGGTCACGTTCGACACGATCGGCAGCGCCGGCGCAGCGAACGCCAACCCGGCCAGGACGGTGCGGAACTCGGCGAGCATCGGCTCCATCAGCGGACTGTGGAACGCGTGGCTCACCGTCAGCCGACGCGTACGCACGCCCCGCTCCCGCCAGACCCGCTCCACCTCGTCCAGCACCTCGACGGCACCGGAGACGACCACCGACGTCGGCCCATTCACCGCCGCGATCCCCACGTCGGCCAGACCATCCAACGTGGCGAGCACGTCGACCTCGGCCGCCGCCACGGCCAGCATCCCACCCCCGGTGGGCAGCGCCTGCATCAACCGGCCCCGCGCCGCCACCAGCGCCGCCGCGTCCGCCAGGGACAGCACCCCGGCCACGTGCGCGGCCGCGACCTCACCGATCGAATGCCCACCCACGAAGTCCGGCGTGATCCCGAACGACTCCACGAGCCGGAACAGCGCCACCTCGACGGCGAACAGCCCAGCCTGGGTGAACACGGTCTGGTCCAGCAGCTCCGCCTCCGCGGAACCCTCGGGAGCGAACAGCACCTCCTTCAGCGGGCGCGGCAGCAGCGCGTCCAGGTACACGCACACCTCGTCCAGCGCGGTCGCGAACACCGGGAACTCGGCGTACAGCTCCCGACCCATCCCGGCGCGCTGCGCGCCCTGGCCGGAGAAGAGCACCGCCAGCGATCCCCGGCCGCCGGCCTGGCCCGTGACGACCGCGCCCGACGGCTCCCCGGCGGCGAGGGCGCGCAGCCCGGCCAGCAGGTCCTCGCGGCCGGTCGCGGAGACCACGGCCCGGTGGTCCAGGGTGGAGCGGGAGGTGACCGACGAGAACGCCACGTCCAGGGGGCGCAGGGTCTCGTCGGCGGCGATCCGGGCGGCCCAGCGGCCCGCCTGCGCGGCGAGGCCGGCCGCGTCCCGGGCCGACACCGGCACCGGCACGACCGGCCGCTCGACCACCGGCGCGGCGGCGGCCGACGGGGGCTGCTGGGGCGCCGGGGCCTGCTCCAGGATGGTGTGCGCGTTGGTGCCGGACACCCCGAACGAGGAGACCGCCGAGCGGCGCGGGCGGCCCACCGCCGGCCACGGCGTCGCCTCGGTCACCAGCGACACCTCGCCGGCCGACCAGTCGACCTCGGGCGTCGGCTCGTCCACGTGCAGGGTGGGCGGGACGACGCCGTGCCGCATCGCCATGACCATCTTGATCACACCGGCGACGCCGGCGGCGGCCTGGGCGTGACCGATGTTCGACTTGACCGACCCGAGCAGCAGCGGCGCCGAGTCCCCCCGGTCCTGCCCGTACGTGGCGAGCAGCGCCTGGGCCTCGATCGGGTCGCCGAGCCGGGTGCCGGTGCCGTGCGCCTCCACCACGTCCACGCCACCGGCGGCGAGACCGGCGTTGGCCAGGGCCTGCTGGATCACCCGCTGCTGCGACGGCCCGTTCGGGGCGCTCAGGCCGTTGGAGGCGCCGTCCTGGTTCACCGCGCTGCCCCGCACCACGGCGAGGATGGGGTGGCCGTTGCGCTGCGCGTCCGACAGCCGCTCCAGCACCAGGACGCCGACGCCCTCGGACCAGCCGGTCCCGTCGGCGGCGGCGGCGAACGCCTTGCACCGGCCGTCGGCGGCGAGGCCGCGCTGCCGGGAGAACTCGACGAAGGCGGCCGGGGTGCACATGGCGGTGACCCCGGCGACGATGGCCAGGGTGCACTCCCGCTGCCGCAGCGCCTGCCCCGCGAGGTGCAGGGCGACCAGGGACGACGAGCAGGCGGTGTCGATGGTGACCGCCGGCCCCTCCAGCCCGAAGGTGTAGGCGATCCGGCCGGAGACCACGCTGCCGGCGTTGCCGGTCATCAGGTGCCCTTCGAGGCCCTGCGCGGCGCCCATCAGCACGGTGCCGTAGTCCTGGCCGGTGCTGCCGGCGAAGACGCCGGTGCGGCTGCCCTTCAGCGAGTGCGGGTCGATGCCGGCGCGCTCCAGGGCCTCCCACGAGGTCTCCAGCAGCCAGCGCTGCTGCGGGTCCATCGCCAGCGCCTCCCGGGGGGAGATCGCGAAGAAGCCCGGGTCGAAGTCGGCCAGGTCGTGGACGAAGCCGCCCTGCCGCGTGTACGACGTGCCGCTCTGCTCGGGGTCGCTGTCGTAGAGCGACCCGAGGTCCCAGCCGCGGTCCTCCGGGAAGTCGGAGACCACGTCCCGGCCGGACGCGACGACCTCCCACAGGTCCTCGGGCGACCGCACCCCGCCGGGGAAGCGGCAGCTCATGGAGACGATGGCGACCGGTTCCTGTTCGCCGGCCTCCACCTCGCGCAGGCGCTGGCGCACCTGGTGCAGGTCAGCGGTGACCCGCTTGAGGTAGTCGAGAAGCTTCGCCTCGTCAGCCATGGACCGCGCACTCCTTGTGTTGACCCGTCGTCGCAGCAGCGATCACGTCAGGACATCCCCAGCTCGCGGTCGATGAAGTCGAAGACCTCGTCCGGCGTCGCGTCCTGGAGCTTCTCGGCGACGGTGTCGCCGTCCGCCGGCGCGTCGGCCTCGTTGAGGGAGGCCAGCAGCGCCCGCAGCCGCTCGGTGATCCGAATTCGGGCGCTGCGGTCCGGCGCCGAGCCGGAGAGCGCCGCTTCCAACCTGTCCAGCTCACCGAAGACCGGTGCGACCCCGACCACGCCGCCGTCGACGATCGCGGCCCGCACGTACTCGGCCAGCCCTGCCGCGGTCGGGTAGTCGAAGACGACCGTGGCGGGCAGCCGGACGCCGGTCGCCGCGGTGAGCCGGTTGCGCAGCTCCACGGCGGTCAGCGAGTCGAAGCCGAGTTCGCGGAACGCCCGGTCCGGCTCGACGGCGTCCATCGAGGCGTGGCCGAGCACCGCGGCGGCCTGCCCGCGTACCAGCTCCAGCAGCGTCTTGCGTCGTTCGGCGTCGGTCTGCCCGGCGAGCAGTGCGGCCAGGGACTCCGCGGAGACGCCGGTGTCCTCGGCCCGCTCGGCGACGGCCCGGCGCGCCTCGGCCACGCCCGCGATGAGCGGGCTGGGCCGCACGGCGACGAACCCGGGCACGTAGCGGGCCCAGTCGATGCCGACCACCATGGTCGCCGGCTCACCCCGCGCGACGCACTGCGCGAGCGCCGTGAGCGCGGCTTCGGTGTCGAGGCGCGCGACGCCGGTACGGCGGCGGCGCTCCTCCACGGCCTGGTCGGTGGCGGCCATCCCGCCGGCCGCCCAGGGGCCCCAGGCGACCGACGTGGCTGGCAGGCCCTGCCGGTGCCGCTGCTCGGCCAGGGCGTCGAGGTAGGCGTTGGCGGCGGCGTAGCTGCCCTGACCGGCGGCGCCGAGCTGACCGGCCAGCGCGGAGAACAACACGAACGCGCGCAGTTCCCGCCCGACGGTCAGCTCGTGCAGGTGCAGGGCGCCGAGCACCTTGGGTCGCAGGACGGTGGCGAGGCGGTCGGCGGTGAGCCCGTCGAGCACCCCGTCCTCCAGGACGCCGGCCGCGTGCACCACGCTGGTCAGCGGCGCGTCGGCGGGTACCTCGTCGAGCAGCTTCGCCAGCGCCGCCCGGTCGGCCACGTCGCAGGCCGCGACGGTCACCCGGGTGCCCGCCCCGGTCAGCTCGCTCACGAGTTCGGCGACGCCGGGGGCGTCCGCGCCGCGACGGCTGACCAGCATCAGGTGCTCGGCGCCCCGGGCGGCCAGCCAGCGGGCCACCTCGGCACCGAGCGCGCCGGTGCCGCCGGTGACCAGGGTCGTGCCCGGGTAGCCGGCCTCGTCGGTGGTCGGCTCACCGCCGGGCGCCCGCACCAGCCGGCGGACGAGGATGGTGGCGCCGTCGACCGCGAGCTGGTCCTCGCCGTCGAGGCCGGCGAGCGCGGCGCAGAGCAGGTCCCAGCCGTGGTCGTCCAAGGTGGCCGGCACGTCGACCAGGCCGCCCCACCGCTCGGGGTGTTCGAGGGCCACGACCCGGCCGAGGCCCCAGAGCAGCGACTGCTCCGGCCGGCCGGGCGCGCCGCTGCGGGTGGTGCCGGCGGCGCCCCGGGTGACGCACCACAGCGGCGCGGCGACGTCGAGGTCCCCGAGCGCCTGGATCAGCGCCAGCGAGCGGGCGAGGAAGGGCGGCACCGGCTGGGTGTCGTCGACCGCGCCGTCGGCGAGGGCGAGCAGCGACAGCACCCCGTCCACCGGAGCCGGTACGCCGTCGGGGGTGCGGACGGCACCGCTCAGGTGCGCGGTGAGGGCGGCCCGGTCGGTCAGGTTCTCCGGCACCAGCACCAGTCGGACGTCGGCGCCCCGGCGGGTCAGCTCGACCACCGCGGCCTCGCCCTCTTCCGGGTGCCGCTCGTCGGCGACGACCCACCAGGCGCCGGGCAGGAAGCTGACCGGTGTCCCGGTGTACGGCTGCCAGACGCTGCGGTACCGCAGGTCGTCGAGGCCGGACCGGTTGCGCTGCTGCCGCCGCCAGGAGGCGAGCACCGGCAGGGCGGCGCCCAGCCGCTCCAGGGACTCCGCCGCCTCCTGCTCGGTGAGTTCCGCGAGCGCCGCCAGGTCCTCGCGTTCGACGGCCGCCCAGAACGCGGAGTCGACGCCGCTCGGGGTCTCCTCGGCGTCGCCCTGCCCGGTCACCGCGGTCGGCCAGAAGCGGCTGCGGTCGAAGGCGTACGTGGGCAGCGCGACCGGGTCCGTCTCGGCGAGGACCGTGGTCAGGTCGACGGGCAGGCCGATCGTGTGCGCGGTGGCGAGGTTCGTCAGCAACCGCGTCGCGTCGTCGTCACCACGCCGCAAGCTGCCGAGGGTGTGCCCGGTGGCGCCGGTGTCGTCCAGGATCGCCGTGACCGGCATCGTCAACACCGGATGCGGGCTGATCTCGACGAACGTGGTGTGACCCGCCTCGACGGCCACGCGCACGGCGGCGTCGAACTGGACGGTCTGCCGCAGGTTGTCGTACCAGTAGTCCGCCGTCATCGACGTCGGGTCCACCCAGTCCCCGGTGAGCGTGGAGACGAGTCGGACGTGGCCCTGTCGCGGCGTCACGTCGGCCAGGTCGGCGCGCAACTGCTCGGCGACCTCCTGCACCGCCACGGAGTGCGACGCGTAGTCCACCGGGATCAACCGCGCGCGCACCCCGTCGGCCTGGCAGGACTCCACCAGGTCGGCAACCGGCTGCGGCGGACCCGACACCACCACCGTGGACGGGCCGTTCACCGCCGCCACCCCCACACCCGGGAACGCCGGCAGCCGCTCGGCCACCGCGTCGGCCGACAGGTCCACCGACGCCATCGTGCCGGTGCCCCGCAGGACCGTCAGTGCCCGCGAGCGCAGCGCCACGGCCCTCGCCGCGTCGTCCAGGCTGAGGATCCCGGCCACACAGGCCGCGCCGATCTCGCCCTGCGAGTGACCGACCACCGCAGCCGGAACCACACCCGCGTGCTGCCACACCGCCGCCAGGGCCATGCCGACGGCCCACAGCACCGGCTGCACGACCTCGACCCGCGCCAACCACGACTCGTCGTCACCGGTCAACACCGACACCAGGTCCACGTCCAGGTACGGGGCGAGGGCCCGCTGGCACTCGGCCAGCCGCGCGTCGAACACCGGCGTCCGACCGACCAGGCCGGCGGCCATCCGCGCCGACTGCGCACCCTGACCCGGGAACACGAACACCGCACCGGTTCCGGAGGCCGTACCCGTGACGAGGTTCCCCGCCGGCGCGCCGGCGGACAGGGCGTCGAGCCCCGCCACCAGCTCGGCCACGGTGGCCCCGACGACGGCGGCCCGCTGGTCGAACGTCGAACGGGTGGCGGCGAGGGACCAGCCCACCGCCGCCGCGTCGAGGTCGGCGTGCGCGCGGACGTGCTGGGCCAGGCGGGCGGCCTGACCGGCCAGCGCACCCTTCGACCGCCCCGACACCGTCCAGACGACGACGTCGGAGGCCACGAGCCCCGGGCTGCGGCCCACGGTGGCCTCGCCGTCGGGCTCGGCGCTCTCGGCGGGGAGGTCCTCGGGCAGTTCGATGATGACGTGGGCGTTGGTGCCGGAGATGCCGAACGAGGACACCGCCGACCGGCGCGCCCGGCCCACGGCCGGCCACGGCCGCGACTCGATCGCCAACTCGACGGCCCCGGAGTTCCAGTCGATGTGCGGCGACGGCTCGTCCACGTGCAGCGTCGCGGGGACCACGCCCTCGCGCATCGCCAGCACCATCTTGATCACGCCGGCGACGCCGGCGGCGGCCTGGGTGTGGCCGATGTTCGACTTGACCGACCCCAGCAACAGTGGCTCTTCGCGCTCCTGCCCGTACGTGGCCAGCAGGGCCTGCGCCTCGATCGGGTCGCCCAGCGTCGTGCCCGTGCCGTGCGCCTCGACCACGTCCACGTCGGCCGTGGAGAGCCGCGCCGACGCGAGGGCCTGCCGGATCACCCGCTGCTGCGAAGGGCCGTTCGGGGCGGTCAGACCGTTGGAGGCGCCGTCCTGGTTGACGGCGCTGCCCCGCACGATCGCCAGCACCTCGTGGCCGTTGCGCCGGGCGTCCGACAGCCGCTCGACGAGCAGCATGCCCACGCCCTCGCCCCAACCGGTGCCGTCCGCGCCTGCGGCGAACGCCTTGCACCGGCCGTCGGCGGCCAGGCCACGCTGCCGCGAGAACTCCACGAACAGCCCGGGGGTCGACATCACGGTCACGCCGCCGGCGAGGGCGAGGTCGCACTCGCCGCGCCGCAGCGACTGCACCGCCAGGTGCAACGCCACCAACGACGACGAACACGCCGTGTCCACCGACACCGCCGGCCCCTCCAACCCCAACGCGTACGCCACCCGACCCGACACCACACTCGCGGCGTTGCCCGTGCCCGCGAAGCCCTCCACCTCGTCCCCCGCCACCATCAGCAGGGCCCCATAGTCCTGACCATTCGTGCCCACGAACACCCCTGTTCGCGAACCCCGAAGGACCCCAGGCTCAACCCCTGCCCGCTCGACCGCCTCCCACGAAACCTCCAGCAGCAACCGCTGCTGCGGATCCATGGCCAACGCCTCGCGGGGGGAAATCCCGAAGAAACCGGCATCAAACTCCGCCGCCTCGTAGAGGAAGGCGCCGCTGCGGACGTAGGAGGTGCCGGTGGAATAGGGGTCGGGGTCGTAGAGCTTCTCGACGTCCCAACCCCGATCGCCGGGTAGGTCGGACACGGCGTCACGGCCGGCGTGCAGCATCTGCCAGAACCGCTCGGGGTCGTTCGCCCCGCCGGGGAAGCGGCAGGACATGGCGACGATGGCCACCGGCTCGTCGTCGCCGAGCGTCACCGGGGCGGCCTCGACGGCCACGGCGGCCTCGCCGCCCAGCTCCTCGTGCAGGTGCCGGGCGAGCGCGGTCGGCGACGGGTAGTCGAAGACCAGGGTCACCGGCAGCCGCAGCGAGGTGGCGGTGGCGAGCCGGTTGCGCAGCTCCACCGCCGTCACCGAGTCGAAGCCGAGGTCCCGGAACGCGTGATGCGGGTCGACGGCCTGGCCGTCGGCGTACTTGAGGACCGCGGCCGCCTGGTCGCGGACCAGGTCGAGCAGCGCCTGCTGGCGCTCGGCGGCGCTCATCCGGGTGAACGCGCCGGCGGGGCCGGCCTCGTCGGTCTCCTTCGCCTCGGCGAGGCCCTTGGTGGCCTGCAACCGCTGCGCCTCGGGGATCTCCGAGATCAGCGGGCCGGGTCGGGTGGCGGTGAACGCGACGAAGAACCGGTCCCAGGCGATGTTCGAGATGGTCAGGAAGGTCTCGTCGTGCTCCACGGCCTGGTGCAGGGCCGCGACGGCGAGGCGCGGGGGCATCTCGGGCGCGCCGTGGCGGTGCAGCATCCGGCCGAACTCGCCGTCGGCCATGCCGCCGCCGCCCCAGGCGCCCCAGCCGATCGAGGTGGCGGGCAGGCCGAGGGCCCGCCGGTGCTCGGCGAGGGCGTTGAGGAAGGCGTTGCCGGGGGCGTAGTTACCCACGCCGGAGCTGCCGACGGTGCCGGCCATCGAGGAGAACAGGATGAACGCGTCGAGGTCCAGCTCGCGGGTCAGCTCGTGCAGGTTCAGCGCGGTGGTGACCTTCGCGCTGAGCGCGTAGTCGACCTGCTCCAGGGTCAGCGAGTTGATCACCGAGTCGTCGAGCACGGCGGCGGTGTGCACGACGGTGGTCAGCGGGTGCTCGGGCGGCAGGTCGGCGAGGACGGCGGCGAGCGCCGAGCGGTCGGCGGCGTCGCAGGCGGCGACGGTGACCCGGGCGCCCAGTGCGACCAGCTCGGCCTCGAGGTCGGCGATGCCCTCGGCCTGCCGGCCGCGCCGGCTGACCAGCACCAGGTGCGCGGCGCCGTTGGCGGCGAGCCAGCGGGCCATGTGTCCGCCGAGCGCGCCGGTGCCGCCGGTGACCAGGGCGGTGCCGGAGGGCCGCCAGGTGCGCGGGGCGGGGGCGTCGCCGAGCGGGGCGTGCAGCAGTCGCCGGCCGAAGGCGCCGGCCCACCGCAGCGCGACCTGGTCCTCCCCGTCGGCGCCGGCGAGGACGCGGACCAGCCGGCGGCCGGCCGCGTCGTCGAGCTCGTCGGGGAGGTCGACGAGGCCGCCCCAGCGGTCCGGGTGCTCGAGCGCGGCGACCCGGCCGAAGCCCCAGGTGAGCTGCTGGAGCGGGTGCGGCAGCGGGTCGGCCGGGCCGGTGGCGACGGCACCCCGGGTGAGGCACCACAGCGGCGCGCGGACGCCGGCGTCGCCGAGCGCCTGCACCAGGGTCACGGTGCCGGCGAAGCCGACCGGCACCGACGGGTGCGCCGGGGCGGGCGTCTCGTCGAGCGGCAGCAGCGACAGGATCCCGGCGGGCGTGCCGCCGTCGGCGAGGTCGCGCAGCCGGGCGGCGAGCGCCGCGCGGTCCGTGCGGTCGGCGTCCAGCGCCAGCGGTACGACGGTGCCGCCGTGCCGCCGCAACGCCTCGGCGCAGAAGGCGGCCTCGGCAGCGCTCGTGTCGTCGGGGCCGGTGAGCAGCCACCAGGTGCCGGTGACGGCGGGCTCGCCGGCGGCGTCACCGGCGAGCGGCGTCCAGCTGTCCCGGTACCGCCACGAGTCCACGGTGGCCTGGTCACGGTGCCGGCGACGCCAGGCGGCGAGGACCGGCAGCACGTCCGCGAACGCGGCGTCCGGCACGGGCTCCGCCTCGGTCGCGCTGGCGAGTTCGGCGGTGAGCGCGGTCAGGTCCTCCGCCTCGACGGCCGCCCAGAACCGGGCGTCGACCTCGTCGTCCTGCACCGGGCCGGCGACGCCGGCGGCCGGGGCGGGCGCGGCGGACGGCTGCGGCCAGTAGAGCTGCCGCTGGAACGGGTACGTGGGCAGGTCGAGGCGGCGTCCGGCGAGGCCGGTGAAGGCGGGCCGCCAGTCCACCGGCGTACCCCCGGTCCAGACCTCCGCCAGGGCGCGCAGGAAGCGGCCGAGGCCGCCCTCGCCCCGGCGCAGGCTGCCGGTGACGGTGACCGCGTCCGGGTCGGCGGCGGCCAGTTCGACGCTCTCCTGCACGGCCATGGTCAGCACCGGGTGGGCGCTGACCTCGACGAAGGTCTGGTAGCCGGCGGCGACGAGGCTGCGCACCGCGTCGTCGAAGCGGACGGTCTGCCGCAGGTTGCGGTACCAGTAGTCGGCGTCGAGGGCGGCGGTGTCGAGCCAGTCCCCCTCGACGGTGGAGCGGAACCGGACCTCGCCGGTACGGGGCCGCAGCCCGGCGAGCAGGTCCAGGAGCTGCTCGCGCAGCTGCTCGACGTGGGCGGAGTGGGAGGCGTAGTCCACGGGGACGCGGCGCACCCGCACCTCGCGGGACTCGTAGTGGGCGACCAGCTCGTCGAGGGCGGCGCTGTCGCCGGAGACCACGACGGAGGTGGGTCCGTTGACGGCGGCCAGGGCGACCCGGCCGGCCCAGCGGGTGATCGTCGCGGTGGCCTCGTCGGCGGTGGTGGCGACCGAGACCATGCCGCCGTCCCCGGCGATGCCGGCGATGATCCGGCTGCGCAGGGCCACCACGGCCGCCGCGTCGTCCAGGGTGAGGCCGCCGGCGACGTGCGCGGCGGCGATCTCGCCCTGTGAGTGGCCGACGACGGCGGAGGGGCGCACCCCGTACGACTCCCAGAGCGCGGCGAGCGAGACGCTGACCGCGAACAGGGTGGGCTGCACGACGTCGACGCGCTCCAGCGACGGGGCGTCGGGCGCGCCGCGCACCACGTCGGTCGGCGACCAGTCGACGTACGGGCGCAGCGCCTCGGCGCAGGCGGCGAACTTCTCCGCGAAGACCGGGGCGGTGTCGAGCAGTTCGGCGGCCATGCCGACCCACTGGGAGCCCTGGCCCGGGAAGACGAAGGCGACCTCGCCCGGCGTGCCGGGGGCGCGGGTGACGGTCTGCGGGGTGGGCCGGCCGGCGGCGAGCCCGTCGAGGGACGCGGCCAGGTCGTCGCGGTCGGCGGCGAAGACGACGGCCCGGTGGTCGTGGGCGGCACGGGTGGCGGCCAGCGACCAGCCGACGTCGGCGAGGACGCCGTCGTCGACGGTGTCGAGGTGGTCGAGCAGGTCCCGGGTGCGGGCGGTGAGGGCGTCGACGGTGCGCCCGGAGAGCACCCAGGGCAGCTCCCCGGTCGGCCCGTCGGCCGCCGGCTCGGGCTCCGGCTCGTCGGCCGGGGCCTGTTCGAGGATGGTGTGCACGTTGGTGCCGCTGATGCCGAACGAGGAGACGGCGGCGCGGCGTACGCCGTCGGCCGGCTCCCACGGGCGGGCGGAGGTGAGCAGCTCGACGCTGCCGGCGCTCCAGTCGACGTGCGGGGTGGGCTCGTCCACGTGCAGGGTGGGCGGCAGCACCCCGTGCCGCATGGCCAGGACCATCTTCATCACCCCGGCCACACCCGCGGCGGCCTGGGTGTGCCCGATGTTCGACTTGATCGAGCCGAGCCAGAGCGGCCGGTCGGCGGGCCGGTCCTGCCCGTACGTGGCGATGAGCGCCTGCGCCTCGATCGGGTCGCCGAGGGTGGTGCCGGTGCCGTGCGCCTCGACGGCGTCCACCTGGTCGGCGGTCAGGCCCGCGTTGGCGAGCGCCTGCCGGATGACCCGCTGCTGGGCGGGGCCGTTGGGGGCGGTGAGGCCGTTGGAGGCGCCGTCCTGGTTGACGGCGCTGCCGCGCAGCACGGCGAGGACCGGGTTGCCGTCGCGGCGGGCGTCGGAGAGGCGCTGGAGCACCAGCAGGCCGACGCCCTCGCCCCAGCCGGTGCCGTCGGCGGCCCCGGCGAACGGCTTGCACCGGCCGTCGGCGGCGAGGCCGCGCTGGCGGGAGAAGCCGACGAAGATGCCGGGGGTGGCCATCACGGTGGCGCCGCCGGCCAGGGCGAGGTCGCACTCGCCCGTGCGGAGGGCCTGCGCGGCCAGGTGCATCGCGACCAGCGACGACGAGCAGGCGGTGTCGACGGTGACGGCCGGGCCGTGCAGCCCGAAGGTGTACGCCAGCCGGCCGGAGATGACGCTGGCGGAGGTGCCGGTGGCGAGGTAGTTCTCGTCGACGTCCCCGGCGGCCATCAGCAGCGAGCCGTAGTCCTGGCCGTTGGTGCCGACGTACACGCCGGTGCGGCTGCCGCGCAGGGCGGTCGGGTCGATCCGGGCCCGCTCGAACGCCTCCCAGGTGGCCTCCAGCAGCAGCCGCTGCTGCGGGTCCATGGCGAGGGCCTCGCGGGGGCTGATGCCGAAGAACGCCGGGTCGAACTCGCCGGCCCCGGCGACGAAGCCGCCCTCGCGGACGTAGCTGGTGCCGAGGTGCTCGGGGTCGGGGTGGTACAGCTCGGCGAGGTTCCAGCCGCGTTCGCCGGGCATGAGGCTCAGCGCGTCGGTGCCGGTGGCCAGCAGGTCCCAGAGCTGCTCGGGAGAGGTGACGCCGCCGGGGAAGCGGCAGCTCATCGCGACGATGGCGATCGGCTCGCGGTCGCGGCCGGTGCCGTCGGCGACCACCTCGCCGGTGGTGTGCCCGGCGGTGAGGCCGTGCAGGTGCGCGGCGAGTTCGGCGACCGTGGGGTGGTCGAAGACCAGCGTGGCGGGCAGGGTCATGCCGGTCTCGGCGGTGAGCCGGTTGCGCAGCTCGACGGCGGTGAGCGAGTCGAAGCCGAGGTCGCGGAAGGTGCGCTCGGGCAGCGGCTGGCCGGCCGGGTAGCCGAGCACGACGGCGGCCTGGGTGCGCACGAGGTCGGCGAGCTGCGGCAGGGACCGGCCGACCACCACGGCGCGGGCGGGGCCGGTGGGCACGGCGGGCACGCCGGGCAGGGCGGCGATCAGTGGCGTCGGGCGGCCCCAGGAGGCGGCGAGGCGTCCCCAGTCGACGTCGGCGACGGTGACGGCCGGCTCGGCGGTGTTGACCAGCCGGCCGAGGGCGGTGACGGCCTCGGCGACGGGGAGCGCGTCGACCCCGCCCCGGGCGAGCCGGGCGGTCAGCGCCGCGGCCATGCCGTCCTCGGCCCAGGCGCCCCAGGCGATGGCGGTGGCGGGCAGGCCCTGCTCGCGTCGCCAGGCCGCGAACGCGTCGAGGTAGGCGTTGGCCGCGGCGTAGTTGCCCTGTCCGGCGCTGCCGATGACCCCGGCGAGGGAGGAGAAGAGCACGAACGCGTCGAGGTTCCGGTCGGCGGTGGCCTCGTGCAGCACACGGGCGGCGCGGACCTTGCCGTCGAGGACGGCCTGCATCCGGGCCAGGTCGAGCCCGTCGAGGACGCCGTCGTCGACCACGCCGGCGGTGTGCACGACGGCGGTCAGCCCGGGCAGGTCCGCCACGAGGGCGTCGACGGCGGCCCGGTCGGTGACGTCGCACGCCACGACCCGCACCGCACCCAGCTCGTCGACCAGCTCGGCCGCGCCCGGCGCCGCCGGGCCCCGCCGCGAGGCCAGCACCACCTCGGCCGCCCCGTTGGCCAGCAACCAGCGGGCCACGTGCCGACCGAGGGCACCCGTACCGCCGGTCACCAGCACCGTCCCGGCGGGCCGCCAACCCGACCCGGCGGGCGGCGCGGCCGGCACCAGCCGCCGGCCGAGGACGCCCTGCGGGCGGATCGCCACCTGGTCGTGGCCGGCGTCGGCGAGGACGGCGAGCAGCGCGTCGGCGGCGGTCCGGTCGGCGCGGGCGGGCAGGTCGACCAGGCCGCCCCAGCGGTCCGGCTGTTCGAGGGCGACGACCCGGCCCAGGCCCCAGGCCAGGGCGGGCCACGGGTCGGCGGGGGTGTCGCCGCCGACGCGGACGGCGCCCCGGGTGAGGCACCAGAGCCGGCCGGGCAGGCCGGCGTCGGCGAGCGCCTGGGTGAGGGTGAGCAGCAGCGCGGCGCCGACGGAGACGGCCGGGGCGTCCGGCAGCGCCCGGTCGGTCGCGGGCAGCACGCAGAGCACGCCGGCCCAGCCCTGGTCGCCGTGGCCGCGCAGCAGCCCGGTCAGCTCGGCGCGGTCGGCGCCGGGGGCGACGGTGAGGGTGTCGACGTGGGCGCCGGCGCCGGTCAGCGTGCCGGCCACCCCGGCGTCGTCGGCGTCGGCGGTGACGACCAGCCAGCGGCCGGTCAGCGCGGGCGCGGCGGCGGGGCGTACGGGCTCCCACTCGACCCGGTACGTCCAGCCGTCCACCACGGCGTCACGCTGCCGGGCCCGTCGCCACGACGACAGCACCGGTACGGCCGGGGCGAGGGCCTCGACCGCCGCGGGGTCGTCCTGCACGGCCAGGTGGGCGGCGACCCCGGTCAGGTCGCCGCGCTCCACGGCCGCCCAGAAGTCCCCCTCGGCCGTGTCGGTCGGCGCGGTCGCCGCGGCGGTGCCGCCGATCTCGGGCCAGTAGCGCTGATGCTGGAACGCGTACGTGGGCAGGTCCACCCGCCGCGCGCCGGTGTCGGCGAACCACGGCTGCCAGTCGACGGCCACCCCGCGCACGTGCAGCTCGGCCAGCCCGGCCAGCAGCCCGTGGGCCTCGGGCCGGTCCCCGCGCTGCGCCGGCACGGCGAGCACGCCGTCCCCGTCCGGCAGGGCGTCGCCGACCATCGCGGTCAGCACGCTGCGCGGCCCGACCTCCAGGAACGTGTCCGCCCCGGCGGCGCGCAGCGCGGCGACCCCGTCGGCGAAACGGACGGCCTCCCGCACGTGGCGCACCCAGTAGTCGGCCGTGCGGATCTCCTCGGCGTCGGCGAGCGCGCCGGTCACGTTCGACACGACGGGCAGCGACGGCGCGGCGAAGGTGAGCTTGTCGAGCACCGCGCGGAACCTGGCGAGCATCGGCTCCATCAGCGGGCTGTGGAACGCGTGGCTGACCGTGAGCCGGCGCGTGCGTACGCCCCGGTCCTTCCAGAGCCGCTCCACCTCGTCCAGGGCCGCGACGGCACCGGAGACCACGACCGACGTCGGCCCGTTGACGGCCGCGATCCCCACGTCGGCCAGGCCGTCCAGCGTGGCGAGGACGTCGGCCTCGGCGGCCGCGACGGCCAGCATCCCGCCGCCCGTGGGCAGCGCCTGCATCAGCCGGCCCCGCGCCGCCACCAGCGCGCACGCGTGCTCCAGCGACAGCACCCCGGCCACGTGCGCGGCCGTGACCTCGCCGATCGAGTGGCCGGCGACCAGGTCGGGGGCGATGCCGAACGACTCGACGAGGCGGAACAGCGCCACCTCGACGGCGAACAGGCCGGCCTGCGTGAACACCGTCCGGTCCAGCAGCTCGGCGTCGGCCGAGCCCTCGGCGGCGAAGAGCACCTCGCGCAGGGGGCGCGGCAGGGCCCGGTCCAGGTACCCGCACGCCTCGTCGAGGGCGGCGGCGAAGACGGGGAACTCGGCGTACAGGTCCCGGCCCATGCCGGCGCGCTGCGCGCCCAGGCCGGAGAAGAGCACCGCGAGCTGGCCGCGCGGCGACCCGGCGCCGCGCACGACGGTGCCGGCCGGCTCCCCGGCGGCGAGGGCGCGCAGCGCGGCGAGCAGGTCGTCGCGGTCGGTCGCCGAGACGACGGCGCGCCGGTCCAGGGTGGAGCGGGAGGTGACCGACGAGAACGCCACGTCCAGCGGCCGCAGGGTCTCGTCGGCGGCGAAGCGGGCGGCCCAGCGGCCGGCCTGCGCGGCGAGCGCGGCGTCGGAGCGGGCGGAGAGCAGCACGGGGGCCACGGTGCGGGCCGCCGGAACCCTCGGCTCGGTGTCGGTCTCGGTCTCGACCTCAGCGGGAGCCGGGGCCTGCTCGATGATGGTGTGCGCGTTGGTGCCGGAGACGCCGAACGACGACACGGCGGCCCGGCGCGGGCGGTCCACGGCCGGCCAGGGCGTGGCGGCGGTGGCGAGGGTGACCGCCCCGGCGGTCCAGTCGATGTGCGGGGACGGCTCGTCGACGTGCAGGGTGGGCGGCACGACGCCGTGCCGCATCGCCATCACCATCTTGATCACGCCGGCGACGCCGGCGGCGGCCTGGGTGTGCCCGATGTTCGACTTGACCGACCCGAGCAGCAGCGGTGCGGCCTCGTCGCGGTCCTGCCCGTACGTGGTGAGCAGGGCCTGCGCCTCGATCGGGTCGCCGAGCCGGGTGCCGGTGCCGTGCGCCTCGACCACGTCCACCTGCTCGGGCGTGAGCCGGGCGTTGGCGAGGGCCTGGCGGATCACGCGGACCTGGGACGGGCCGTGCGGGGCGCTGAGCCCGTTGGACGCGCCGTCCTGGTTGACCGCGCTGCCCCGCACCACGGCCAGCACCGGGTAGCCGTGCCGCTGCGCGTCGGAGAGCCGGGTGAGCAGCAGCATGCCGATGCCCTCGGACCACGAGGTGCCGTCCGCGCCGGCGGCGAACGCCTTGCACCGGCCGTCGGCGGCGAGGCCGCGCTGCCGGCTGAAGCCGACGAAGACCGCCGGGGTGGGCATCACCGTCACGCCGCCGGCCAGGGCCAGCTCGCAGTCGCCGTTGCGCAGTGCCTGGGCGGCCAGGTGGACGGCGACCAGCGAGGACGAGCAGGCGGTGTCGACGGTGACCGCCGGCCCCTCCAGCCCGAGGGTGTACGCGACACGGCCGGAGATGACGCTGGTGGCGTTGCCGGTGAGCAGGTGCCCCTCGCCGTTCTCGGCCTGCGCCATCATGCCGTCGTAGCCGTGCGAGGACGCCCCGACGAAGACGCCGGTACGGCTGCCCCGTACGGCCGGCAGCGGCAGCCCGGCCCGCTCGAACGCCTCCCAGGAGGTCTCCAGCAGCAGCCGCTGCTGCGGGTCCATGGCGACGGCCTCGCGCGGCGAGATGCCGAACAGGTCGGCGTCGAAGTCGGCGGCGGCGTAGACGAAGCCGCCCTCGCGCACGTAGCTGGTGCCCGGGTGGTCGGGGTCGGGGTGGAAGAGGTTATCCAGGTCCCAGCCCCGGTCGGCGGGGAACGGCCCGATCCCGTCGCCGCCGTCGCGCACGAGCTGCCACAGCGCCTCGGGACTGTCGACCCCGCCCGGGTAGCGGCAGCTCATCGCCACGATGGCGATGGGCTCGGAGTCCCGGGTCTCCAGCTCGCGCAGCCGCCGCCGGGTACGCCGCAGCTCCGAGGTCGTACGCTTCAGGTACTCGACGTACTTCTCGTCCTCGTTGCTCACCGTGGACCTACCTCACTCGGCATGCCGATGTCGTTGCGGCTGATGTCGTTGCGGCTGGTGGTCACGACGTCTCCAGCTCGCGGTCGATCAGGTCGAAGATGTTCTCGGCGGTGGCCGACTCCAGGTCGTCGTCGCCGTCCGCGTCCGCCTGCCGCTCGGTCAGCCGGCCCAGCAGGCCGTGCAGCCGGTCGGTGATGCGGCGGAACTCGTCGTCGGTCGGGTCGAGCCCGACGAGCGCCGCCTCCAGCCGGTCCAGTTCCCGGCCGGCCGTCGACGCCTCGCCCGCCGGGGTCGCCGGGGCGAACTGACCGGCCAGGTGGGTGGCGAGCGCCTCGGGCGTCGGGTTGTCGAAGACCAGCGTCGCCGGCAGCCGCAGCCCGGTGGCCGCGCCGAGCCGGTTGCGCAGCTCGACGGCGGTGAGCGAGTCGAAGCCGAGTTCCCGGAACGCGCGGGTCGGCTCGATGCCGGCCGGGTCGCCGTGGCCGAGGACGACCGCCACGTGCGACAGCACCAGGTCGCGCAGGGCGCGTACCCGCTTGTCGACGGGCAGGGCGCGCAGCGTCTCGGCGTACGCCTGCCCGTCGGCGGCCTCACCGGCCGCGGCCCGGCGGCCGGCGGCGCGGACCAGGTTCGCCAGCAGCGGGTGCACGGGCGCACCGGGCGCGGCCACCCCGGTGATGATCTTCGCGGGCATCAGCGTCGCCCGCTCGGAGCGCCAGGCCGCGTCGAACAGGGCGAGGCCCTCCTCGTTGGACAGCGCCGCCATGCCGCCCCGGTCGAGCCGGCGGATGTCGGCCGAGTCGAGGTGCCCGGTCATGCCGCTGGCCTGCGCCCAGCGGCCCCAGGCCAGCGCGACGGCCGGCAGGCCGAGGGCCCGCCGGTGCTCGGCGAGGGCGTCGAGGAACGCGTTGCCGGCGGCGTAGTTGCCCTGGCCCGGTCCGCCGAACACGCCGGCGGCGGCGGAGAAGAGCACGAACGCGCTCAGCTCGTGGCCGAGGGTGGCCCGGTGCAGGTTCCAGGCCACGTCGACCTTGGGCCGCAGCACCGTGTCGAGGCGGTCCGGGGTGAGCGACTCGACGGTGGCGTCGTCGAGGACGCCGGCGGCGTGCACGACGGCGCGCAGCGGGTGCCGCCGGTCCACCATGGAGAGCACGTCCGCCACGGCGTCCGGGTCGGCCAGGTCGGCGGCGACGATCGACACGTCCGCGCCGAGCGCCTTCAGGTCGGCGAGCAGCTCGTCGGCGCCCTCGGCGTCCGGGCCGCGCCGGCTGACCAGGAGCAGTTGCCGGGCGTCGTGCGCGGTGACCAGGTGCCGGCAGAGCAGCGCGCCGAGGGTGCCGGTCGCCCCGGAGACCAGGACCGTGCCGTCGAGCCGGGGCGACTGCGGGACGCTCAGGGCGAGCTTGCCGACGTGCCGGGCCTGGCTGAGGAAGCGGAACGCCTCGGGGGCGCGCCGGACGTCCCAGGTGCGCCGGGGCAGGGGCCGCAGCGCACCGGCGGCGAAGAGCGCCATCAGCTCGGCCAGCATCGCGCCGATCTTCGCCGGGCCGGCCTCGATCAGGTCGAAGACCTGGTAGCTGACCCCCGGGTGGTCGGCGGCGACCCGCTGCGGGTCCCGCTTGTCGGTCTTGCCCATCTCGACGAACCGGCCGCCGTCGGCGAGCAGCCGCAGCGACGCGTCGACGTACTCGCCGCTGAGCGCGTTGAGCACCACGTCGACGCCCCGCCCGCCGGTGCGGTGGGCGAACTCGTCGGCGAAGTCGAGGCTGCGGGAGGAGGCGAGGTGCGCGTCGTCGAAGCCGGTGGCGCGCAGCGCCGGCCACTTGCCGGGGCTGGCCGTGCCGTAGACCTCCGCGCCGAGGTGGCGGGCGATCTGCACGGCGGCCATGCCGACGCCGCCGGCCGCCGCGTGCACGAGCACGGACTCCCCGGCGCGCAGCCGGGCCAGCTCCACCAGGCCGTACCAGGCGGTCAGGAAGACCACGGGCACGGCGGCGGCGTCGGTGTACGACCAGCCGTCGGGGATGCGGGTGAGCAGCCGGCGGTCGGTGACCGCCGCCGAGGAGAACGAGCCGGAGAAGATGCCCAGCACCCGGTCGCCGGGGGCGAGGTCGGTGACCCCCGGCCCCACGCCGAGCACCACGCCGGCGCCCTCGTTGCCCAGCACCTCCTGGTCGGGGACCATGCCGAGGGCCAGCACCACGTCGCGGAAGTTCAGCCCGGAGGCACGCATCCCCACCAGGACGTGGCCCGCCGGCAGCTCCCCGGAAACCTCGGGGGCGGGCAGCAGGGCCAGGTTCTCCAGCGTGCCCTTCTCGGTGACGTCGAGGCGCCACGGCACCTCGTCGGCGGGCAGCGGCAGCACCCCGGCGTCGCGGGCGCGGGCCAGCCGGGGCACCAGCGGCACGCCGTCACGCAGCGCGAGCTGCGGCTCGCCGGAGGCGACGGCCGCCGGGACGGTCGCCAGGGAGGCGGCGGCGTCGTCGGTGTCGAGCAGCGTGAACCGGCCGGGGTGCTCGGACTGCGCCGAACGCACCAGCCCCCACACGCTCGCCCGGGCCAGGTCGCGCGGGGCCTCGCCCGGGGCCGCGCCGACCGCGCCCCGGGTGTGCAGCACCAGCCGGGACCGCTCCAGCCGGGGCTCGCCCAACCACTGCTGCACCAGCGCGAGCGCGTCGCGGGCCGCGTCGTGCGCGGCTTCGCCGGCCCGCTGCGGGTCCGTCTCCGCGCCGGAGCGCAGGTCCAGCACCACATCGGGTACGTCCCCGGACTCCTCGAACGTCGCGACCAGTGCCGCCAGGTCGGCGTGGGTCCGCACCGGGTGCCCGGCGGCGGCGAGCGCCCCGGCGAGGCCGAGGGTGTCGTCGCCGAGCAGCGCCCAGCGGGCCTGCCCCGCCGCCGCGTCGGTGCCCGGCAGCGGCGTCCAGTCCAGGTGGAACACCGAGGTGCGGCGCAGGGCGGCGGCCTCGTCGGCCCGGCCCGCGGCGACCGGACGGAACGTCAGCGACTCGACGGTGGCGACCGGCTGGCCGGCGGTGTCGGCGAGGGTGACCGCGACGGTGTCCGGGCCGAGCGACCGCAGCCGCGCCCGCAGCCGGGTGGCGCCGTGGGCGTGCAGGGCGACCGAGCGGAAGGCGAACGGCATCCAGCCCGCCCCGGAGGTGTCCGCGGCGTCGCCGAGCAGGGCGGTGACCCCGCTCGCCTGGAGGGCCGCGTCGAACAGGGCCGGGTGCAGGCCGAAGCGGGACGCGTCGGCGGTCGCCTCCTCGGGCAGGGCCACCTCGGCGTAGACCTCGCCGTCGCCACGCCACACCCGGCGCAGGCCACGGAAGGCGGGGCCGTAGCCGAGGCCGCCCTCGGCCATCTGCGCGTACCAGGCGTCCAGGTCGGCGTCGACCTCGACGGCGTCGGCCGGCGGCCACTGCCCCGGTACGGCGATCGGGGCGGGCAGGTGCGGCAGCAGCAGGCCCTCGGCGTGCCGGGTCCACTCGGCGTCGGTGTCCTCCTCGGGACGGGAGTGCACGGTGACGCTCCGCTCGCCGCCGTCGCCGGGCGGGCCCACGCGTACCTGCACCTGGATCGCGCCGGCCGGCGGGAGCACCAGCGGGTTGATCAGCGTCAGGTCGCCCACCTGGCCGGCGTCGACCTCGTCGCCGGCCCGGACCACCATGTCGACCAGCCCGGTGCCGGGGACGATCACCGCCCCGCCGACGGCGTGGTCGGCCAGCCACGGGTGGGTACGCACCGACAGCCGCCCGGTCAGCACCACCGTCTGGTCGTCGGCGACGGGCACGGCCGCGCTGAGCAGCGGGTGGTCGGTGTCCTGGAGGCCGGCGGAGCCGACGTCGCGTACCCGGTGCGCGGGGGCGTCCAGCCAGAAGCGTCCGTGCGCGAAGGCGTACGTGGGCAGCGCGACGGCGTCGGTGCGGGCCAGCACGGCCGTCAGGTCGACGGGCAGGCCGATCGTGTGGGCGGTGGCGAGGTTCGTCAGCAGCCGCGTCGCGTCGTCGTCACCCCGCCGCAGGCTGCCCAGCGTGTGCCCGCTCGCGCCGGCGTCGTCCAGGATCGCCGTGACCGGCATCGTCAGCACCGGATGCGGGCTGATCTCCACGAACGTGGTGTGCCCGGCGGCGACCGCCACGCGCACGGCCGCGTCGAACTGGACGGTCTGCCGCAGGTTGTCGTACCAGTAGCCGGCGGTCATCGACGACGGGTCGACCCAGTCCCCCGTCAGCGTCGACACCAGCCGGGTGTGGCCCGGCTGCGGCGTCACGTCGGCCAGGTCGGCACGCAGTTGCTCGGCGACCTCCTGCACCGCCGCCGAGTGCGAGGCGTAGTCCACGGGGATCAGTCGGGCGCGCACCCCGTCGGCCTGGCAGGACTCCACCAGGTCGGCGACCGGCTGCGGCGGACCCGACACCACGACCGTGGACGGGCCGTTGACCGCCGCCACCCCGACACCGGGGAACGCAGTGAGGCGCTCGGCGACCGCGTCGGCGGAGAGGTCGACCGAGGCCATCGTGCCGGTGCCCCGCAGCACGGTCAGTGCCCGCGAGCGCAGCGCCACGGCCTTAGCCGCGTCCTCGATGCTGAGGATCCCGGCGACACAGGCCGCGCCGATCTCGCCCTGCGAGTGACCGACCACCGCAGCCGGAACCACACCCGCGTGCTGCCACACCGCCGCCAGGGCCATGCCGACGGCCCACAGCACCGGCTGCACGACCTCGACCCGCGCCAGCCACGACTCGTCGTCACCGGTCAACACCGAGATCAGGTCCACGTCCAGGTACGGGGCGAGGGCCCGCTGGCACTCCGCCAACTTCGCGTCGAACACCGGCGTCCGACCCACCAGGCCGGCCGCCATCCGCGCCGACTGCGCACCCTGACCCGGGAACACGAACACCGGGCCCGCGCCGTGGGGCGTGGCGGTACCGGCGACGACGTTCCCGGCCGGCGTCTCGGACGCCAGGGCGTCCAGCCCCGCCAGCAGCTCCGCGGAGGTGGCACCGACCACGGCGGCCCGCTGGTCGAACACCGACCGGGTCGTCGCCAGGGACCAGCCCACCGCCACCGGATCGACCTCGGCGCGCTCCCGCACGTACTGCGCCAGCCGGGCCGCCTGGCCCGCCAGGGCGGCCTTCGACCGCGCCGACACCGGCCACACCACGACGCCCGACGCCACCAGTCCGGGGCCGGCCACGGCGGGGGCGACGGCCTCCGGCTCGTCGGCCTGCTCGATGATCACGTGGGCGTTCGTGCCGGACATGCCGAACGACGACACCGCCGCCCGACGCGGCCGCTCCACCGCCGGCCACGGCCGCGACTCGATCGCCAACTCGACGGCGCCGGCAGACCAGTCGATGTGCGGGGACGGCTCGTCCACGTGCAGCGTCGCGGGGACCACGCCCTCGCGCATCGCCAGCACCATCTTGATCACACCCGCCACGCCCGAGGCGGCCTGGGTGTGCCCGAGGTTCGACTTGATCGAGCCGAGCAGCAGCGGCTCGTGCCCCTCGCGGCCCTGCCCGTACGTGGCCAGCAGCGCCTGCGCCTCGATCGGGTCACCCAGGGTCGTGCCCGTGCCGTGCGCCTCGACCACATCCACGTCGGCGGCGCCCAGCCGGGCACCCGCGAGGGCCTGGCGGATCACCCGCTGCTGCGACGGGCCGTTCGGCGCCGTCAACCCGTTGGAGGCGCCGTCCTGGTTGACCGCGCTGCCCCGCACGATCGCCAGGACGCGGTGACCGTTGCGCCGGGCGTCCGACAGCCGCTCGACGAGCAGCATGCCCACGCCCTCGCCCCAACCGGTGCCGTCCGCAGCCGCCGCGAACGCCTTGCACCGGCCGTCGGCGGCCAGCCCACGCTGCCGCGAGAACTCGAAGAAGGTGCCGGGGGTGGCCATGACCGTGACGCCACCGGCGAGGGCCATGTCGCACTCGCCGCGCCGCAGCGACTGCACCGCCAGGTGCAACGCCACCAACGACGACGAACACGCCGTGTCCACCGACACCGCCGGCCCCTCCAACCCCAACGCGTACGCCACCCGACCCGACACCACACTGGCGGCGTTGCCCGTGGCCCCGAACCCTTCGGCCTGCTCCCCCGCAGCCATGAGCAGGGCCCCATAGTCCTGACCATTCGTGCCCACGAACACCCCTGTTCGCGAACCCCGGAGGACCCCAGGCTCAACCCCTGCCCGCTCGACCGCCTCCCACGAAACCTCCAGCAGCAACCGCTGCTGCGGATCCATCGCCGCCGCCTCGCGCGGCGAGATCCCGAAGAAGCCCGGGTCGAACTCCGCCGCCCCGTCGAGGAAACCGCCCTTGTCGGTGTAGGTGGTGCCGGGGTTGGCCGGGTCGGGGTCGTAGAGCCGGTCGAGGTCCCAGCCCCGGTCGGTCGGGAAGTCGCCGATGGCGTCCACGCCGTCCGCGACGAGGCGCCACAGCCGCTCGGGGTCGTCGACGCCGCCGGGGTAGCGGCAGGCCATGGCGACGATGGCCACCGGCTCGTCGACGGCGACCGGGGCGGCGACGGGGGCCGGCCCGGCGTCGGCGTCGGCGCCGAAGAGGCCGGCGAGCAGGAGCCGGGCCAGCACGACCGGCGTGGGGTGGTCGAAGACCAGGGTGGTGGGCAGCGCCTGCCCGGTGGCGGCGACGAGCCGGTTGCGCAGCTCCACCGCGGTCAGCGAGTCGAAGCCGAGGTCCCGGAACGCGGTGGTCGCCGGGATGGCCGCGGCCCCGCCGTCGTGGCCGAGCACGTCGGCGGCGAGTTCCCGGACCAGGTCGGCGACGGCCTCCTCGCGGCGGGCCGCGGCCAGCCCGGTGAGCCGCCGGCGCAGGGTCGCCGCCGGGCCCTCGTCGCCGTCGTCGACCGCGACGCCGCCGTCGAGGGCGGCCCGCGCCTCCGGTACGCCCTCCAGCAGCGGCCGGCGGCGGGCGGAGGCGTACGCGGGGGCGAACCGGGCCCAATCCACGTCGGCCACCGTCACGGTCACGTCGTCGTGGTCGAGGGCCTGCTGCAACGCGCCCATGGCGACGGTCGGGTCCATGGCGGGCAGGCCCCGGCGGCGCAGGTTGCGCTCGGCGTCCGCCGCGTGCATGCCGCCGTCGGACCACGGCCCCCAGGCGATGGCGGTGCCGGCCCGGCCCTCGGCCCGCCGCCGCTGCACCAGCGCGTCGAGGTAGGCGTTGCCGGCCGCGTACCCGGCCTGCCCGCCGCTGCCCCAGGTGGCGGCGATCGACGAGTAGACGACGAAGGCGTCCAGTTCCCGGTCGGCGAGGAGGTCGGCGAGGTGGGCGGCACCGGCGGTCTTGCCGACGGTCACCTCGGCCAGCTCGGCGGGGGTGACCTCCGCCAGCGGGGTGGCCTGCGCGATGCCGGCGGTGTGCAGGACGGTGCGCACGGGCGGGCCGTCGGCCTCGACCCGGTCGAGCAGCTCGGCGAGGGCGGCCCGGTCGGCGATGTCGCAGGCGGCGACGGTGACCCGGGCCCCGAGGCCGGTCAGCTCGGCCTCCAGCTCGGCGGCGCCGGGGGCGTCGGGTCCGCGCCGGCTGACCAGCACGACGTGCTCGGCTCCGGCGGCGGCGAGCCAGCGGGCGGCGCGGGCGCCGAGTCCGCCGGTGCCGCCGGTGATCAGGGCGGTGCCGGCGGGCGTGAACCGGCGCGCCGGCGGGCGGTCGCCGAGGGCGGCGCGGACCAGGCGGCGGGCGAAGACGCCGGGACCGCGTACCGCGAGCTGGTCCTCGCCGGTCGATCCGGTGAGGATCGCGGCGAGCCGGGTGGCGGCCCGGTCGTCGGGCTCCGGCGGCAGGTCGACCAGGCCGCCCCAGCGGTGCGGCGCCTCGACGCCGACCACCCGGCCGAGGCCCCAGATGGCGGCCTGCGCCGGGTCGGCGAGCCGGTCGTACGAGGCGGCGGCGACCGCGCCCCGGGTGACCAGCCACAGCGGCGCGGCCAGGCCGGCGTCGCCGAGCGCCTGCACGAGCGCGAGGGTGGCGGCCAGGCCGGGCAGGACGGTGCTGTCGGCGGCGGGCGGCTCGGCGGCGAGCAGGGAGACGACGCCGGTGGGTTCGGTGCCGGCGAGGGACGCCGCGAGGCCGGCCCGGTCGGCGTCCGGCTCCACGGTCAGCGGCAGCACGTCGGCGCCGGCGCCGGTCAGCGCGGCCCGGACGGTCTGCACCGCCGGGTCGTCGGCGCCGCCGGCGGGCAGCGCCAGCAGCCAGGTGCCGGCCAGCCGGGCGGGGGCGGGTTCTCCGGTCACCTGCCAGTCGGCCCGGTACCGCCAGCCGTCGAGCACCGAGTGTTCCTGCCGCTGCCGCCGCCAGTCGGCGAGGACGGGCAGCAGGGTACGCAGCGACTCGGCGGCGGCGGTGTCGGTGACGGCGAGGGTGTCGCGCAGCGCGTCGAGGTCGGCGCGTTCGACGGCCGCCCAGAACCGCCGGTCGAGCGCGCCGGCCCCGCCCGTCGTGGTGTCGTCGGCGGGCGCCTCGGCCGGCACCCAGTAGTGCTGCCGCTCGAACGGGTAGGTGGGCAGGCCGACGAGCCGGCCGGGCCGGTCGGCGAGGAGGTCCGCCCAGCGCACCGGGGTGCCGGCGACGTGGAGCTGGGCGAGGGCGGCGAGCAGGGCGCGACGGTCCGGGCGGTCCCGCCGCAGCACCGGCACCACCACGGCGGGGGCGGCGTCGCCGGCCTCGGCCCCGGCGAGGGTCTCCTGGATGCCGGCGGTGAGGACGGCGTCGGGGCCGACCTCCACGAAGGTGCCGACGCCGTGGGCGCGCAGGGTGCGTACGCCGTCGGCGAAGCGGACCGCCTCCCGGACGTGGCGCACCCAGTAGTTCGGGTCGGTGAGCTGCGCCGGGTCGGCCAGCTCGCCGGTCAGGTTGGACACCACCGGCAGGGTGGGGGCGCGCAGGTCGAGGCCGGCGGCGACGGCGGCGAACTCGGCGAGCATCGGCTCCATCAGCGGGCTGTGGAAGGCGTGGCTGACCCGCAGCCGCCGCACCTTCACCCCCCGGCCGGTCCAGAGGTCGGCCAGCTCGTCGATGGCCGCGCCGTCGCCGGAGACGACGACGGCGCCGGGGGCGTTGACGGCCGCGACGGCGACCCGGTCGGTCAGCGCGGCGATCGACTCGGCGACCCGGGCCTCGTCGGCGGCGACGGCGAGCATCGCGCCGCCGGCGGGCAGGGCCTGCATGAGCCGGCCCCGGGCGGCGACGAGGGCGCACGCGTCGTCGAGGGTGAGCACACCGGCGACGTGGGCGGCGGTCAGCTCGCCGACGGAGTGCCCGGCGACCATGTCCGGGGCCAGCCCCCAGGAGCCGAGCAGCCGGTGCAGCGCCACCTCGACGGCGAAGAGCGCGGCCTGGGTGAAGACGGTCTGGTCGAGCAGCGCCGCCTCGTCGGTGCCGGGCTCGGCGTGCAGCAGCGGCTTCAGCGGCCGGGGCAGCCGGTGGTCGAGGTGGGCGCAGACCTCGTCGAGGGCCTCGGCGAAGACGGGGTACGTCCCGTACAGCTCCCGGCCGGCGCCGGCGCGCTGCGCGCCCTGGCCGGAGAAGAGGAACGCGACCCCGCCGCGTTCGGCGGCGGCACCGGTGACCAGGCCGGGGGCGGGCCGGTCGTCGGCGAGGGCGTGCAGGGCGGCGAGCAGGCCGTCGCGGTCGTCGGCGAGGACGACCGCCCGGTGCTCCAGGGGCGAGCGGGAGACCACCGAGGTCCAGGCGACGTCGGCCGGGCGCACGTCCGGGTCGTCGGCGACGTACCGCGACCAGCGCTCGGCCTGGTGGCGCAGCGCGGCGCGGGTGCGGCCGGTGAGCAGCACCGGCGCGGGCGCGGGCGGCTGCGGCCGGTCGGCCTCGGCGCGGGCCGGCTCGGGCTGTTCGAGGATGAGGTGGGTGTTGGTGCCGCTCATGCCGAAGGAGGAGACGGCGGCGCGGCGCGGCCGGTCCACGGCGGGCCACGGCGTGGCCTCGGTGACCAGGGTGACCGCGCCGGCGGCCCAGTCCACGTGCGGGGTGGGCTCGTCGACGTGCAGGGTGGCCGGCACGACGCCGTGCCGCATCGCCTGCACCATCTTGATCACCCCGGCGATGCCGGCGGCGGCCTGGGTGTGGCCGATGTTGGACTTGATGGAGCCGAGCAGCAGCGGCGCGGCGTCGCCGCGCTCCCGGCCGTACGTGGCGAGCAGAGCCTGGGCCTCGATCGGGTCGCCGAGGGTGGTGCCGGTGCCGTGCGCCTCGACCACGTCGACCAGGTCGGGGGTGAGCTTCGCGCCGGCCAGGGCCTGCCGGATGACCCGCTGTTGGGACGGGCCGTTGGGGGCGGTCAGGCCGTTGGACGCGCCGTCGGAGTTGACCGCCGAGCTGCGGATGACGCCGAGCACCGGGTGGCCGTTGCGGCGGGCGTCGCTGAGCCGTTCCAGCAGCAGCATGCCGACGCCCTCGGACCAGCCGGTGCCGTCGGCGGACGCGGCGAAGGACTTGCACCGGCCGTCGGCGGCGAGGCCGCGCTGCCGGGAGAACTCGACGAACGGGCCGGGGGTGGCCAGCACGGTCGCGCCGCCGGCCAGGGCGAGGCCGCACTCGCGTTGGCGCAGCGCCTGGCAGGCGAGGTGGATGGCGACCGACGCCGACGAGCAGGCGGTGTCCACGGTGACCGACGGGCCCTCCAGCCCGAACGTGTACGCCAGTCGGCCGGAGACGACGCTGGCGGCGGTGCCGGTCAGCACGTACCCCTCGACGCCGGGGGCCCGGTGCAGCACGGCGGCGTAGTCCTGCCCGGAGGTGCCGACGAAGACGCCGGAGCGGCTGCCGCGCAGCGACAGCGGGGCGATGCCGGCCCGCTCGAACAGCTCCCAGGTGACCTCCAGCAGCAGCCGCTGCTGCGGGTCCATGGCGACCGCCTCGCGCGGCGAGATGCCGAACAGGGCGGCGTCGAAGCGCCCCGCGTCGTGCAGGAACCCGCCGGAGGTGGTGTACGAGGTGCCGGCGTTGTCCGGGTCGGCGTGGTAGAGCCGCTCCAGGTCCCAGCCCCGGTCGGTGGGGAAGTCGCCGATGGCGTCCCCGCCGGACGAGACGAACTCCCACAGCTGTTCGGGCGAGCTGATGCCGCCCGGGTAGCGGCAGCTCATCGCCACGATCGCCACCGGCTCGGACTCCTCGGCGGTGACCTCACGCAGCCGTTGGCGGGTCTGCTGAAGTTCGGCGACGACCCGCGTCAGGTATTCGCGCAGCCGCTCTTCGTCCGCCATGACATCTCGCTTTCTCGTGACACCACAGGTCTGCGGGCGGCTCAGGAGAGCCCGAGGTCCTGGTCGATGAGGTCGAACAGCTCCTGGTTGCTGGCCACCCGCAGCCGGTCGGCGACCTCGGCGGTCCCCTCCCGACGTTCCTCGGCGGTGCCGAGTCGTTCGAGCAGGCTGTGCAGCCGCATCGTGATCCGCACCCGGCCGATGTCGTCCGGGTCGCGCAGCGCGAGGGCGCTCTCCAACTGGTCCAGCTCCGCCAGCGTCGGCAGGGCCTCCACCGAGGCCTCGCTGAGCAGTTCGGCCCGCAGGTGCTCGGCCAGCGCCTGCGGCGTCGGGTAGTCGAACACCACCGAGCTGGGCAGGCTCAGCCCGGTCGAGCGGGCCAGCCGGCCCCGCAGCTCCACGGCGGTCAGCGAGTCGAAGCCGAGGTCCCGGAAGGGCCGGCCGGCCTCGACGGCGTACGGGCTGTCGTGGCCGATGACCTCGCCGGCGGCGGTGCGGATGAGGTCCACCAGCAGCCGCGCCTGTTCGGCCTGCGACAGCTCGCCGAGCCGCTTGCGCAGCTCGCCGGCGACCTGGTCGCCGTCCTCGGCGTCGGCCCGCGCCGCCGCGGCCTGGGCGGCCACCTCGGCGATCTCGCTGATCAGCGGCCGGGGCCGGGCGGAGGCGAACACCGGCGCGAAGCGGTCCCAGTCGATGTCGGCGACGGTGAGGGCGGTGTCGTCGCCGTCGAGGCCGGCGCGCAGGGCCGCCATCGCCGGTTCCCGGTCCAGCAGGGACACCCCGCGCCGGCTCATGGCCGCCGCGTGCGCGTCGGTCACCATGCCGCCGCCGGCCCACGGTCCCCAGTTCACCGAGAGGTGCCGGGGACCCCCGGCCGGCCGGGACTGCGCCCAGGCGTCCAGGAAGGCGTTGCCGGCGGCGTACGCGCCGTGGTCGCCGACGCCCCAGACGGCGGCGATGGAGGAGAAGTGCACGACCAGGTCGAGCGGCTCCGGGTCGAGGAACTCGTCCAGGTGCCGGGCGCCGGCGATCTTGCCGGAGACGACGTCGGCGAGTTCCGCCCCGGTCACCGCGGCGACCGGGTTGAGCCGACCCACCCCGGCGGCGTGCACCACCGCGTGCACGGTCTCGCCGTCGGCGCGCAGGCCACGGACCAGCTCGGCGACCGCGTCCCGGTCGGCCAGGTCGCAGGCCAGCACCCGGGCCTCGGCGCCCAGCGCGGCCAGTTCCGCCACCGCCTCGTCCGCGCCGGGGGCCGCCGCGCCGCGCCGGCTGACCAGCAGCAGTCGCCGCGCGCCGTGCCGGGCGAACCAGGCCGCGGCGTACCGGCCGACGGCGCCCGTGCCGCCGGTGACCAGGACGGTGCCCGGCGGCTGCCAGTCGGCCGCCGCCTCGGCGCGGGGCGCGCGGGCCAGCCGGCGCAGGTACGTGCCGGAGTCGCGCACCGCGAGCTGGTCCTCGTGCCCGGCGGCGGTGAGCGCCGCCAGGACGTGCTCGGCGGCGGCCGGGGTCAGGGTCGCGGGCAGGTCCAGCAGCCCACCCCAGTGCCGGGGGTGCTCCAGTGCGGTCACCAGGCCGAGGCCCCACGTGGTGGCCTGGGCGGGGCGGACGACGGGGTCGCCGTCGGCGGTGGCGACGGCCTGCCGGGTGAGCAGCCACAGCGGCACCGGGGGCAGGGCGTCCGTGACCGCCTGCACCAGGGCGAGGTTCGCGGTCAGGCCCAGCGGCACGGCGGGGTGGTCGGGCTGCGGTCGCTCGTCGAGGGCGAGCAGCGACACGATCCGGGTCGGCGCGGCGCCGGCCAGCTGCGCGGCGAGCGCCGTGCGGTCGGCCGTGGCCGGGTCGACGGCGAGCTGCCGCACGGTGCCGCCCCGGGCGGTGACGAGCTCGGCGAGCCGGTCGACGACCGGCTGGTCCGTGCCGCTGTGGACCAGGGTCCACGTGCCGTCGACGGCACCCGGAGCGAGGGCCTGCGGACGCCAGGTGACCCGGTAGCGCCAGCCGCCGGCGAGGGTGTCCTCCTGCTGCTGGCGCCGCCACCGGTCGAGGTCCGGCAGCAGCTCCCGCAGCGGCCGGTCCGCGTCGAGGCCGAGCCGCCCGGCGAGCGCGTCGCCGTCGCCCGACGCCACGGCCCGCCAGAACGCCGAGTCGACGTCGTCGTGCGCGGCGGCGGGGGCGTGCGCCGGCGCCGCGTCGAGGGTCGGCCAGAACCGCTGGTGGTCGAACGCGTACGTGGGCAGGTCCACGGGGCCGGCGCCGGGCAGCAGCCGCGACCAGCGTACGGCCACGCCGTGGCAGTGCAGTCGGGCCACCGCGCCGAACAGGGTGGCCACCTCGTCCTGGCCGGGCCGCTGCACGCCGGTCACCATGACCGGGGCGTCCGCCGGCAGCGCGTCGGCGGTCAGGGCGGTCAGCACGGTGTCCGGCCCGATCTCCAGGAACCGGGTCACCCCGTGGGCGTGCAGGTGGGTGACGGTGTCGGCGAAGCGGACCGCCTCGCGGACGTGCCGGACCCAGTAGTCGGGGGTGCAGAGCTGCTCGGCGTCGATGACCGCGCCGGTCAGGTTCGACACCAGCGGCACCGTCGGCGGGGCGTACGACAGGGTCGCCGCCACGGCCGCGAAGTCGGCGAGCATCGGCTCCATCAGCGGGCTGTGGAAGGCGTGGCTGACCCGCAGCCGCTTCGTACGCGCGCCGAGGCCGGCGAAGTGGTCGGCCAGCCCGGTCAGCGCGTCCTGCGCCCCGGCGACGACGACGGCGGCCGGCCCGTTCACGGCGGCGACGGCGACCTGTCCCGACGTGCCGTCCAGCGCCCGCAGCACGTCGACCTCGGGCGCGGCGACGGCGAGCATTCCGCCGCCGGCGGGCAGGGCCTGCATCAGCCGGCCCCGGTTGCCGACGAGCGCGCAGGCGTCGGGCAGGTCGAGGACCCCGGCCACGTGGGCCGCGCTGATCTCCCCGACGGAGTGCCCGGCCACGAAGTCGGGCCGGATCCCCCAGTGTTCGAGCAGCCGGAACAGCGCCACCTCGACGGCGAAGAGCCCGGCCTGGGTGAAGGCCGTCTGGTCGAGCAGGTCGGCCTCGGCGGTGCCAGGCTCGGCGAAGAGCACCGTGCGCAGCGGCCGCGGCAGGTACGCGTCCAGGTGCTGGCACGCCGCGTCGACCGTCGCGGCGAAGACCGGGAACGTCTCGTACAGGCGACGGCCCATCCCGGCGTGCTGGGCGCCCTGGCCGGAGAAGAGCGCCGCCAGCGCGCCGCCGGGCTCGGCGACGCCCCGGGTGAGTCCGGGGTGCTCGTCGCCGGCGGCGAGTGCCCGCAGGCCGGCGAGGGCCGCGTCGGCGTCCGCGGCGAGCAGCACCGCGCGGTGCCGCAGCGGGGAGCGTCCGGTGGCCAGTCCCCGGGCCACGTCGGCGGCGGGCGTCGCGGTGCCCGGCAGCCAGTCGGCCAGCCGGGCCGCCTGGGCCCGCAGGCTGCCGGCGGTGTCGGCCGAGACGACCCAGGGCAGCACCGGCGGTCCGTCGGCCGGCCGGGGCGTCCCGGTGTCGGCCGGCGCGGCGGCGGGCGCCTGTTCGAGGATGACGTGCACGTTGGTGCCGCTGACCCCGAACGACGACACGCCGGCCCGGCGCGGCCGGTCCGCCTCCGGCCACGGCTGCGCCTCGGTCAGCAGCGCGACCGCGCCCGCCGACCAGTCCACGTGCGGCGAGGGCTCGTCCACGTGCAGGGTGGGCGGCAGCAGGTCGTGCTGGAGCGCCATCACCATCTTGATCACGCCGGAGACGCCGGCGGCAGCCTGGGTGTGACCGATGTTCGACTTGACCGAGCCGAGCAGCAGCGGCCGGTCGGCGGGCCGGTCCCGCCCGTACGTGGCCAGCAGCGCCTGCGCCTCGATGGGGTCGCCGAGGCGGGTGCCGGTGCCGTGCCCGTCGACGGCGTCCACGTCGGCGGCGGTCAACCGCGCGTTGGCCAACGCCTGGCTGATCACCCGCTCCTGCGCGGGTCCGTTGGGGGCGGTCAGCCCGTTGCTGGCGCCGTCCTGGTTCATCGCCGAGCCGCGCACGACGGCCAGGATCCGGCGGCCGTCGCGCTGGGCGTCGGAGAGCCGCTGCAACATCACCAGGCCGACGCCCTCGCCCCAGCCGGTGCCGTCGGCGGCCCCGGCGAACGACTTGCACCGGCCGTCGAGGGCCAGCCCCCGCTGCCGGGCGAACTCCAGGAACGGGCCGGGGGTGGCCATCACCGTCACGCCGCCGGCGACGGCGACGTCGCACTCGCCCTGCCGCAGGGACTGGCAGGCCAGGTGCAGCGCCACCAGCGACGACGAGCAGGCGGTGTCGACGCTGACGGCGGGGCCCTGCAACCCGAAGTGGTACGCCAGCCGACCGCTGATGACGGCGGCGACGTTGCCGGTGGCCTGGTAGCCCTCGGTCTCGACCCGGGCGGCCATCAGCAGCGTCGCGTAGTCCTGGCCGTTGGTGCCGACGAAGACGCCGGTGTTGGTCTCCCGCATGTCGGCCGGCGCGATGCCGGACCGCTCGAACAGCTCCCAGGCGCTCTCCAGCAGCACCCGCTGCTGCGGGTCCATCACCATCGCCTCGCGCGGGGAGATGCCGAAGAGGGCGGCGTCGAAGCCGGCGGCGTCGGTGAGGAAGCCGCCCTCCCGCACGTACGAGGTGCCGGGCCGGTCGGGATCGGGGTCGTAGATGGCCGCCAGGTCCCAGCCCCGGTCGGCCGGGAACTCCGCGATGCCGTCGCGCCCCTCGGCGACGAGTCGCCACAGGTCCTCGGGGCCGGCGACGCCACCGGGGTAACGGCAGCTCATCGAGACGATGGCGATCGGCTCGTCCAGCGCGGTGGCGGCCCGCACGGGCTCGGCCGCCGGGGTGTCGTCGCCGGTGAGCCGGGTCGCCAGGTGCTCGGCGAGGGCGTCGGGCGTCGGGCGGTCGAAGACCAGGGTCGCCGGCAGGTTCAGCCCCACCGCCTCGGCGAGCCGGTTGCGCATCTCGACGGCGCTGAGCGAGTCGAAGCCGATCTCCCGGAACGACCGGTCCGCCGCCAACGCCTGCGGCGAGGACAGGCGCAGCACCGCCGCCGCGTGGACCCGTACGAGGTCGAGCAGGACGCGGCGCCGTTCCGGTGCGGCGAGTCCGGCCAGCCGGCCACGCAGCGGCGAGGCCGCGTCGGGCCCGTCACCGTCGCGCTGCCCGGCGGCGAGCAGCCGGGCCACCTCGGGGACGTCGGCGATCAGCGGCCGGGGGCGGGCCAGCGTGTAGGTCTGGAGGAACCGGTCCCAGGCGATGTCCGCCACGGTGAGCGTGGTGTCGCCGTGGTCGAGCGCCTCGGCCAGGACGGAGACCGCGAGGTCGGGGCGCATGGCCCGGACGCCCGAGCGGAACATCTGGTCGGCGGCGCCCTCGGCGTCGACCATGCCGCCGCCGTCCCAGGCGCCCCAGGCGATGGCGGTGGCGGCCCGACCGCGCCGTCGCCGGTCCTCGGCGAGCGCGTCGAGGAAGGCGTTGGCCGCGGCGTAGCCGCCCTGGTGCCCGCCGCCCCAGACGCCCGCGCCGGAGGAGAAGAGCACGAACGCCGACAGCTCGTCGCCGCACACCTCGTCGAGGTTGACCGCGCCGGCCACCTTGGCCCGCAGGGCGTCGGCGAGGTCGGCCACGTCGGTGGCCGCGACCGGTGCGGCGTGGGCGACGCCAGCGGTGTGGAACACGGCCCCGATGCGGGTGCCCTGCCCGGCGAGCCGCTCGACGAGGGCCCGCACGGCGGCGGGGTCGGCGACGTCGCAGGCGGCCACGGTGACGGTGGCGCCGGCGGCGCGCAGTTCGTCCGCCAACTCGTCGGCGCCGGGCGTGGCGGGGCCCTGACGGCCGGTCAGCACCAGCTCGCCGACGCCCTCGCGGGCCAGCCAGCGCGCCACCTGGGCCCCGATCGACCCGAGGCCGCCGGTGACCAGGACGGCACCGCTCGCGGGACGCCAGTCCCCCGTCGCGCTGCGCTCGGCGCGGGCCCGGACCAGTCGCCGGGCGAACACCCCGGAGGGGCGCAGCGCCAGCTGGTCCTCGGCGTCGACGCCGGCCAGCACCGCCACGAGCCGGCCCCGGTCCCGGTCGTCCAGCTCGGTGGGCAGGTCGACGAGGCCGCCCCAGCGGTCCGGGTGTTCGAGGGCGACCACCCGGCCGAGGCCCCAGAGCATCGCCTGGCGGGGGCGGTCGAGCGGGTCGGCCCGGCCGGTGGAGACCGCGCCGGTGGTGGCGCACCACAGGGGGGCGGTGACACCGGCGTCGCCGAGGGCCTGGACCAGGGCGTACGTGCCGGCGAGGCCCGCCGGCACCACCGGGTGGGTCGGGTGCGCGACGTCGTCCAGGCCGAGCAGGGAGAGCACGCCGGCGACGGCCCCGGTACGCGCCAGCCGCTCGGCCAGCGCCTGCCGGTCCGTCTCCGGCACGTCGATCCGGACGACCTCGGCCCCGCCCTCGGTGATGGCCCGGGCGACGCCGTCGACCAGGGGGTGCGCGGCGCCGTCCGCCGGCACCAGCAGCAGCCAGGCGCCGGACAGGGCGGCCTCCGGCGCGACGGTCACCGGCTTCCAGGTCACCCGGTAGCGCCAGGAGTCCACGGTGGACTCGTCGCGGCGGCGTCGGCGCCACGAGGAGAGCAGCGGCAGCGCGGGGTCGAGGGACCGGGCCGCCGTCTCGTCGATCCGCATGGCGGCGGCCAACGCCTGTGGGTCGGCGCGTTCCACGGCCTCCCAGAAGTGCCGGTCCGCCTCGTCCTGGCCGGCGGGGGCGGGGCCGGTCGTGACCTGCGCCTGCGGCCAGTACCGCTGGCGCTGGAAGGCGTACGTCGGCAGCTCCACCGGCGGGCCGGTGCGGGCCCCCAGGACGGCCGTCCAGTCCACGGGCACGCCGTGCACGTGCAGCCCGGCGAGGACGGTCAGCATCCGGGGCCAACCGCCGGCGTCGGTGTCGGCGGCGGCCACCACGACGGCGTCGGCGGCCTGCGCGGTCTCCCCCATCCGGGCGGCGAGCACGGGCCCGGTGGCGGCCTCGACGAGGACCTGGTGGCCCTCGTCGAGCAGGGCGCGCACGACCGGGTCGACGTCGACGCCGTCGGCGAGCCCCCGGTACCAGCGGGCGGCGTCGAGGCCGTCGGTGTCGACCCGTCCGCCGGTCGCGGCCGAGTACAGCGGCACCTCGGCCGCCCCGAGGGTGGTCCCGGCCAGCGCGTCCGGGTCGGCGTCGGCCCGGCTGCCGAGGGCGATCGTCCTCGCCGCGTCCTCCAGCGACAGCGCGCCGGCCACGCAGGCGGCCGCGACCTCGCCGTGGGCGTGCCCGACCACGGCGGCGGGCCGGACGCCGAGCGAGCGCCACCAGCGGGCCAGCGAGACCGCCACGGCCCACCGGACGGGGTGCGTCACCCGGGGGTCCGTCGCGGGCGGGGCGCCGTCCGCGCCGCGCAGCACGGCGGTGAGCGACCAGTCCACGTGGGGTGCGAGGGCCGCCTCGCAGGCGGCGATCGCGGCGGCGAACTCCGGCGACCGGTCCAGCAGCTCGACGGCCGTGGCGGGCCACGGGTCGCCGTGGCCGGGGAAGACGAGGACCGGGTCGCCGCCGCGCAGCGCGGTGCCGGTGACCGTGGCGGGGGTGGCCTCGCCCAGGCGGAGCGACTCCAGGGCCCGCGTCAGGCCGACGGTGTCGCGGCCGAGGACGACGGCGCGGTGCCCGAACGCGGCCCGGGTGGTCGCCAGGGCGTGCGCGACGTCGGCCGGTTCCAGCTCCGGGTGCGCCGCGAGGTGCGCACCCAGCCGGGCCGCCTGTTCGCGCAGCGCCGGCGCGTCCACGGCGGAGAGCAGCAGGGGTACGACGCCGGCGCGCGGACGGTCGGCGGCGCGTGCGTCGACCGGCTCGGCGGGCGGCTGCTCGATGATCACGTGCGCGTTGGTGCCGGAGATCCCGAACGACGACACCGCCGCCCGACGCGGCCGACCCACCTGCGGCCACGGAGTCGCCTCCGTCGCCAGGGCCACCGCCCCGGCCGTCCAGTCCACGTGCGGCGACGCCTCGTCGACGTGCAGGGTCGCCGGCACCAGACCGTGCCGCATCGCCATGACCATCTTGATCACACCAGCCACACCGGCAGCCGCCTGCGTGTGCCCGATGTTCGACTTCACCGACCCCAACAACAACGGCCGGTCCCCCGGACGCTCCTGCCCGTACGTCGCCAGCAGGGCCTGCGCCTCGATCGGGTCACCGAGGGTGGTGCCGGTGCCGTGCGCCTCGACAGCGTCGACGTCGGCCGGGGTCAGGCGCGCGTTCGCGAGTGCCTGGTGGATAACGCGCTGCTGCGACGGGCCGTTCGGGGCGGTCAGCCCGTTCGAGGCGCCGTCCTGGTTCACGGCCGTGCCCCGCAGCACGGCGTGGATGCGCCGGCCTTCCCGCTGGGCGTCGGAGAGCCGCTGCACGAGCAGCACGCCGACGCCCTCGGACCAGCCGGTGCCGTCGGCCGAGGCGGCGAACGACTTGCACCGGCCGTCCTGCGACAGACCCCGCTGGCGGGAGAACTCGATGAACGTGCCGGGCGTGGCCATGACGGTCACGCCACCGGCCAGGGCGAGATCGCACTCGCCGCTGCGCAGCGCCTGCGCGGCGAGGTGCAGCGCGACGAGGCTGGAGGAACAGGCGGTGTCCACGGTGACGGCCGGGCCCTCCAGGCCGAACGTGTACGCCACCCGGCCGGACAGCACGCTGCCCGAGTTGCCGGTGCCGACGTAGCCCTCGACCTCGCCGGCCAGTTCCATCAGCTGCGACGCGTAGTCGTGGTACATGACGCCGGCGAAGACACCCGTCCGGCTGCCCCGCAGCCGCTGCGGATCGAGACCGGCGGACTCGAACGACTCCCACGACGCCTCCAGCAGCAACCGCTGCTGCGGATCCATCGCCAGGGCCTCGCGCGGCGAGATCCCGAAGAAGCCCGGGTCGAACTCGCCGGCGCCGTACAGGAAACCGCCGTGGCGCGTGTACGACGTGCCGGGGTGGTCGGGGTCGGGGTCGAACAGGCTCTCCAGGTCCCAGCCGCGGTCGGTGGGGAACTCCCCGATGCCCTCGCCGCCGGCGGCCAGCAGCGCCCAGAGCTGGTCGGGCGTCTCGACGCCGCCGGGGTAGCGGCAGGCCATGCCGACGATGGCGATGGGCTCGTCGAATCCGGCCGTGGCCCGCGCCCCGGACGCGGCGGGAACGGCGGCGGCGCCGGCCAGTTCGGCGTGCACGTGGGCGGCGAGCGCCTGGGGCGTCGGGTAGTCGAACACCAGCGTCGAGGACAGCCGGAGACCGGTGGCCGCGTTGACGCGGTTACGCAGGTCGACGGCGGTCAGCGAGTCGAAGCCCAGCTCCCGGAACGCCCGGTCGGCCGGCACGGCCTCCGCGCCGCCGTGCCCGAGCACCTGCGCGACGAGGCCGCGTACCAGCACGTCGATCTGGGCCCGCGCCTCGTCGGCGGCGAGGCCGCTGACGCGGGTCGCCCAGGTGGTGCCCTGTCCCGCCTGGCGGCGCGTCGTGGTCGTACCGACCAGGTTGCGGAGCATCGGCGGCACCAGGCCGGCGCCGGCCGCGGCCCGGAGGGCGGCCAGGTCGATCACGGCCGGTACCAGGGCCGGCCGGTCGGCGGTCAGGGCGGCGTCGAACAGCCGCAGCCCGGTCTCGGCGCTCATCGCGGTGACGCCGCCCCGGGTCGATCGCGCCCGGTCCGCCTCGTCGAGGGAGGCGCCCATGCCGGGGGTGTCCCACATGCCCCACGCCAGGCTGACGGCCGGCAACCCGAGCTGCCGCCGGTGGACCGCCAGGGCGTCGAGGAAGGCGTTGCCCGCCGCGTACGCCGACTGACCCGGCGAACCGAGCACACCCGCCACCGACGAGAACACCACGAACAGATCCAGATCCAGCGACACCGTCGCCTCGTGCAGGAACCACCCGGCCGACACCTTCGGCGCCAGCACCCCGGCCAGCCGCTCGGCCGTCAGCCCCTCCACGATCCCGTCGTCCAGGACGCCGGCGGTGTGCACCACACCCGCCAGCCGACCTTCGGCGGCGACCTCGGCAACCAAAGCGCCGACCTGGTCCCGGTCCGTCACGTCGCAGGCGGCGATCCGCACCGACGCACCCAGCGCCGACAACCGCTCCGACAGCTCGCCCGCACCCGCGGCCTCCGGGCCACGCCGCGACACCAGCACCAGCGACCGCACCCCGTGCACCGACACCAGGTGCTCCGCCACCAGCGCACCGAGCGCACCCGTACCACCGGTCACCAGCACCGCACCGTCACCCACGACCGGCGTGTCCGACGCCGGGGCGACCGCACGCACCAGACGCGGCACGAACACCCCACCCGCACGCACCGCAACCTGACCACCGAACGCCACCGGCTCGTCAGCCACCGTGGCCAGCACACCCAACAGCCCGGCGTCCACGTCACCGTCGACGTCCGCCAGCACGATGCGACCCGGGTGCTCCGACTGCGCCGAGCGCAGCAGACCCCACACCGCCGCAGCACCCAGATCGGACACCCGGTCGTCCGCCGCAACCGCCACCGCGCCCCGGGTCACCACCACCAGCCGCGACTCCGCCAGCGCGTCGGCCGCCAGCCAGGACCGGACGGTCGCCAGCACGGCCGTGGTCGCCGCGCCTACCGCGTCGGGGTCGTTGTCGGCGGCGTCCACCGGCAGGTCGGCGGTCTCGTCGTGCGCCTCACGGTGGACCGGGAGGGTCTCCGTCCCGGCGTGGTGGGATCGGCGCAGGCTGCCCGCCGGCACCAGCAGCAGGCGCGGCGTCACGCCCGACGGCCCGGCGGCCGCGGTCACCGCCTCGACGTCGGCGTACGCCGGCAGGTCGGCGGCGGCGGGCGAGCCCACCAGCGCCCACCCGGCTACCTCGCCGGCCGGGGTGACCTCCTGGGCCTGCCAGGCGACCTCGAACAGCGACCGGGCCGACGCGTCCGGGGACGACGACACCCCGGTCAGTTCCCGCAGCGCCAGGGAGTCCACCGAGACCACGGCCGCACCCGACTCGTCGCACGCGACCAGCCGCACCGCCGAGCCCGCGCGCGACAGCCGCACCCGCAGCACCCGCGCACCCGAGGCGTGCACCTGCACACCCTCGAAGGCGAACGGCACCCGCGCCCCGCCCGAACCCTCCGCACCGTGCAGCAGCCCGATCGGGTGCAGGGCGGCGTCCAGCAGCGCCGGGTGCACGCCGAAGCCGGCCGCGTCGCCGGCCACCTCGTCCGGCAACGCCACCTCGGCGAACACCTCGTCGCCGCCGGCCGTCCACACCCGGCGCAGCCCCCGGAACACCGGCCCGTACGCCAGGCCGCGCTCGGCCAGCGCCGGATACCAGCCCGCCACGTCCACCTCGGCCGCGCCGGCCGGCGGCCACTCCCCCAGGCCCGGCTCGTCGGCCGACGCCGGCTCCAGCACACCCTCCGCGTGCCGGACCCACTCCGGGTCGACGGCCTCCTCCGGCTGGGAGTGCACGGTCACCGACCGGGTGCCCGCCTCGTCGGCCGCGCCGACGCGCACCTGCACCCGCACCGCGCCGGCCTCCGGCAGCACCAGCGGCGCCGCCACGGTCAACTCCCGCACCCGCGACGCGCCCACCTCGTCGCCGGCCCGCACCGCCAACTCGACCAGGGCGGCACCGGGCACGATCACCGCGCCGGAGACGGAGTGGTCGGCGAGCCACGCGTGCGTCGACGTGGACAGGCGGCCGGTCAGCACCACCATGTCCTCGCCGGCCACGGAGACGGCCGCGCCGAGCAGCGGGTGTCCGGCCGCCCCGAGGCCGGCCCCGGAGACGTCCGTCCACCGGCCCGCCGGCTCCAGCCAGTAGCGCTGGTGCTGGAAGGCGTACGTCGGCAGGTCCAGGTGCCGGCCGCCGGCCCGGTCGAGCAGGTCGGCCCAGCCGACGGTCACGCCGTGCACGTGCAGCAGCGCGAGGGCCTCCAGGAGGGCCTGCGGCTCGGGCCGGTCGTGGCGCGACACCGGGGCCAGCAGGGGCGCGGTGTCGTCCTCCGCCCGCTCGGCGAGGCAGTTCTGGGCCATGGCGGTCAGGACGCCGTTCGGCCCCACCTCCAGGTAGGTGTCGACCTCCTCGGCGCGCAGGCAGTCGACGGCGTCGGCGAAGCGCACCGTGCCGCGTACGTGGCGCACCCAGTAGCCCGGGTCGCAGAGCTGGTCGGCGTCGGCGACGCGGCCGGTCAGGTTCGACACCACCGGGATCGTCGGCGGCCGGAACGTCAGTCCCTCGGCGACGGCCGCGAACTCGGCCAGCATCGGGTCCATCCGCGCGCTGTGGAAGGCGTGGCTGACCCGCAGCCGGCGGGTCTGCACGCCCCGCTCGGACCACACCCGCTGCACCTCGGCGAGGGCCTCGACGTCGCCCGCCACCACCACGGCGGCGGGGCCGTTCACGGCGGCCACGTCCAGCCGGCCGGGCAGCCCCGCCAGGGAGGCGGCCACCGCGGCCTCGTCGGCCGCCACGGCGAGCATGCCGCCGCCCGCCGGCAGGGCCTGCATGAGCCTGCCCCGCGCGGCGACCAGCGCGCACGCGTCGGCCAGGGAGAGCACGCCCGCCACGTGCGCCGCCGCGATCTCGCCGATGGAGTGCCCGGCCACCAGGTCCGGCGCGACCCCGAACGACTCGACGAGCCGGAACAGCGCCACCTCGACGGCGAACAGCCCCGCCTGGGTGAAGACCGTCTGGTCCAGCAGCTCCGCCTCGGGCGTGCCCGCCCCGGCGAACAGCACCTCGCGCAGCGCGCGCGGCAGCAGCGGGTCGAGGTGCCCGCACGCCTCGTCGAGGGCGGCGGCGAAGACCGGGAAGGCCGCGTACAGCTCGCGACCCATGCCGGCGCGCTGCGCGCCCTGGCCGGAGAAGAGGAAGGCCACCCGGCCGCGCGGGGCCGACGCCCCGGTGGTGACGGTGCCGGTCGGCTCGCCGGCGGCGAGGGCCCGCAGCCCGGCGAGCAGGTCGTCCGCGTCGCCGGCCAGGACGACCGCGCGGTGTTCGAGCCCCGCGCGGTTGACCGAGGAGGCCGCGACGTCGACCGGGCGCGGGGAGTCGACGCGGGCGAGGTGGTCGGCCCAGCGGCCGGCCTGCCCGGCGAGCGCCTCGGGCGTACGGGCGGAGAGGAACACCGGGGCGAGCGGGAGCGCCACCGGCGCGTCGGCGGCGGACGGGGCCTCGTCGGTGGACGGGGCGTCGTCGACGGGCGCCTCCTCCAGGATGACGTGCGCGTTCGTACCGCTGATGCCGAACGACGACACGGCGGCCCGGCGCGGCCGGTCGGTGGCCGACCACGGGCGTGCCTCGGTCAGCAGCGACACCTGCCCGGCGGACCAGTCGATGTGCGGGGACGGCTCGTCGACGTGCAGGGTGGCGGGCATGGTCCGGTGCCGGATCGCCTCGATCATCTTGATCAGTCCGGCGGCGCCCGCGGCGGCCTGCGTGTGGCCCAGGTTCGACTTGACCGAGCCCAGCCAGAGCGGCCCGCCCTCGCCCCGGTCCTGCCCGTACGTGGCCAGCAGCGCCTGCGCCTCGATCGGGTCGCCGAGGGTGGTGCCGGTGCCGTGCGCCTCGACCACGTCGACGTCGGCCGGGGACAGCCGGGCGTTCGCGAGGGCCTGCCGGATCACCCGCTCCTGCGACGGGCCGTTCGGGGCGGTGAGCCCGCTGCTGGCGCCGTCCTGGTTGACGGCGCTGCCCCGGACCACGGCGAGGATGCGCCGGCCGTCGCGGCGGGCGTCGGAGAGCCGCTGCAACAGCAGCACGCCGACGCCCTCGGACCAGCCGGTGCCGTCGGCGGCGGCGGCGAACGACTTGCACCGGCCGTCCGAGGCCAGGCCCCGCTGGCGGGAGAAGTCGGCGAACGTGCCCGGGGTGGACATGACCGTCACGCCGCCGGCGAGCGCGAAGTCGCAGTCGCGCTGGCGCAGCGCCTGCGTCGCGAGGTGCACGGCGACCAGCGACGACGAGCAGGCCGTGTCCACCGTGACCGCCGGGCCCTCGAGCCCGAAGGTGTACGCCACCCGCCCGGACACCACGCTGCCGGAGTTGCCGGTGCCGATGTAGCCCTCGACGCCGTCGGGCAGGTCCAGCACCCGCGACGCGTAGTCGTGGTACATCACCCCGGCGAAGACGCCGGTCCGGCTGCCGCGCAGCCGCTGCGGGTCGATGCCGGCGTGCTCGAACGCCTCCCAGGAGGTCTCCAGCAGCAGCCGCTGGTGGGGGTCCATCGCCAGGGCCTCGCGGGGGCTGATGCCGAAGAAGCCCGGGTCGAACTGCGGCGCGTCGTAGAGGAAGCCGCCCTGGCTGCTGGTCGACGTGCCCGGGTTGTCCGGGTCGACGTTGAAGAGCCGCTCCAGGTCCCAGCCCCGGTCGGCCGGGAAGTCGCCCACCCCGTCGCCGCCCCGGTCGACGAGGTCCCACAGCTCGGCCGGGCTGGACACGCCGCCCGGGAACCGGCACGCCATCCCGATGACGGCCATCGGCTCGCGGTCCTTGGCCTCCACCTCGCGCACCCGCCGACGCGCATCGCGCAGGTCGGCAGTCGCACGCCGGAGGTAGTCGAGGAACTCTGCCTCAGTGGGCATCGGGCCACTCCGTATCGGGGTTCGAGGTGTGCGACATGCCGGATCAGGCCGAGCCGAACTCTTCGTCCAGCAGGCTGAAGATCTCCTCGGCGGAGGCCGACTCGAGGCTGGCGCCCTCGTCGGCGGCGGAGTCCGCACCGGACTCGGTGTAGGTCCACAGGGAGAGCAGTTCACGCAGCCGGGCGCCGACGGCGGCCCGGTCGGTGTCGGCGGAGGCCACCGCCCGCATGGCGTGCTCCAGCTTGTTCAGCTCGCCGAGCACCGTCAGCGCGGACGTGCTCCGCTCCGCCAGCAGCGCGCCCCGCAGGTACTCGACCAGCGCGGCCGTGGTCGGCCGGTCGTAGATCAGCGTGGACGGCAGCCGCAGCCCGGTGGCCGCGTTGAGCCGGTTGCGGAACTCGACGGCGGTCAGCGAGTCGAAGCCCAGCTCGACGAAGCCGCGCTCGACGTCGATCGAGCGGATCGACGCGTAGCCGAGGACCGCGGCGGCGTGGGTGCGCACCAGGTCGGAGAGCACCTGGTCGCGGTCGGCCTCCGCCGTGGCGGCGAGGGTCTCCCGCAGCGCCTCGGCGGGATCGCGTTCGGCAGCCCGTACCGCGCCGGTCGTCGCCGGCCGGACCAGCGACCGCAGCACCGGCGGCACCGCCGCCGGCCCGTGCCGGCCGATCAGGGCGAGGTCCAGGTTGACCGGTACGACCACCGGCTCGGCGAAGCGCAGCGCCTCGCTGAACAGGTCCATGCCCTCCTCGGCGCCGAGCGGGACGAAGCCGCCCCGGTTCATCCGGGCCTCGTCGACGTGCCCGGTCTGGCCGTCGCCGGTGTCGTTGACCCACGGCCCCCAGGCCAGCGAGAGCGCCGGGAGTCCCCGGTCGCGCCGGTGCTGGGCGAGGGCGTCGAGGAAGCAGTTCGCCGCCGCGTGGTTGGCCTGCCCGGGGCCGCCGAAGAGGCCGGCCGCCGAGGAGAAGAGCACGAACGCGGCCAGGTCCAGCTTCTCGGTCAGCTCGTGCAGGTGCCAGGCCGCGTCGACCTTGGGGCGCAGCACGGTGTCGAAGCGGTCCGGGGTGAGCGCGGGCAGGACGCCGTCGTCGAGCACCCCGGCCGCGTGCACCACGCCGGTCAGCGGCAGGTCGGCGGGGAGCTGGTCAACCAGCAGGGCGAGCGCGTCACGGTCGGTGACGTCGCAGGCGACCACCCGGGCGGTGGCGCCCAGTCCGGCCAGCTCGTCGACCAGCGCGGCGACGCCCGGGGCGTCCGCTCCGCTGCGGCTGACCAGCAGCAGGTGCCGTACGTCGTGCCGGGTCACCAGCCGTCGCGCCACGAGCCGCCCGAGCAGGCCGGTCGCCCCGGTCACCAGGACGGTGCCGGCGGCCAGGTCGGGGCCGGACGCCTCGGCCGGGGGCGGCCCGAGCCGGGTCAGCCGGGGCACCCGGAGCTGGCCGGCGCGTACCGCGAGCTGGGGTTCGCCGGTGGCCAGGGCCGCCGGCAGCAGCGCGGCGGCCGAGGCGTCGTCGTCGACGTCGAGGAGCACGATCCGGTCGGGGTTCTCCGACTGGGCGGAGCGCACCAGGCCCCAGGCGGTGGCGGCCGGCACGTCGGCGATCCGCTCGTCCGGGTCGACCCGGATCGCGCCGCGGGTGACCACCACCAGCCGGGCGGCGGTGAGGGACTCCTCGGCGAGCCACTGCTGGGCCAGCGCGAGCATGCGGTGGGCGACGCGGTGCGCCTGGGCGGCCGGGTGCGGCTCGTCGGCGGCCGGTCCGGCGCAGGTCACCAGCACCGCGTCGGGCACCGGACCGCCCGCGCGCACCTCGGCGACCAGCGCGGAGAGGTCCGGGTGCCGGTCGACGCCGGGCCAGTCGTCGCCGAGGGCGACGAGCCGGGACGTGCCGTCGGCGCGGCCGGTGGCGGGGGCGACCCAGTCGAGGCGGTGCAGGGACCGGCTGGCCGACCGGCGGGCGGCGCTGAGCTGCTCGCCGGAGATGGGCCGCAGGACCAGACCGTCGACGGAGGCGACCGGGGTGGCGCCGGTGTCGGTGATGGTCAGGGCCACGGATGAGGCGTCGGTGGCGCGCAGCCGGATCCGCAGCTCGCGGGCGCGGGTGGGCCGGATGGTCACGCCCGACCAGGTGAACGGCAGACCCGGGCGGATGTCGGGGCCGCCCTCGGTGCCCGACGCGCCACCGGCGGGGTCGCCGGCCGTGGCGTCGGTGGCGCCTGCCGTGGCGCTGGCGCCGATGGCGTGCAGCGCCGCGTCCATCAGGGCCGGGTGCACCGAGAAGGCCGTGGTGTCGGTGGACGCGTCGGCGTCCAGGGCGACCTCGGCGAGGATGTCCGGGCCCGACCGCCAGGCGGCGCGCAGCGCCCGGAAGGCCGGGCCGTAGTGGTAGCCCTGGGCGGCGAGCCGGGCGTAGAGCCCGTCGAGGGCGATCGGCTCGGCGTCGGCGGGCGGCCACACGGCGGCCGGAGCGGGCTCCGGGTCGACGGTGTCGGCGAGCTGGCCGGAGGCGTGCCGCTGCCAGGCGCGGGAACCGTCGGGTCCGGTGTCGTCGTCGCGCCGGGTGTGGATGGCGACGGGCCGGTGCCCGGTCTCGTCCGGCGGGCCGACACGGACCCGCAGGTCGATCCCTCCCTCGGTGGGGATCGCCAGCGGCGCCTCCAGGTTCAGCTCGGCGACGGTCGCCGCGCCGGCCTGCCGGCCGGTCCAGGACGCCAGCTCCACCAGCGCCGTCCCGGGCAGCAGCACCGTGCCCAGCACGGCGTGGTCGGCCAGCCAGGGGTGGGTGGCGAGGGTGATCCGGCCGGTGAACAGCAGGCCCTCGTCGCCGGGCAGGTCGGCCACCGCGCTGAGCAGCGGGTGGTCGACCACGTCGAGGCCCACGGCGGGCAGGACCGAGCGGTGCGCGCCGGTGCGCTCCAGCCAGTAGCGGTTCCGGTCGAAGGCGTACGTGGGCAGGTCGACGGGCTCGGCCTCGGGCAGCAACCGGCGCTGGTCCACCGCCAGGCCGAGGGTGTGCGCGGTGGCGAGGCCGGTCAGCAGCCGGGTGGCGGCGTCGTCCGACCCGGCGAGGGTCTCCAGGACGTGGCCGGTGACGCCGGTCGCGTCGAGGACGGCGGCGACCCGGTCGGTCAGCGCCGGCTCCGGCGAGATCTCCACGAAGGTCACGTGTCCGGCGTCGACGGCGGCGCGCAGGGCGGCGTCGAGCTGCTCCGGTCCCCCGGCCACGCCGGCCCAGTGGTCGGCGCCGAGGGTGGCCGCGTCGGCCCAGTCCCCGGTGACGGTGGAGGCCAGCCGGGCGGTCCCGGGCTGCGGGGCGAGCCCCGCCAGGGCGACGCGGAGGCCGTCGGGGTCCAGTTCGCCCGCGGCGGCCCGGGCCCGCAGCGCCACCGTGCGGGCGGCGTCGGACAGGGACAGCAGGCCCGCCACGTGGGCGGCCACGACCTCGCCGTCGCCGTCGCCGACGACCGCGGCCGGGGTGAGCCCGGCGTGCCGCCAGACGGCGGCGAGCGCCACCCCGACGGCGAACAGCACGGGCCGGGCCAGCTCCGGCCGCTCGCCCCAGGAGGCGTCCGCGCCGGTCAGCAGGGCGGCCGGGTCGACGTCGACCCAGGGGGCGAGGGCCTGCCGGCACTCGGCGAGGGTGTCGTCGAAGACCGGGCAGCGGCCCACGAGTCCGGCCGCCGCGCCGGCCGGGGTGGTGTGCGGGAAGACGAACACCGGTCCCGCGCCGTGGTTGGCGACGGTGCCGGTCAGCACGTTGCCGGCCGGGGTGCCGGCGGCGAGCGCGTCCAGGCCGGCCAGCAGCTCGCCGGGGGTCGCGCCGAGCACCGCGGCACGCCGGTCGAACGCCGAGCGGGTCGCGGCGAGGGACCAGCCGACCGCTGCCGGGGCGAGGCCGGGGTGGGCCCTCAGGTGCCGGGCCAGCCGGGACGCCTGCGCGGCCAGGGCCGAGGTCGAGCGGGCCGAGACCGGCCACACCACCACGTCGGCGGCGACCAGCCCGGCGGCGCGTTCCCGCGCCTGCGCATCGGCGGCCGGCGGCGTCGGGGTGTCGGCCGCCTCGGCGTCGGCGGGCGCGTCGGTGGGCAGCTCGACGACCACGTGGGCGTTGGTGCCGGAGATGCCGAACGAGGAGACCGCCGCGCGGCGGGGCCGGTCGACCGCCGGCCACGGCCGGGACCGGGTCACCAGCTCCACGTCGCCGGCCGACCAGTCGATGTGCGGCGACGGCTCGTCCACGTGCAGCGTCGCCGGGACGGTGCCCTCCCGCATCGCCAGGATCATCTTGATCACGCCGGCCACGCCGGCGGCGGCCTGCGCGTGGCCCATGTTCGACTTGACCGAGCCCAGCAGCAGCGGGCCCGCGTCGCCCCGGTCCTGCCCGTACGTCGCCAGCAGCGCCTGCGCCTCGATCGGGTCGCCGAGGACGGTGCCGGTGCCGTGGGCCTCGACGACGTCCACGTCGGTGACCGCCAGCCGGGCGCTGGCGAGGGCCTGCCGGATCACCCGCTGCTGGGAGGGGCCGTTGGGGGCGGTCAGGCCGTTCGACGCGCCGTCGGAGTTCACGGCGGAGCCGCGTACGACGGCGAGGATGCGCCGGCCCTGCCGCCGGGCGTCGGAGAGCCGCTGCACGAGCAGCATGCCGACGCCCTCGGACCAGCCGGTGCCGTCCGCCGTGGCGGCGAAGGACTTGCACCGCCCGTCGGAGGCGAGGCCGCCCTGGCGGGAGAACTCCTGGAACGCCGTGGGGGTGGCCATCACGGCCACGCCGCCGGCCAGCGCCAGGTCGCACTCGCCGCGCCGCAGCGCCGCCCCGGCGAGGTGCAGCGCCACCAGCGACGAGGAGCAGGCGGTGTCGACGGTGACGGCGGGTCCCTCCAGCCCGAGGGCGTACGCGACCCGGCCGGAGATCACGCTGTGCGCGGCGCCGGTCATCAGGTAGCCCTCGACGCCCTCGGGGACCTCGGTGAGCCCGGTGCCGTAGCCGGAGGTGGAGGCGCCCACGAAGACGCCCGTACGGGTGCCGCGCAGCGACGCGGGGTCCACCCCGGCCCGCTCCAGCGCCTCCCAGGACGTCTCCAGGGTGAGCCGCTGCTGCGGGTCCATGGCGAGGGCCTCGCGGGGCGAGATCTCGAAGAAGGCGGGGTCGAAGTCCGCCACGTCGTAGAGGAAGCCGCCCGCCGGGGGGTGGGTCCCCTCCGCCGGCTCGGGGATCTCCCAGCCCCGGTCGGTGGGGAACGGCGAGATGGCGTCCACGCCGTCGGCGACCAGCCGCCAGAACGCCTCCGGCCCGTCGACTCCGCCGGGGTAGCGGCAGGCCATGCCGACGATCGCGACGGGCTCGTCGGCGTCGACGACGACGGTCTGCGGGGCGTCGGCCGGGGCGGCGCCGGAGACCAGCTCGCGCAGGTGCGCGGCCAGCTCGGCGGGGGTGGGGTAGTCGAAGACCAGCGTGGTGGGCAGCCGCAGGCCGGTGGCCGCGTTCAGCCGTCCCCGGAAGTCCACGGCGGTCAGCGAGTCGAAGCCGAGGTCCTTGAAGGGGCGTCCGCGCAGCTCGTCGGGCGTGGCGTGGCCCAGCACCGCCGCGGTCTGCTCGTTGACCAGCCGCAGCAGCTCCCGCTCCTGCTCCGCCGCCGGCAGCGCCGCGAGGTGGCGCAGCGGCGCGGCGACCCCGCCCGTGGGCGCGGCGGCCTCCTCCTCCTGCGCGACGAGCGCCCGCACCTGCGGCACGCCGCCGAGGAACGGGCTGGGCCGGGCCACGGTGAACGCGGGGTGGAACCGGCTCCAGTCGACGTCGGCGACGGTCACGCAGGGCGTCGGGCGGCGCAGCGCCCGGTCGAGGGCGACGAGCGCCTTCTCCGGGTCGATCGGCGGCAGGCCCATCCGGTTGAGCTGCTCGGTGGCCACGTTCTCGGCGGCCATGCCGTGTTCGCCGCCCCAGGCCGTCCAGGAGACGGCGGTGGCCGGCAGGCCCCGGTCGCGCCGGTTGACGGCCAGGGCGTCCAGCAGGGAGTTGCCGGCGCCGTAGGCGCACTGCCCGGCGCTGCCCCACACGCCGGAGATGGAGGAGAACATGACGAACGCGCCGAGTTCGCGCTCGGCGAGGCAGGCGTCGAGGTGCAGGGCGCCGAGCACCTTGCCCGCGACGACGTGGGAGAACTCGTCGAGGGTGGTGTCGGTCAGCGGGGTGAGCTGGTCGGTGCCGGCGGCGTGCACGACCGCGGTCAGGTCGGGCAGCGCGTCCACCAGGTCCGCCACGGAGCTCCGGTCGGTGACGTCGCAGGTGGCAACGGTGACCCGCCCGTCGGCGCCGTACCGGTCGAGCAGGTCCGCCATGCCCGGGGCGGCGGTGCCCCGGCGACTGGCCAGGACCACCCGCCCGGCGCCGCGGCCGAGCAGCCAGCGGGTGACGTGGCCGCCGAGGGCGCCGGTGCCGCCGGTGACCAGGACGGTGCCGGAGCACCAGTCGCCGGCGGGGGGCTCGTCCGCCGCGGGCGGGGCCGGGGTCAGCCGGCGGGCCCAGGTCCCGCCGGGCCGGACGGCCACCTGGTCCTCGCCGACGTGACCGGCCAGCACGGCGGCGAGCCGCCGGGTGGTGGCGTCGTCAACGGTGGCCGGCAGGTCGACCAGGCCGCCCCAGCGGTGCGGCTGCTCGACGGCCGCCGCGCGGCCGAGGCCCCAGACCTCGGTCTGCAACGGGTGCGCGACCCGGTCGCCCGGGGCCGCCGCCACCGCGCCGCTGGTGACGCACCACAGCGGCGCCACCAGGTCCAGGTCGGTCATCGCCTGGACCAGGGCGAGGGTGTTGGCCGCGGCGAGGGTCACGCCGGGGTGCTCGGTCAGCAGCCGGTCCTGGCCGGCGACCACGGCGAGCACGCCGTCGACCGGCCGGCCGTCGAGGAGGTCCCGCAGCCGGGCGGCGAGCGCCGCGCGGTCGAGGTCCGCCGCGCCGACGCGCAGCACCAGCGGCTCGTCGTCGCCGAAGAGCCCGGTCAGGCCGTCGGCCCACGCCGGCGCGTCGTCGGCAGGCAGCACGACCAGCCAGCGGCCCGCCGGGCCGTCGCCGTCCTCGACCGGCACGGGCTGCCAGGTCACGTGGTACGACCAGCCGTCCACGAGGGAGCGTTCCCGCCGGGAGCGGCGCCAGGAGGTGAGCACGGGCAGGGCCGGCAGCAGCGCCCGGACCTGCTCGTCGTCGTCGCCCAGCTCGCCGCGCAGGGTGTCGGCGTCCGCCTGCTCCAGGGCGGTCCAGAACTCGTCGTCGCCGTCCGCCGCCACGGTGTCGGGGGCGGCGGGCGGTGGCTCGGGCCAGAACCGCTGCCGGCGGAAGGCGTACGCGGGCAGGGGCACCCGCGCGGTGTCGGCGCCGGCGAACAGCTCCGCCCAGCCGACCTCGACCCCGCCGACGTGCAGCTCGGCGAGGGCGGTGAGGGCGGAGGCGGGCTCGGGGCGGTCGCGGCGCAGCAGCGCCACGGCGGCGGTGTCGTCGTCGGCGCCGGCGGCGGTCAGGACGTCACGGGCCAGCGCGGTGAGTACGCCGCTGGGGCCGACCTCCAGGAACGTACGCACACCCAGGGCGCGCAGCTGGTCGACGCCGTCGGCGAACCGGACGGCCTCCCGCACGTGCCGCACCCAGTACTCGGCGGTGCGGATCTCGTCGGGGTCGGCGACCGTGCCGGTCAGGTTCGACACGATCGGCAGCGTCGGCGGGTGCAGTTCCAGCCCGCGCACCACGGCGGCGAACTCGGCGAGCATGGGTTCCATCAGCGGGCTGTGGAAGGCGTGGCTGACGCGCAGCGGCCTGGTGCGTACGCCCTGGTCGGCCCAGCGGCGTTCGAGTTCCTCGACGGCGTCGGCAGCGCCGGAGACGACCACCGCGGTGGGCCCGTTGACGGCGGCCACGGCGACCCGGTCCTCGACGCCGGCCAGGGCGGCCCGGACGGCGTCGGCGGGGAGCTGGACGGCCAGCATCGCGCCGCCGGCAGGCAGGGCCTGCATCAGCCGGCCCCGGGCGGCGACGAGGGTGGCGGCGTCGGGCAGCGACAGCACGCCGGCCGCGTGCGCGGCGGAGAGCTCGCCGATCGAGTGGCCGAGCAGGACGTCCGGGACGATCCCCCAGCTCTCCAGGAGCCGGAACAGCGCGACCTCGACGGCGAACAGGCCGGCCTGGGTGTAGAGGGTCTGGTTGAGCAGCCCGGCGGCCTCGTCGCCCTCGGGCGCGAAGAGCACCGGGGTGAGCGGTCGGGGCAGGTGCCGGTCCAGCTCGGCGCAGACCTCGGCGAGCGCCCGGCCGAAGACGGGGAACGCGGCGGCCAGCTCGCGGCCCATGCCGCTGCGCTGCGCGCCCTGCCCGGAGAAGAGGAACGCGAGCTTGCCGCCGCGCGGACCGGCGCCGGTGACCAGGCCCGGGGCGTCGCCGCCGGTGGCGAGCGCGCGCAGGCCGTCGGCCAGGCCGGCGCGGTCGGCGGCGAGCAGCACGGCCCGGTGCTCGAGGCTGGCCCGGGTCCGCGCCGACGACCAGCCGACGTCGGTCAGCCGCAGCTCGGGGCGCCCGTCGAGCCAGTCGGCCCAGCGGGTCGCCTGCGCGGCCAGGGACTCGGCGTCGCGGGCGGAGACCAGCACCGGCACGAGGCCGGCCCCGTCGACCGGGGCGGTGTCGGCGGCGGCCGGCACGGTGCCCGCGTCGGTCGCGGCGGCGGCACCGTCCGGGGCGTCCACCGCGGCCGGGTCGGCGGCGGGCGCCTCCTCGATGATCACGTGGGCGTTGGTGCCGCTCATGCCGAAGGAGGAGATGCCCGCGCGGCGGGGCTGCTCCCCGGCGGGCCACGGCTGCGGCTCGGTCGCCAGCGACACCGCGCCGGCCGTCCAGTCCACGTTGGGGGTGGGCTCGTCGACGTGCAGCGTCGCCGGCACGGTCTCGTGCCGCAGCGCCATCACCATCTTGATCACCCCGGCCACGCCGGCGGCGGCCTGGGTGTGCCCGATGTTCGACTTGACCGAGCCGAGCCAGAGCGGTCGGTCCGGCTGCCGACCCTGCCCGTACGTCGACAGCAGCGCCTGCGCCTCGATGGGGTCGCCGAGGGTGGTGCCGGTGCCGTGCGCCTCCACGACGTCGACCTGCTCCGGGGCGAGCCGGGCGCTGGCCAGCGCCTGGAGCACGACCCGCTGCTGGGACGGGCCGTTGGGGGCGGTCAGCCCGTTGCTCGCGCCGTCCTGGTTGACCGCGCTGCCGCGTACGACCGCGAGGACGGGGTGGCCGTTGCGCCGCGCGTCGGAGAGCCGCTCGACGAGCAGCAGGCCGACGCCCTCGCCCCAGGCGGTGCCGTCGGCGGCCGCGGCGAACGACTTGACCCGGCCGTCCATGGCCAGGCCCCGCTGGCGGCTGAAGCCGATGAAGGCGGACGGGGTGGACATGACGGTGGCGCCGCCGGCGAGCGCCAGGGTGCACTCCCCCTGCCGCAGCGCCTGGCAGGCCAGGTGCAGGGCGACCAGCGACGACGAGCAGGCGGTGTCGACGGTGACGGCGGGGCCCTCGATGCCGAGCGCGTACGAGATCCGGCCGGACACGACGCTGGCCGCGGTGCCGGTGAGGATGTAGCCCTCGGTGCCGGGCGGTGGCTGCTGGAGCAGACCCACGTAGTCCTGGCCGGTGGTGCTGGCGAACACTCCCACCTGGTGGCCGCGCAACACCGAGGGGTCGAGCCCGGCGTGCTCGAACGCCTCCCAGGCGGCCTCCAGCAGCAGCCGCTGCTGCGGGTCCATGGCGAGCGCCTCGCGCGGCGAGATGCCGAAGAACGCGGCGTCGAACTCGGTGGCGGAGTCGATGAAGCCGCCCTCGGCGACGTACGACGTGCCGGGGTGGTCGGGGTCCGGGTGGAACAGCCGCGCCAGGTCCCAGCCGCGGTCGGCGGGGAACGCGGAGAAGGCGTCGCGGCGGGAGTCGACGAGCTCCCACAGTTCCTCGGGCGAGCCCACCCCGCCCGGGAACCGGCAGGCCATGCCGACGATGGCGATCGGCTCCCGGTTGGCCGCCTCAAGCTCGCCGAGCTTCCTCCTGGTCTGGTGAAGGTCCGCCGTCACCCATTTCAGGTACTCCCGGAGCGTATCTTCAGTCGCCATTGACGCCACCTCTTCGGGCCGGAAAGAAACAGGCGACCCAATACCGTCCACAGACGCCACAAGCCGCGAAGATCTAAGCCCATTCAGCCGACCACGAATTGCCAGACAAAAAGCGTTTCAGCCCCCACCAGGTCTTACGCGCCGGACGAAAGGTAATTGTCGGCGGACGGCGGTCACAACCCCTAGCGTGCCCCTACGGGTGCCCCTAGCCCGTGTTTCGTTAGGGACTGCCGGGCGGGGAGGTGGGCCCGGCGTGGCGGTGATCGATAAGAGCGGCGCTCCGGCAGATCGGTTTGCCACCGAGCGAATCGACGACCGACCGGCGACCTGGCGCCAGGGTAGCGGCTGCGGGGCGTCATGACGTGCACGACGCCCGGTGGGCGTGGCTGCGGCTCGTCCGGCCTGCGGGTGTCGGGCCGAGGGCCTCCGCCATACCGGACGAAACGGCAGATCATCGACGGGGTCCGGCAGGCCGCCTCGCCGACCACCTCGATGCCGGCCATGCGACGGTCCGGACCGGGCCCCGGGCGGGATCAGCCCGGGGGGTTCGCGCCGTGGCGGACCTCGTACCGCTGGTTCGGCGCCGGTGTGGCGTCGTCACCGGGGCACGGGCTGGCAGGCGACCCCGGGAGTTGACCGCCGGGACACGCCTCGCCTGCGAGCAGGGCCGCAAGCGTCCCGGGCAGGGCGGCCAGGACGCCCACCGGAAGGCCGGGTAATCCAGCGGCGGGCGGCCGCTTCGCGTGAACCGCCGTCGACCGTCGCCCGCGGCGTGTCGCGGAATGGGCCGTCAGGTGTGCTGCGAAGCCAACGAAACTGTCGTCATCACCAGAACCAACGACTCCGTGGGATCGTCACCGAAACCCGCTAGTACTGCATCACGCAATAGACGACAGTCGGATGCGTGAATCGGTACCAGCGGTTCCACCGGTAGTCCCGCGTGCAGTTTCTGTCGTTGGCCGCCCCTGGGACGATGTCGACGATGTGCACCGTGCCCTTCGCCTTGCACTTCGACGCGCCGACGATCCAGCCATTGCCCTTTGGGAATTTGTAACAGTAGTTGCGCACCAGATGGCGCTCGAGACACAGGCGATAGCCGCCTTCCCCGATGTACGCGGACTTGGGATCAGCGCACGCGCCCTGGTCGTAGTCCACCGACACCACCCGATAGGTGCCCCGCGTGCCGTTGCAGTTGCCGACACCCAGGAAGTCGCCGTACTCGCTGACGACGATGCACTGCCCGATCTTCGCGGGCGGCGGTGGTGGGGCCGCCTCGGTCGTGGGCGGCGCCACAGGCGGAGAGTACGTCTCCCGCGTGGACGGTGGTGGGGGTGCCGTCGGCGACAGCACGGGAGAGGTTCCGTCCGCGACGGCCACCGGCCGGCTGTCGTCGCCCCTGTTGGCGACGACCAGCGCACCGGCCGCGACCACGCAGGTACCGAGCAGGCACAGTGCCAGCACCCCGGCGATGACACCGATGATGAGAGGTCCGTTGTTCTTCGTCGGCGGCGCCGGTGGCAGCGGTGGCGGTGGCGGTGGTGCCGCGTTGCCGGGTCCCGGTGGGGTAACACCCTGGTCGTCAGGCACATCGGACGTCGGAGGCAGCGTCACCCGGGCAGTGTGGCACAGCTCCACTAGGGACGGCCAGATTCCCTGCCCGTGCCGAAGTTACCGCTGGCCGGCGGCCGGCGGGACCGGAGAGGATTGCGTCCTGAGATCGCGGATCCGCCGCCGCAGCGTGTCTTCGGCACCTGGCGACTGTGGGTCGCCCCGGTGGCGACGCCATCTGGCGAATGCCAGGTCCAGTTGCGCGGAGTGCAGACGCTTCATCCGCCTGTAGGCCGGGCGGTCACCACGCAGGAGCGCCTGTAGCCGCATCCGGAGGCGCAGCGACGGATTCACCAGTACGGGCACCTCGGCCGGGGTGATCGCGCCGCGCGGGTCGCACGCCTCACCGCGGAGCTGCCGATGCAGTGACCTGGTTTCCTGACGCAGGGCGATGATGATGAGAAACAGCAGGATGGCGAACGCCGGCCCCTTGAGGACGATGAGGTTCAGCGGCTGCACAACGAACAACTGGAGCAGGGAATTGTCGGACTCCCAGTACAGGCGGCCCATTGCAAAGATGTCCCAGATCAGGTGGGCCGCGATGGCGACGGCGAAGCCGCTGCCAACGCAGACCGCCCGCCGTCGCCAGTCGCGGAACTGCATGGCGAGTCCGATGCCGGCGCCGATGATCCCCGTGTAGGTGGCATGGCTGACCAGGAGCCCGGTGACCTGCCGGTACCAGTGCTGGTAGAGCACGGTGCCGAAGTCCCCGGTCATGTAGGACATCGACTCGGCGAACTGGAAGCCGATTCCGACGCAGGCGCCGATGACGATGCCACCGAGCATGCCGTCGACGCGCCGCCAGGCGAGCAGGACGATCACGAGGACCCCGGCGCCCTTGCCCAGTTCCTCGGGGACCGCGGCGGCGGCCGCGTGACTGACGATCGACGCGGTGCCCGGCATGAGCTCTGCCGTGATGACGACGTGCAGGATGCCCTCGACCATCTGGGCGAAGTAGGCGGCGACGAACAGGCCCCAGGCGAAGGCGGCCCCGACCAGTCGCCACGGTGGCTTGCGGTTGCGCTGCATCCGGCGGAACGTCCACAGCGCGAAGAGGGTCGTCGGGATGCTCAGCAGCGCCCCCCGCCAGGCGATTCCCACCTGGAGGAGGGTGAGAAGCACGATCAGGAGGGCCGGCGCGGCGAACGCCAGTGCACCACCGACGGCCCAGGTCTTGAAGCGGCCACGTGGCGAGCCACCCGTGGCAGAGGTCATGGCGACGACGACGGCGGCGATGCAGGCGATGAAGAGCGAGACGCCGGCGGCCCCGAGGCTGACCATGCCAAGGACGCGTACCCCGGTGCCGTCGTCCCGGATGACGGCGACCAGCGACGCCACGGCGATCATCACCAGCAACGCCTCACCGGTGGTGAGCGCGGCGCCGAGCCGGTCGAGCCGGTACGCAGCCGGCGCCGTCGGGTCCGCCACCACAGGGTCCGGTACCACCGGTCGGTCCACCGACCCGGCCGGCGGGGTGCCGCTCGGCTGCGTGGTCGTCTCCGTCATCGCTCGATCTCCACGTGCACCCAGACGAGCACCTCCTCCGCCCGGTTCCCCCGGACGGTGGCCAGCACGAACTGGTAGGTCCCCGCGGGCACGGCGGAGGTGGCGCTCAACGGCACCGGCGTGGCCCGCAGGTCGTCGAGATCCGGCAGGTCCACGCTGTTGGTCCGGTGGCCGAAGGCGTCGTACCAGCTCGCCCGCGCGGGTCGCGTGGCTGCTGCCCCGGCCACACCCTCGTCGATGGTGGCTGCCGGAATCTGCCCCTGTCGGAACCTCTTCTGCGGTCGATCGACGATGCGCGCGGTGGCCAGGTCGTACGCGTGCAGCCGGATCGCCAAGGCGGGAGAACGCTGTGGGGTGCCCGGCCAGGACACGGCCAGGACGCCGGCCGAGGCGAGGATGACGATCACCGCGATCAGGCCGAGGACCGTCATCACGCGCACCGGAAGGTCGTCGTCCGTGGGCGCGGCCCCGTCTCCCGTGGGCGCGGCCCCGTCTGACACGGCTTCCTCCGTCCACGGTGGTGGGTTAACCTAGCCTAACCCGAAGCGACGGTCCCCCACGTGCACGCGCTTACGCCTTCACGTGGCTCAATTCCGACGCTCGGATGGGGAGGCCATGTCTGCGGCGGAGTCGGTCGAGGTGCTGGCCGAGGGCGTACCCATCGACTGTGGCGGGATGGCCGACAGCCTCGCCGGCTGCTACGGAGCGGTCCCCGTCGTCGGCATCGCCGCGGCTGCGGTGCTCGGTGGCGCCGCCCTCGCCGCTTACACGGCGTTCGCCGTGTTCTTCCCACAGGTGCTCAACGCCCTCATGGGAATACCGGCGACGACGGATCCGATGGGCCGCAGGTCGGACTGGGCCGATGCCCGCGCGCACCCGCAGTCGCCGACCCGGCCGCCGGACTCGCACCTCGCCGGCGGCGACCCGGTCTACCACCGCCCCGGCGCCACGGCGATCGGCTACGACGAGTCGACCCTGCGGAACTTCGACGCCGTCGCACCCGAGCCCGGCTACCACGACGTCGTGGTGCACGGTGAGCGCAACGGGCTCTTCCGGCCGGGCGTCGTCGGGGCGGACGGTGCCGCCCACCCGTCGAACTACACCCACCCGGCGCAGATCGCCGAGGCGATCCGCGGCAATCCGCACTACGGCGGCGGCCCGGTGCGCCTGGTGTCCTGCCACTCGGGCACCGTGGCGCCCGACGCGGGGGTCGCGCCGCCGGCCCAGCAGGTCGCGGACGCGCTGGGGGTGACCGTCATGGCGCCCACCGACGCGGTCGGTGTGAACCGGTATGGTCCAGCGGGGCAGGTTCCTCGGATCAGGAACGGCGGCCAGTGGGTGACCTTCTATCCCGGCGGGGGGACCGATGGGTAAGCCGGCGTTGCGGTTCGCCGGGATGTTCCGCGAGCTGGGACCCGTCGGCCTGGGCCTGGTCCAGGAGAGCATCTTCGACAACGTCTCCGCCGAGGAGCTGCCGGATGTCGACGAGGTCGTCCGCTACCTCAAGGGCGGCTACGTCCTCATCGACATGATGGACCTGGCCGACGACCCGTTCGACTCGGCGCGACAGGTCATGAACGGGTCGACGATCCGCACCGACGGTGACTGGCTGTGGCGCGACGATCTCGCGTACCACGTCCACCGGCACCGGGTGGCTCTCCCCGACGAGTTCCTGGCGCTGATCCGCGAACGCGGCTACGCCGTGCCGCACCGGGACGAGGAACTGCTCCGCGAGAGCTCACTGGTGGCCGAGGAACTCGTGTTCTGAGTAACGCCCTGGTCGAGGTCCGCAGCGGCAGCGCTGGCGGCCTGCTGAACGCTCCGGCACGCCGTCCCCGCGGACCGTGGCCGGGCGGGTGCGGAACCCCCGCCCGACCACGGGCGGCGCGACCGCCGACGACGGTCGCGCCGTCCCGTTCCTACAGCCCCGGCAGGCTGCCTCCGGGGCCACCCAGCTCGCGGTGGATGAAATCGAAGATCTCGGCGTCGGTGGCGTCGTCGAGGGTGTGCGTGGCCGGCTTCTCCTCGACGGGACCACGCTCGTCGCCCCACCGGGCGACGAACGCCTGCAACTGCACCAGCAGCTTCTGCCGGGTCAGCCGGTCCGGCGCGTCGGACGCGAAGACGCCGTCGAGCCGCTCCAGCTCGGCGAGCAGCGGGGCCGCCGCGGCGGCGCCGTCCTCGACCAGTTGGTCGCGCAGGTGCCGGGCGAGCGCCGCCGGCGTCGGGTAGTCGAACACCACGCCGGCGGGCAGCTGGACGCCGGTGGCGGCGCGGAGCCGGTTGCGCAGCTCCACGGCCGTCATCGAGTCGAAGCCGACCTCGCGGAACGCCCGGTCGGGCTCCAGCCCTCCGCCCCCGGGGTGACCGAGCACGGCCGCCGCCAGGTTGCCGACGAGTTCGACGAGGACGCCCTCCCGTTCGCCGGGGCTGAGCGGGCGCAGCCGCTCCCGCAGCGCGGTCGCCGCCTCGTCGTCCGCCGGCTGGCGGTCGTCGTCGGCGGGCATCGCCGCGCCCGCCTCGGGGACCCCGGTCAGCAGCGGGCACGGCCGCATCGACGCGAACGTCGGCACGAACCGGTCCCAGCGCACGTCGGCGACCACGAGTTCCGCCTCCGCGCGCAGCGCCTGCCCGAACGCCTCGACGGCCAGCTCCGGGGGCAGGCCCGGCAGGCCCCGCCGGCGCAGCTGCGCCAGCTCGGGCGACTCGGGGTCGTCGCTCCACGGGCCCCACGCCACGGCGGTCGCCGCCAGTCCGCCGTGCCGCCGGTTCGCCGCGAGCGCGTGCAGCAGCGCGTCGCCGGCGGACTGGCCGGCCCGGCCGCCCGCGCCCCACACCCCCGTGGTGGAGGTGCACAGCACGAACGCGTCGAGCGGCCGGTGCGCCAGCTCGTCGGCGTACCTCGGGACGTCGCCGACGGTCGCGGCCAGGTCGGCGGCCAGGCCGGCGAGGGTCAGCTCGGCCAGCGGCACCGACCCGGTCTCCGCCGGCACGTGCACGAGCGCCGTCACCGGCCGGCTCTCGGTGGCGAGCTGCTCCATCAGGTCACCGAGCTTGCCCGTCGCCGGCTCCGCCAGCGGGAGCACCTCCGCGCCCTGGCGGCCCAGCCAGTCCGTGGTGTGCCGGGCGAGGGCGCCGGTCCCGCCGGTGAGCAGGACGGTGCCGTTCGGCCGGTACCCGCCGCCCGCCGCCGGTCGCCCGGTGTCGCGGACCAGGCGTCGGGCGTGCACGCCGGCCTCCCGGACGGCGAGCTGGTCCTCCCCGTCGACGTTGACCAGGGCTGCGGCCAGGGCCGCGTACGCCGCCTCGGCCGGGCCCGCCGGCAGGTCGACGACTCCGCCGACGTGCCGGGGGTGCTCCAGCGCGGCGACGAGGCCGAGGCCCCACGTGGTGGCCTGCGTCGGGTGCGCGACCGGTTCGTCGTCGACGGCGACGGCGCCGGTGGTGGCCAGCCACAGCGGCACGGGCGGGCCGGAACGGCGGGTGTGCGCCTGCACGAGCAGCAGGTTCGCCGCCAGGCCGGTCGGCAGCGCGGTCTGCTCCGGGTGCGGCGCCTCGTCCAGCGCCAGCAGGGAGAGCAGCGCCGTCGGCTGGTGCGCGGCGGCGAGCCGGTCGAGGTCGGCGGCCAGGCCGTCGCGGGTGGCCGTGGCCGGGTCGACGGTCAGCAGGTGCACCGTGGCGGCGCCGGCCGTGAGTGCGGCGAGCACCCGGTCGGTGACCTGGTGCGGCGGGGCCACCACCAGCCACGTGCCGGGGTCGGCGCCGGTCAGCGCCCGGCGCTCCCAGGTGACCCGGTACCGCCAGCCGGCCAGGGTGCCGTCGAGGTGCTGGCGGCGCCGCCACGACTCCAGTTCCGGCAGCAGCTCGCGCATCGGCTGGTCCGGGTCGAGGCCGAGGCGGCCCAGGTCGCCGTCGGTGACGGCCCGCCAGAACGCGTCGTCGACCGGGTCGGCGGCCGGCGTCGGTGCCGCGTCGAGGGTCGGCCAGTAGCGCTGCGGCCGGAACGCGTACGTGGGCAGCTCGGGCAGCCGGCGGGGATCCGGACGGGGGCCGGCCAGCACGGCGAGCACCGCCGCCCAGTCGACGTCCCGCCCGGTGCCGTCCACGACGGCCAGCGCGGCGAGCAGGGCGGCCGGCTCGTCGACGCCGGCGCGCAGCGCCGCCACGGCCGTACCGTCGTCGTCGCCGGGCAGCAGGCCGGCGGTCATCGCGGTCAGCACCGCCTGCGGGCCGAGCTCCAGGAAGGTGTCGACGCCCGCGTCGCGCAACGCGGCGATCCCGTCGGCGTACCGGACGGCCTCCCGGACGTGGCGCACCCAGTAGTCGGGCGTACGGATCTCGTCGGGCTCGGCGAGCCGCCCGGTCAGGTTCGACACGATCGGCAGCAGCGGCGCGGCGAACGTCAGCCCGTCGAGGACGGCGCGGAACTCGGCCAGCATCGGCTCCATCAGCGGGCTGTGGAACGCGTGGCTGACCCGCAGCCGCCGGGTGCGTACGCCGCGCTCCCGCCAGGTCCGCTCCAGCCCGTCGAGGGCGTCGAGGGCCCCGGCGAGCACCACGGCGGTGGGGCCGTTGACGGCGGCGACGCCGACCCGGTCGGTCAGCCCCGCGAGGGACTCGACCACGGCCGCCTCGTCGGCGGCGACGGCGAGCATCCCGCCCCCGGCGGGCAGGGCCTGCATGAGCCGGCCCCGGGCGGCCACCAGCGTGGCGGCGTCCGCGAGGGACAGCACCCCGGCGACGTGCGCGGCGGTGATCTCGCCGATGGAGTGCCCGGCGACGTGCCCGGGCACCACGCCGAACGACTCGACCAGCCGGAACAGGGCCACCTCCAGCGCGAAGAGCCCCGCCTGGGTGAACACCGTCTCGTCGAGCAGCGCGGCCTCGGCGCTGCCCTCGGCCGCGAACAGCACCGGCTTCAGCGGCTGCGGCAGCTGGTGGTCCAGCGCCGCGCAGACCTCGTCGAGGGCCGCCGCGAAGACGGGGAACGTGTCGTACAGCTGCCGGCCGGCGCCGGGGCGCTGGGCGCCCTGGCCGGAGAACTGGACCGCGAGGCCGCCTCCGTGCCGTCGGGCGGTGACCAGCGCGGGGTGGTCCTCGCCACCGGCCAGTGCCCGCAGCGCGGCCAGCCGGGTCTCCCGGTCGGCGGCGACCACGGTGGCCCGCCGGCCGAGGTGGGCCCGGCCGTCGGCGAGCGCCCAGGCGACCAGGTCGGCGCGGTCCTCGTCCGTCGCGACCCGGTCGGCCAGCCGGCCGGCCTGCTCGCGCAGCGCGGGCAGGTCGGCGGCGGAGACCGGCCACGGCAGGGCCACGGCGCGGTGGTCGTGTCGCGCGTCGCCGTGCCCGTCGGTCGCCTCGGGCCCTTCCCCGTCGGCGGCGACCGGTTCCGGCCGCTGCGGGGCCTCTTCGATGATCACGTGCGCGTTGGTGCCGCTGATCCCGAACGAGGAGACGCCGGCCCGGCGCGGCCCGTCGGTGGTGGTCCACGGTCGTGCCTCGGTGAGCAGCGCCAGCGTGCCGGAGGACCAGTCGACGTGCGGGGTCGGCGCGTCGACGTGCAGGGTCGCCGGCAGCACCTCGTGTTGCAGGGCCAGCACCATCTTGATCAGGCTGGCGGCGCCCGCCGCGGCCTGGGTGTGGCCGATGTTCGACTTCACCGACCCGAGCCACAGCGGCCGCTCGGCGGAGCGGTCCCTGCCGTACGTCGCCAGCAGCGCCTGTGCCTCGATCGGGTCGCCGAGCGTGGTGCCGGTGCCGTGCGCCTCGACGACGTCCACGTCGCCCGTGGTCAGGCCGGCGTTGTCCAGCGCGTGCCGGATGACCCGCTGCTGCGCGGGCCCGTTCGGCGCGGTGAGGCCGTTGCTCGCGCCGTCCTGGTTGACGGCGCTGCCCCGTACGACGGCGAGGATCCGGTTGCCGTCGCGCTGGGCGTCGGAGAGCCGCTGGAGCAGCAGGACGCCGACGCCCTCGCCCCAGCCGGTGCCGTCGGCGGCCTCGGCGAACGCCTTGACCCGCCCGTCGGCGGCGAGGCCGCGCTGCCGGGAGAACTCCAGGAACGCGCCCGGGGTCGACATCACCGTCACGCCGCCGGCCAGGGCGAGGTCGCACTCGCCGCTGCGCAGGGCCTGCGCGGCCAGGTGCAGCGCCACCAGCGACGACGAGCAGGCCGTGTCGACGGTGACCGCCGGGCCGTGCAGCCCGAACGAGTACGCCAGGCGGCCGGAGACCACCGACGCGCCGTTGCCGGTCGCCTGGTAGCCCTCCACCTGGGAGCGGGCGCCCAGCAGCAGCGTGGCGTAGTCCTGCCCGTTGGTGCCCATGAAGACGCCGGTGGCGGAGCCACGGACCCGGTGCGGGTCGATGCCGGCGCGTTCGAAGACCTCCCAGGTGGTGTGCAGCAGCAGCCGCTGCTGCGGGTCCATGGCGAGGGCCTCGCGCGGGTTGATCCCGAAGAACGCGGCGTCGAAGCCGGCCACGTCCCGCAGGAAGCCGCCGCTGCGCGTGTAGCTGGTGCCGACCCGCTCCGGGTCGCTGTCGAACAGGGCGTCGAGGTCCCAGCCCCGGTCGGTGGGCATCGGCGTCACCGCGTCCACGCCGTCGGCCAGCAGCCGCCACAGCTCCTGCGGCGAGGACACCCCGCCGGGGAAGCGGCAGGCCATGGAGACGATCGCGATCGGCTCGTCCGCCGGCGGCCGGGCCGAGGCCACGCCGCCGGTGACCGGTCCGCCGTCCGCGCCGATGACGATTTCGGTACGCAGGAAGCGGGCCAGTTCCGCCGCCGACGGGTGGTCGAAGACCACTGTCGACGGCAGGGTCAGGCCGGTGACCCGGCCCAGCCGGTCGCGCAGCTGCACGGCGGCGAGGGAGTCGAAGCCCAGCTCCCGGAACGCCCGGCCGGCCGGCACCTGGTCGGTGGTGGGATGGCCGAGGACGGCCGCCGCCTCCGCCCGGACGAGGTCGACCAGCAGCGCCTCCTGGCCGGTCGCCGGCAGTGTGGCGAGCCTGGCCCGCAGCCCGTCGGTGGCGGCGGCGCTCTCCGGCCGCTCCGGCTCCTCGGCGACGGCGGGGGCGACCCGGTCGAAGAGGTGGCTCGGCCGCGCGGCGGTGAACGCCGTGACGAACCGGGACCAGTCGACGTCCACGATCACCGGGGCCGCCTCGGGGGCGTTCACCCAGCGGCCGAGCGCCGCGACGGCGGCGTCGGGCGCGAGCGGGCTGAACCCGCGGCGGCGCAGGCCGTCGGCCGTCTCGCCGGAGGCCATGCCGTCCTCCGCCCACGGGCCGTAGGCCAGGGCGGTGGCGGGCAGGCCGGCCGCCCGGCGGGCGGCGACGAGCGCGTCGAGCAGGGCGTTTCCGGCCGCGTAGCCGGCCTGGCCGCCGCCGCCCCAGACGCCGGCGACGGAGGAGAAGACCACGAACGCGTCGAGGTCCCGGCCCCGGCAGGCGGCGTCGAGGTGCATGGCGCCGAGCACCTTGCCGGCCAGGGTCTCCGACAGCTCGCCGTCGGTCACCTCGTACGCCGGGGTGGTGCCGCCGGACGCCCCGGCGGTGTGCACGACGGCGGTCAGCCCGGGCAGGTCCGCCACGAGGGCGTCGACCGCGGCCCGGTCGGTGACGTCGCACGCCACGACCCGCACCGCACCCAGCTCGTCGACCAGCTCGGCCGCGCCCGGCGCCGCCGGGCCCCGCCGCGAGGCCAGCACCACCTCGGCCGCCCCGTTGGCCAGCAACCAGCGGGCCACGTGCCGACCGAGGGCACCCGTACCGCCGGTCACCAGCACCGTCCCGGCAGGCCGCCAACCCGACCCGGCGGGCGGCGCGGCCGGCACCAGCCGCCGGCCGAAGAGGCCGTTGCGGCGGACGGCCACCTGGTCCAGGGTGCCGTCGGCGAGGACCGCGACGAGCCCGGCGCGGGCGCCGCGGTCGGCGCGGTCGGGCAGGTCGATCAGGCCGCCCCAGCGGTCGGGCTGTTCGAGGGCGACGACCCGGCCCAGGCCCCAGGCCAGGGCCGCCCAGACGTCGCCGGCCCGCTCCCCGGCCGTGACCGGCATCGCGGTACGGCTCAACGCCCACACTTGTCCCGGCAGGCCGGTGTCGGTGAGCGCCCGGGTGAGGGTGAGCAGGGCGGCCGCGCCGGCGGGTAGCGCCGGGGTGTGGGCCAGGGGCCGGTCCTGGCGGGGCAGCACGCAGAGCACCCCGGCCCAGCCGTCCCCGCTGATCCGGCTCAGCCGCTCGCCCAGTTCGGCGCGGGCGAGGGTGGACGACACGGTGAGCGTGTCCACCCGGGCGCCCGCCTGGGTGAGGGTCTTCGCCACGCCCGCGTCGGCGCCGCTGTCGACGGTGACGACCAGCCACCGCCCGGACAACCGGGTCGCCGGGGCCGGCCGCACCGGCTCCCACCCGATCCGGTACGACCACCCGTCGAGGGCGGTGTCCCGCGACCGGTGCTGACGCCAGCGCGCCAGCAGCGGCAGGGCCGGGCCGAGCGCGTCCAGGTCCTCGGTGTCGTCGCCGAGTTCGGCGGCGAGGGCGGCCAGGTCGCCACGCTCGACGGCGGCCCAGAACTCGGCGTCGCCGCCCTCCGGGGCGGCCTGTTTCGTCGGTGTGCCCTCCGGCCAGTAGCGCTGGTGCTGGAAGGCGTACGTGGGCAGGTCGACGCGGCGCGCGCCGGCGTCGGCGAACCACTGCGCCCAGGTCACCGGCACGCCGTGCACGTGCAGCTCCGCCAGGGCGTGCAGCAGCGCCTGCGCCTCCGCCCGGTCCCGGCGCTGCACGGCCACGGCCAGCACGGCGTCGTCGGCGGGCAGCACGTCGGCGGCCATCGCGGTCAGCACGCTCTGCGGCCCGACCTCCAGGAACGTGTCCACACCCGCCTCACGCAGGGCGGTGATCCCGTCGGCGAAGCGCACCGCCTCGCGCACGTGCCGCACCCAGTACTCCGGAGTGCGGATCTCGTCGCCGGCCAGCGCACCGGTCACGTTCGACACGACCGGCAGCAGCGGCGCGGCAAACGTCAACCCCTCCAGGACCGCCCGGAACTCGGCCAGCATCGGCTCCATCAGCGGGCTGTGGAACGCGTGGCTCACCGTCAGCCGGCGCGTACGCACGCCCCGGTCGCGCCAGTGCCGCTCCACCTCGTCGAGGGCGTCAATGGCACCCGAGACCACCACGGCCGTGGGTCCATTGACTGCCGCGATGCCCGCCTGGTCGGCGAGCCCGGCGATCGACTCGACCACCGCGGCCTCGTCGGCCGCCACGGCCAGCATCCCGCCACCCGTGGGCAGCGCCTGCATCAACCGACCCCGCGCGGCCACAAGCTGACACGCGTCGGCCAGGGACAACACGCCCGCGACATGCGCGGCGGTCACCTCGCCGATCGAGTGCCCGGCGAGCATGTCCGGCACGACCCCGAACGACTCCACGAGGCGGAACAGCGCCACCTCGACCGCGAACAACCCGGCCTGCGTGAAGACGGTCTGATCCAGCAGCTCCGCCTCGGCCGAACCCGACGACGCGAACAGCACCTCCCGCAGCGGGCGCGGCAGCAGCGGGTCGAGGTGTCCGCACACCTCGTCCAGCGCGGCGGCGAACACCGGGAACTCCGCCGACAACTCCCGACCCATCCCGGCGCGCTGCGCACCCTGACCCGAGAAAAGCAGGGCGAGCTGGCCGCGTACGGCGGTGGAGCCGGTCACGACGGCCCCGGAGGGCTTGCCCGCATCGAGGGCCCGCAGCGCGGCGAGCAGGTCGTCCCGGTCGGCCACCACGGCGACGGCGCGCTGCTCCAGCGCGGGCCGGGTGGTGACGGAGGACCAGGCCACGTCCAGCGGACGCGGGGTCTCCTCGGCGGTCAGCCAGCGCGCCCACCGGCCCGCCTGGCCGGCCAGGGCCGCGTCGGAGCGCGCGGAGAGCAGCACCGGTACGACCGGCGGCACGTCGCGGGCCACGATCTCGCCCTCGATCGTCTCGGCGGGCGGCTGCTCGATGATCACGTGCGCGTTGGTGCCGGAGATGCCGAAGGACGACACCGCCGCCCGACGCGGCCGACCCACCTGCGGCCACGGCGTCGCCTCCGTCGCGAGGGCCACCGCCCCGGCCGTCCAGTCGATGTGCGGTGACGGCTCGTCCACGTGCAGGGTCGGCGGGACGAGCCCGTGGCGCATCGCCATGACCATCTTGATCACACCAGCGACACCGGCGGCGGCCTGCGTGTGCCCGATGTTCGACTTCACCGACCCCAACAACAGCGGCCGGTCCCCCGGACGCTCCTGCCCGTACGTCGCCAACAACGCCTGCGCCTCGATCGGATCGCCGAGGGTCGTGCCCGTACCGTGCGCCTCCACGGCGTCCACGTCGGCCGGGGTCAACCGCGCGTTCGCCAGCGCCTGGCGGATCACCCGCTGCTGCGACGGACCGTTCGGGGCCGTCAGCCCGTTCGACGCGCCGTCCTGGTTGACGGCGGTGCCGCGCACGACGGCGTAGATCTTGCGGCCCTCGCGCTGGGCGTCGGAGAGGCGCTGCACGAGCAGCACGCCGACGCCCTCGGACCAGCCCGTGCCGTCGGCCGACGCCGCGAACGACTTGCAGCGCCCGTCCTGCGACAGGCCCCGCTGCCGCGAGAACTCGATGAACGTCCCCGGCGTCGCCATCACCGTCACGCCACCGGCCAACGCCAGATCACACTCGCCGCTGCGCAACGCCTGCGCGGCGAGGTGCAGCGCCACCAGCGACGACGAGCACGCCGTGTCGACGGTGACCGCCGGGCCCTCCAGCCCGAAGGTGTAGGCGACCCGACCGGACAGCACGCTGCCGGAGGTGCCGGTCCCGACGTAGCCCTCCACCTCGGTCGGCAGGTCCATGAGCCGGGAGGCGTAGTCGTGGTACATCACGCCGGCGAAGACACCGGTCCGGCTGCCCCGCAGCCGCTGCGGGTCCAGCCCGGCCGACTCGAACGACTCCCACGAGGCCTCCAGCAGCAGCCGCTGCTGCGGATCCATCGCCAGGGCCTCGCGCGGCGAGATCCCGAAGAAGCCCGGGTCGAACTCGGCCGCCCCGTAGAGGAAGCCACCGTGGCGCGTGTACGACGTACCGCTGCGGTTGGGGTCCGGGTCGAAGAGCGACTCCAGGTCCCAGCCCCGGTCCGCCGGGAACTCGGAGATCCCGTCGCCGCCGCCGGCCAGCAGCTCCCACAGTTCGTCGGGGGATTCCACCCCGCCCGGGTAGCGGCAGGCCATGCCCACGATCGCGATCGGTTCGTCGGTGCCGACGACCGTGCCGGCGACCGGGCCGGCGGTCCTCTGGCGCACCCCGGCCAACTCCGACCACAGGTGGTCGGCGAGCACCGCCGGGGTCGGGTAGTCGAAGACCAGCGTCGAGGCCAGCCGCAGCCCGGTGGCCGCGTTCAACCGGTTACGCAGGTCCACCGCCGTCAGCGAGTCGAAGCCCAGCTCCCGGAACGCCCGGTCCGCCGGCACCGCCTCCGCACCGCCGTGCCCCAACACCTGCGCGACCAGGCCCCGCACCAGCACGTCGACCTGGGCGCGGCCCTCGTCCTCGGTCAGCCCGGCGAGCCGGTCGGCCCAGCCGCCACCGCCCTGCCCCGCCTGGCGGCGGGTGCTGGTCACGCCGATCAGGGTGCGCAGCACGGCCGGCACGGGGCCGCCGGAGGTCGCCGCCCGCAGCGCGGGCACGTCGATCACGGCCGGTACGAGGGCCGCCCGGTCGGCGCCCAGGGCGGCGTCGAACAGCTCCAACCCGGTCTCGGCGCTCATCGGCGTCAGGCCAGCCCGCGCCGACCGCGCCCGGTCCGCCTCCTCGATCGACGCGGCCATACCGGGGGTGTCCCACATGCCCCACGCGAGACTGACCGCCGGCAACCCGAGCTGCCGCCGGTACACCGCCAACCCGTCCAGGAACGCGTTACCCGCCGCGTACGCCGACTGACCCGGCGAACCCAACACACCCGCCACCGACGAGAACACCACGAACAGATCCAGATCCAGACCCGCCGTCGCCTCGTGCAGGAACCAACCCGCCGACACCTTCGGCGCCAGCACCCCGGCCAGCCGCTCCGCCGTCAGCCCCTCCACGACACCGTCGTCCAGGACACCGGCCGTATGCACCACACCCGCCAGCCGACCCTCGGCACCGATCTCCGCCACCAGACCGAACACCTGGTCCCGGTCCGTCACGTCACACGCGACGACCCGCACCGACGCACCCAGCGCCGACAACCGCTCCGACAACTCGCCCGCACCGGCGGCCTCCGGGCCGCGCCGCGACACCAGCACCAGCGACCGCACGCCGTGCACCGACACCAGGTGCTCCGCCACCAGGGCCCCGAGCGCACCCGTGCCGCCGGTGACCAGCACCGACCCGTCGCCCAGGCTGGGGGTCTGCGCGGCCGTGATGGCGGCCCGGACCAGGCGCGGCGAGTAGACCGCGCCCTCGCGGACGGCGAGCTGGCCGCCGGTCGCGGCCGGTTCCCGCAGGACGCCGTCCAGCAGGGCCACCAGCGCGGCATCCGGGTCGTCGTCGACGTCCGCGAGGACGATGCGGCCCGGGTGCTCCGACTGCGCCGACCGCAGCAGACCCCACACCGCCGCACCGGCCAGGTCGGTCACCCGGTCGTCGTCGCCGACGGACACCGCGCCCCGGGTCGCCACCACGAGCCGCGAGTCCGCCAGGGCGTCCGCCGCGAGCCAGGACCGCACCGTCGCCAGCACGTCCGAGGTCACCGCCCGGACCGACTCCGGCGTCGCCGCCGACCCGGGCGCGGGGAACACCGGCAGCAGCAGCGTCCGGGGGACGGACTCCTCCCCCGCGACCGTCGCCACGTCGGGGTACGTGGGCACTCCGACGGGTGCCACCAGCTCCCGGCCGCCGGTCACCAGCGCCCATCCGGAAAGCTCCCCGGCGGGCGCGGCCTCCACGGCCGGCCACCGCAGCTCGAACAGCGACCGCGAGGCCACGCCCGGCGCGGCCACGCCGGTCAGCTCCCGCAGGACGAGGGAGTCCACCGACACGACCGGCGCGCCCACCTCGTCGTACGCGGCCAGCCGCAGCCCGGAGCCGTCGCGGGTCAGGCGTACCCGCAGCGCCCCCGCCCCCGAGGCGTGCACCTGCACGCCCTCGAACGCGAACGGCACCCGTGGCCCGCCCGACTCCTCGCCACCGAGCAGCAGCCCGATCGGGTGCAGGGCGGCGTCCAGCAGCGCCGGGTGCACGCCGAATCCGGCGGCCTCCGTCGCGGCGTCGTCCGGCAGGACCACCTCGGCGTAAACCTCGGTGCCGCTGGTCCAGGCACGCCGGAGCCCCTGGAAGGCCGGCCCGTACGTCAGGCCGTGTTCCGCCAGCGTCGGGTACCAGCTGGCGAGGTCCACCTCCGCCGCGCCGGCGGGGGGCCAGGCGACCGGGTCCGGCTCGTCGGCGGTGGAGGGCTCCAGCACGCCCTCCGCGTGCCGGGTCCAGCCCGCCTCGGGGTCGTCGTCGGGGCGGGAGTAGACGGCGACGGGACGCTGCGGCGACTCCGACGTGGACACCCGCACCTGGATCCGCACGCCTCCCGTTCCGGGGAGGGCCAGTGGGGCGGCCATGGTCAGCTCCCGCAGCCGGGAGAGGCCCACCTCGTCGCCGGCCCGCACGGCCAGCTCGACCAGGGCGGTGCCCGGGATCAGCGTCAGCCCGGAGACCGTGTGGTCGGCCAGCCACGGGTGCGTGGCCAGGGAGAGCCGGCCCGTCAGCACCATCTCGTCGTCGCCAGCCAGGTCCACGGTCGCGCCGAGCAGCGGGTGCTCGGTGCGGCCGAGCCCGGCCCCGGACACGTCGCCCGTACGCGCCCGGTTGGCGGTGGGCCAGTAGCGCTGGTGCTGGAAGGCGTACGTGGGCAGGTCGACGCGGCGCGCGCCGGCGTCGGCGAACCACGGCTGCCAGGTCACCGGCATCCCGTGCACGTGCAGCTCCGCCAGGGCGTGCAGCAGCGCCTGCGCCTCCGCCCGGTCCCGGCGCTGCACAGCGACGGCCAGCACGGCGTCGTCGGCGGGCAGCACGTCGGCGGCCATCGCGGTCAGCACGCTCTGCGGGCCGACCTCCAGGAACGTGTCCACACCCGCCTCACGCAGGGCGGTGATCCCGTCGGCGAAGCGCACGGCCTCGCGCACGTGCCGCACCCAGTACTCCGGAGTGCGGATCTCGTCGCCGGCCAGCGCACCGGTCACGTTCGACACGACCGGCAGCAGCGGCGCGGAGAACGTCAACCCGTCCAGGGCCGTGCGGAACTCGTCGAGCATCGGCTCCATCAGCGGGCTGTGGAACGCGTGGCTCACCGTCAGCCGGCGCGTGCGCACGCCCCGGTCGCGCCAGACCCGCTCCACCTCGTCGAGCGCGTCAACCGCACCCGACACCACCACGGCGGTGGGTCCGTTGACCGCCGCGATGCCCGCCTGGTCGGCGAGCCCGGCGATCGACTCGACCACCGCGGCCTCGTCGGCGGCCACGGCCAGCATCCCGCCGCCGGTGGGCAGCGCCTGCATCAACCGGCCCCGCGCGGCCACGAGAGCGCACGCGTCGGCCAGGGACAGCACGCCCGCGACATGCGCGGCGGTCACCTCGCCGATCGAGTGACCGGCCAGCATGTCCGGTACGACCCCGAACGACTCCACCAGACGGAACAGCGCCACCTCGACCGCGAACAACCCGGCCTGCGTGAAGACGGTCTGATCCAGCAGCTCCGCCTCGGCCGAACCCGACGACGCGAACAGCACCTCCCGCAGCGGGCGCGGCAGCAGCGGGTCGAGGTGTCCGCACACCTCGTCCAGCGCGGCGGCGAACACCGGGAACAGGACGGACAGCTCCCGGCCCATCCCGGCGCGCTGCGCGCCCTGGCCGGAGAAGAGCAGGGCGAGCTGGCCGCGCTGGCCGGTGGCGGCGGAGACGACCGTACCGGTGGGCTCGCCGTCGGCGAGGGCGGTCAACGCCGCGACCAGGTCGTCCCGGTCGGCGGCGGTGACGACCGCCCGGTGCTCCAGCGCGGGCCGGGTGGTGACGGAGGACCAGGCCACGTCCAGCGGACGCGGGGCCTCCTCGGCGGTCAGCCAGCGCGCCCACCGGCCCGCCTGCGCCGATAGCGCGGCGGCGTCGCGGGCCGACAGCAGCACCGGTACGACCGACGGCACGTCGCGGGCGACGATCTCGCCCTCGATCGCCTCGGCCGGCGGCTGCTCGATGATCACGTGCGCGTTCGTGCCGGAGATCCCGAACGACGACACCGCCGCCCGACGCGGCCGACCCACCTGCGGCCACGGAGTGGGCTCCGTCGCCAGGGCCACCGCCCCGGCCGTCCAGTCCACGTGCGGCGACGCCTCGTCCACGTGCAGGGTCGCCGGCACCAGACCGTGGCGCATCGCCATGACCATCTTGATCACACCAGCCACACCGGCAGCCGCCTGCGTGTGCCCGATGTTCGACTTCACCGACCCCAGCAGCAGCGGCCGGTCCTGCGGACGCTCCTGCCCGTACGTCGCCAGCAACGCCTGCGCCTCGATCGGATCGCCGAGGGTCGTGCCCGTGCCGTGCGCCTCCACGGCGTCCACGTCGGCGGTGGTCAACCGGGCGTTCGCGAGGGCCTGCCGGATCACGCGCTGCTGCGACGGGCCGTTCGGCGCGGTCAGCCCGTTCGACGCGCCGTCCTGGTTCACGGCCGTGCCCCGCACCACCGCCAGCACGCGGTGCCCGTTGCGCCGCGCGTCCGACAGCCGCTCCACGAGCAGCACGCCGACGCCCTCGGACCAGCCGGTGCCGTCGGCCGACGCGGCGAACGACTTGCACCGGCCGTCCTGCGACAGACCCCGCTGCCGGGAGAACTCGATGAACGTGCCGGGCGTCGCCATCACCGTCACGCCACCGGCCAACGCCAGATCGCACTCACCGGAACGCAACGCCTGCGCGGCGAGATGCAGCGCCACGAGGCTGGAAGAACAGGCGGTGTCCACGGTGACGGCCGGCCCCTCCAGGCCGAACGTGTACGCCACCCGGCCGGACAGCACGCTGCCCGACGTGCCCGTGCCGACGAAGCCCTCGGCGTCCGGCGGCAGGTCCATCAGGCGGGAGGCGTAGTCGTGGTACATGACGCCGGCGAAGACACCCGTCCGGCTGCCCCGCAGCCGCTGCGGGTCCAGACCGGCGGACTCGAACGACTCCCACGACGCCTCCAGCAGCAACCGCTGCTGCGGGTCCATCGCCAGGGCCTCGCGCGGCGAGATCCCGAAGAAGCCGGGGTCGAAGTCGGCGGCCCCGTAGAGGAAGCCACCGTGGCGCGTGTACGACGTGCCGCTGTGCTCCGGGTCCGGGTCGAACAGGCTCTCCAGGTCCCAGCCGCGATCGGTGGGGAACTCCGAGATCCCGTCGCCGCCGCCGGCCAGCAACGCCCACAGCTGGTCCGGGCTCTCGACGCCACCGGGGTAGCGGCAGGCCATGCCCACGATCGCGATCGGCTCGTCGGTGCTGGCGGTGAGCACCGCCGTCTGGCGGGCGGTGATCTGCCCGGAGACCTGCTCGTGCAGGTGGTCGACGAGCACGGCCGGGGTCGGGTAGTCGAAGACCAGCGTCGAGGCCAGCCGCAGCCCGGTGGCCGCGTTCAACCGGTTACGCAGGTCCACCGCCGTCAGCGAGTCGAAGCCCAGCTCCCGGAACGCCCGGTCCGCCGGCACCGCCTCCGCGCCACCGTGCCCCAACACCTGCGCGACCAGGCCCCGCACCAGCACGTCGATCTGGGCGCGCGCCTCGTCGGGCGCCAGGCCCGCGAGCTGGTTGGCCCAGTCGCCGCCCCGCGCGGCCCGTCGCCGGGCCGCCGTCGACCCGATCAGGGTACGCAGCACGGCCGGCACCGGGCCGGCGCCGAGCGCTGCGCGCATCGCCGGTACGTCGATCACGGCCGGCACCAACGCCGGCCGCTCCGCCACCAAGGCGGCGTCGAACAGCTCCAGCCCGACCTCGGCGCTCATCGGCGTCAGGCCAGCCCGCGCCGACCGCGCCCGATCCGCCTCGTCGATCGACGCCGCCATGCCGGCGGTGTCCCACATGCCCCACGCGAGACTGACCGCCGGCAGACCCGCCTGCCGCCGGTAGACCGCCAACCCGTCCAGGAACGCGTTACCCGCCGCGTACGCCGACTGACCCGGCGAACCGAGCACACCCGCCACCGACGAGAACACCACGAACAGATCCAGATCCAGACCCGCCGTCGCCTCGTGCAGCAACCAACCCGCCGACACCTTCGGCGCCAGCACCCCCGCCAGCCGCTCCGCCGTCAGCCCCTCCACGACACCGTCGTCCAGGACACCGGCCGTGTGCACCACACCCGCCAGCCGACCCTCGGCACCGATCTCCGCCACCAGACCGAACACCTGGTCCCGGTCCGTCACGTCACACGCGACGACCCGCACCGACGCACCCAGCGCCGACAGCCGCTCCGACAACTCGCCCGCACCGGCGGCCTCCGGGCCGCGCCGCGACACCAGCACCAGCGACCGCACGCCGTGCACCGACACCAGGTGCTCCGCCACCAGCGCACCCAACGCACCCGTACCACCGGTCACCAGCACCGCACCGTCACCCACGACCGGCGCCTGCGCCGACGCCGGGGCGACCGCGCGCACCAGACGCGGCACGAACACCCCACCCGAGCGCACCGCGACCTGACCACCGAACGCCACCGGCTCGTCGGCCACTGCCGCCAGGACAGCCAACGTCCCGGCATCCACGTCGCCATCGACGTCCGCCACGACGATGCGACCCGGGTGCTCCGACTGCGCCGAGCGCAGCAGACCCCACACCGCCGCACCGCCCAGGTCCGACACCCGGTCGTCCGCCGCAACCGCCACCGCGCCCCGGGTCACCACCACCAGCCGCGACTCCGCCAGCACGTCCGCCGCCAGCCAGGACCGGACGGTCGCCAGCACCTGCGACGTCGCCGCGCGTACCGCGTCGGGGACGGCGCTCTCCGGCGCGTCGAGCGGCAGCAGCAGCGCCTTCGGTGCGACCGTCCGGTTGGCGTCGACCGCCGCGACGAGCGCCGCGACGTCGCCGTACGCCGGCAGGTCGGCGGTTGCCGGCGAGCCGACCAGCGCCCACCCGGAGAGGTCCCCGGCGGCGGCGATCTCCTCGGCCTGCCAGGTGAGTTCGAACATCGAGCGGGCCGCCGCGCCCGCAGCGGTCACGCCGGTCAGCTCGCGCAGGGCGAGGGAGTCGACCGACACCACGGCCGCGCCCGACTCGTCGCACGCGACCAGCCGCACCGCCGAGCCCGCGCGCGACAGCCGCACCCGCAGCACCCGCGCACCCGAGGCGTGCACCTGCACACCCTCGAACGCGAACGGCACCCGCGCCCCGCCCGAACCCTCCGAGCCGGGCAGCAGCCCGATCGGGTGCAGGGCGGCGTCCAGCAGGGCCGGGTGCACGCCGAAGCGCGCCGCCTCCGTCGCCGCCTCGTCCGGCAGCACCACCTCGGCGTACACGTCGTCGCCGGCGGTCCACACCCGGCGCAGCCCCTGGAACACCGGCCCGTACGTCAGGCCGTGCTCCGCAAGCGTCGGGTACCAGCCCGCGACGTCCAGCTCGGACGCGCCGGTCGGGGGCCACTCCCCCAGGCTCGGCTCGTCGGCCGTCGCCGGCTCCAGCACGCCCTCCGCGTGGTGGACCCAGTCGGCCTCCGGGTCGCCCTCAACCTGCGAGTGCACCGCCACGACCCGGGTGCCGGCGTCGTCGGCCGCGCCGACGCGCACCTGCACCCGCACCGCGCCGGCCTCCGGCAGCACCAGCGGCGCGGCCACGGTCAGCTCCCGCACCCGCGACGCGCCCACCTCGTCGCCGGCCCGGACGGCCAACTCCACCAGGGCGGTGCCGGGCACGATGACCGCGCCGGAGACGACGTGGTCGGCGAGCCACGCGTGGGTGGCGAGGGACAGCCGGCCGGTCAGCACCACCATGTCCGCGCCGGCGACGGTGACCGCCGCGCCGAGCAGCGGGTGCCCGGCCACGCCGAGGCCCGCGCCGGACACGTCGGCGGTACGCGCCTGGCCCGCGCCGAGCCAGTACCGCTGGTGCTGGAAGGCGTACGTCGGCAGGTCGACCCGGGCGGCGCCGGCGTCGGTGAACCACTGCGTCCAGGTCACCGGGACGCCGTGGACGTGCAGGTCGGCGAGGGCGTGCAGCAGTGCCTGCGGGGCGGGACGGTCCCGGCGCTGGACGGCCACCGCGAGCGCGTCCTCGGCGAGCAGGTCGGCGTTCATCGCGGTCAGGACGCTCTGCGGGCCGATCTCCAGGAAGGTGTCGCCGGTGGCCCGCAGGGCGGCGATGCCGTCGGCGTAGCGGACGGCCTCCCGCACGTGCCGCACCCAGTACTCGGCGCGGGTGATCTCCTGCGGGTCGGCGAGCGCGCCGGTCAGGTTCGACACGACCGGCAGCAGCGGCGCCCGGAACGTCAGCCCCGCCAGGACGGCGCGGAACTCGTCGAGCATCGGCGCCATCAGCGGGCTGTGGAACGCGTGGCTGACGGTGAGCCGGCGGGTACGCACGCCCCGGTCCCGCCAGGCCTGCTCCACCTCGTCCAGGGCCTCGACGGCACCGGAGACGACCACGGCGGTGGGCCCGTTGACGGCCGCGATGCCGAGGCGGTCGGTCAGCCCGGCGATCGACTCCGCCACGGCGTCCTCGGCGGCGGCCACGGCCAGCATGCCGCCGCCCGTGGGCAGCGCCTGCATCAACCGGCCCCGCGCGGCCACGAGGGCGCACGCGTCGGCCAGGGACAGCACCCCGGCCACGTACGCGGCCGTCACCTCGCCGATCGAGTGGCCGGCCACCACGTCGGGAACGACCCCGAACGACTCCACGAGGCGGAACAGCGCCACCTCGACCGCGAACAACCCGGCCTGCGTGAAGACGGTCTGGTCCAGCAACTCCGCCTCGGGGGTGCCCGCCTCGGCGAACAGCACCTCCCGCAGCGGGCGCGGCAGCAGCGGGTCGAGCTGCGCGCACACCTCGTCCAGCGCGGCCGCGAACACCGGGAACGCCTCGGACAACTCCCGGCCCATTCCGGCGCGCTGCGCGCCCTGGCCGGAGAAGAGCACAGCCAGCTGCGTACGCGTCGTGCCCGTGCCGGCGACCACGGTGGCGGCCGACTCGCCGGCGGCGAGGGCGCGCAGCCCGGCCAGCAGCTCGTCCCGGTCCGTCGCGGTGACCACCGCGCGGTGCTCCAGCACGGCCCGGCTGACGGTCGACGACCAGCCGACGTCGACGGGGCGCAGGTCCTCGTCGCCGGCGATCCAGCGGGCCCAGCGCTCCGCCTGGGCCGCGACGGCGGCCTCGGACCGGGCCGACAGCAGCACCGGGGCCGGCAGCGACCCGGCGGCGGGCGTCGGCGCGCCCTCGCTTCGGGTCGGCTCCGCCTCGGCGGAGGGCTGCTCGATGATCACGTGCGCGTTGGTGCCGCTGACTCCGAACGACGAGACCGCCGCGCGGCGCGGCCGGCCCGCCACGGGCCAGTCGCGTGCCTCGGTGAGCAGGGAGACCGCCCCGGCGCTCCACTCGATGTGCGGGGACGGCTCGTCGACGTGCAGCGTGGACGGCAGCAGCCCGTGGCGCATCGCCATGATCATCTTGATGATGCCGGCCACCCCGGCGGCGGCCTGCGTGTGGCCGATGTTCGACTTGATCGAGCCCAGCCACAGCGGCCGGTCCTCCGGCCGGTCCTGCCCGTACGTGGCCAGCAGGGCCTGCGCCTCGATCGGGTCGCCGAGGGTGGTGCCGGTGCCGTGCGCCTCGACGGCGTCCACGTCGGCGGTGGTGAGCCGCGCGTTCGCGAGCGCCTGCCGGATGACCCGCTGCTGCGAGGGACCGTTCGGGGCGGTCAGCCCGTTCGACGCGCCGTCCTGGTTGATCGCCGATCCGCGTACCACCGCCAGGACCCGCCGGCCCTCGCGCCGGGCGTCGGAGAGGCGCTGCACCAGCAGCACGCCGACGCCCTCGGACCAGCCGGTGCCGTCGGCCGACGCGGCGAACGACTTGCAGCGGCCGTCGGCCGACAGACCACGCTGCCGGGAGAACTCGATGAACGTCCCGGGCGTCGCCATCACCGTCACGCCACCGGCCAGCGCCAGATCGCACTCGCCGGAGCGCAGCGCCTGCACCGCGAGGTGCAGCGCCACCAGCGACGAGGAGCACGCCGTGTCCACGGTGACCGCCGGCCCCTCCAGGCCGAACGTGTACGCCACCCGGCCGGACAGCACGCTGCCGGAGGTGCCGGTGCCGAGGTAACCGCCCACGCCCTCGGGCAGGTCCTGCACGCCGGAGGCGTAGTCGTGGTACATCAGGCCGGCGAACACGCCGGTCCGGCTGCCGCGCAACCGCTGCGGGTCGAGACCGGCCGACTCGAACGTCTCCCACGAGGTCTCCAGCAGCAGCCGCTGCTGCGGGTCCATCGCGATCGCCTCACGCGGCGAGATGCCGAAGAAGTCCGGGTCGAACTCGGCGGCTCCGTACAGGAAGCCACCGTGCCGGGTGTACGACGTGCCGGGGTTGTCCGGGTCGGGGTGGAAGAGCCGGTCGAGTTCCCAACCCCGGTCGGTGGGGAACTCGCCGATGCCGTCGGCCCCGGCGGCGACCAGGTCCCACAACTGCTGCGGGTTCGTCACGCCACCCGGGTAGCGGCAGGCCATGCCCACGATCGCGATCGGCTCGTCGACGGTGGTCGCCCGTACGGCCTGCTGCTGGTCGGCGACCTGGCCGGACAGCTGCTCGTACAGGTGCTCCGACAGGGCGCCGGGGGTCGGGTAGTCGAAGACGAGCGTCGACGTGAGCCGCAGCCCGGTCGCGCCGTTGATCCGGTTGCGCAGCTCGACGGCGGTCAGCGAGTCGAAGCCCAGTTCCCGGAACGCCCGGTCCGCCGGCACCGCCTCGGCGCCGCCGTGACCGAGGACCTGCGCGATCATCCCCCGGACCAGCAGGGCCACCTGCGTGCGCGCCTCCTGCGGGTCGAGCCCGGCCAGCCGGTCGACCCAGGCTCCGGAGCCGGAGCGGCGGCGCTTCGTGCCCGGTCCCACCAGGGCCCGCAGCATCACCGGCACCCGGCCGGCGGCGGTCTGCGCCCGCATGGCGGGCAGGTCGACCACCGCCGGCACCAGCGCCGCGCCGCCGTGGGCCAGGGCGGCGTCCCACAGCCCGAGCCCGACCGGGGCGGTCATCGGGACCAGACCGGCCCGGGTCACCCGCGCCCGGTCGGTGTCGTTGATCGACGCGGCCATGCCGTCCGTGTCCCACATGCCCCACGCGAGGCTGACCGCGGGCAGCCCGCGCTGCGCCCGCAGCACGGCGAGGGCGTCCAGGAAGGCGTTGCCGGCCGCGTAGGCGGCCTGGCCGGGAGAGCCGAGCACCCCGGCGACGGAGGAGAAGAGCACGAACAGGTCGAGGTCCAGCTCGGCGGTCGCCTCGTGCAGCCACCAGCCCGCAGTGACCTTTGGGGCCAGCACGTCCGCCAGCCGCTCGGCGGTGATCCCGCTGACGACGCCGTCGTCGAGGACGCCGGCGGTGTGCACCACCCCGGCCAGGCGGTCCTCGGCGGTGATCGCCCGGACCAGCTCGCCGACGCGCTCGCGGTCGGTCACGTCCGTGGCGACCACCCGGGCGGTCGCGCCCAGCGCGGCCAGCCGCTGCACCAGGTCGTCGGCGCCGGGGGCCGCCGGGCCCTGGCGGGACGCCAGCACCAGCGAGCGCACGCCGTACGCGGTGACGAGGTGTTCGGACACCAGGGCGCCGAGCGAGCCGGTGCCGCCGGTGACGAGGACGGTTCCCCGGCCGAGGGTCGCCGGGGTGCGCGCGTCGCCGGTGGCGCGGACCAGCCGCGGCAGGTACGCCGTGCCCGCCCGCACCGCGAGCTGCCCGCCGAGGGCGGGGTCGTCGGTGGCGGCGGCGAGCAGGGCCAGCAGGTCGGCGTCCAGGTCGACACCCGGTTCGAGGTCGGCCAGCACGATCCGGCCGGGGTGTTCCGACTGGGCCGAGCGCAGCAGGCCCCAGACCGCGGCGCCCGCCAGGTCGGTGACGCTGTCGCTCCTGCCGGTGGCCACCGCGCCACGGGTCACCACGACCAGCCGCGAGTCCGCCAGGGAATCGGCGGCCAGCCAGGCCTGCACCGCGCCGAGGACGTCCGCCGTGACCGACCGCGCCGCGTCGGGCAGGTCCGCCCCGGGCGCCGCCGGAGGAACGGGCAGCAGCAGCGCCGCGGGAGCGGGGGCCGTTCCGTCCGTCACCGCCGTGGCCACGGCCGCGACCTCGGCGTACGCCGGAAGCTGCGGCGCGCCGTCGAGCGGGCGGTCACCCAGCACGGCCCAGCCGTACGCGCTGTCGGGCGCGGTGATCTGCTCGGGCTGCCAGGACACCTCGAACAGGGATCGGTGCGCCTCGTCGGCCGGCGCCGCCATGCCGGTCAGCTCGCGCAGCGTCAGCGAGTCCACCGACACCACCGGCACACCGGTCTCGTCGACGGCGACCAGCCGCACGGAGTTGCCCGTGGCGGTGAGACGGACCCGGAGCGTCCGGGCTCCGACCGCGTGGACCTGCACGCCTTCGAACGCGAACGGCACCCGGGCCCCGCCGCCGGCTTCGTCGGCGGGCAGCAGCCCGACGGGGTGCAGGGCGGCGTCCAGCAGTGCCGGGTGCACCCCGAAGCCCGCCGGGTCCCCGAGCACCTCGTCGGGGAGGGCGACCTCGGCGAACACCTCGCCCTCGGCGGTCCACGCCCGGCGCAGGCCCCGGAAGACCGGCCCGTAGGAGAGCCCGTGCTCGGCCACCGCCGGGTACCACCCGGTGACGTCCACCTCGGACGCGCCGGGCGGCGGCCACGCGCCCACCGTGGGCTCGTCGGCCGTGGGGGCGTTGACGAGGCCGTCGGCGTGCCGGGTCCAGCCCGACTCGGGGTCGTCCTCGGGCTGGGAGTGCACGGTCACCGACCGGCTGCCGGTCCCGTCGACGGGACCGACCCGGACCTGCACCCGTACGCCGCCGCCGGTGGCGGGCAACACGAGCGGGGCGAGCACGGTCAGCTCGCGGACGCGGGAGGCACCGACCTCGTCGCCCGCCCGGACGACGAGGTCCACCAGGGCGGTGCCGGGCACGATCACGGCGCCGGAGATGACGTGGTCGGCGAGCCACGGGTGGGTCGACACCGACAGCCGGCCGGTCAGCACGACCATGTCCTCGCCGGCGACCGACACCGCCGCGCCGAGCAGCGGGTGCCGCGCCACGCCGAGGCCGGCCCCGGAGACGTCGGCCGACTGGCCGGCCGGCGGCAGCCAGTACCGCTCGCGGTGGAAGGCGTACGTGGGCAGGTCCACCCGGCGCGCGCCGGCGTCGGCGAACCACGACTGCCAGGTCACCGGCATCCCGTGCACGTGCAGCTCCGCCAGGGCGTGCAGCAGCGCCTGCGCCTCCGCCCGGTCCCGGCGCTGCACCGCCACAGCCAGCACAGCGTCGTCGCCGGGCAGCACGTCGCCGGCCATCGCGGTCAGCACACTCTGCGGCCCGACCTCCAGGAACGTGTCCACACCCGCCTCACGCAGGGCGGTGATCCCGTCGGCGAAGCGCACCGCCTCGCGCACGTGCCGCACCCAGTAGTCGGCCGTGCGGATCTCGTCGCCGGCCAGCGCACCGGTCACGTTCGACACGACCGGCAACAGCGGCGCGGCAAACGTCAACCCCTCCAGAACCGCCCGGAACTCGGCCAGCATCGGCGCCATCAACGGGCTGTGGAACGCATGGCTCACCGTCAGCCGGCGCGTACGCACGCCCCGATCCCGCCAGACCCGCTCCACCTCGTCCAGCGCGTCAACCGCACCCGACACCACCACGGCGGCCGGCCCGTTGACCGCGGCGATACCGACCCGGTCGGTCAGCCCAGCGAGAGACTCCGCCACCGCAGTCTCGTCGGCCGCCACCGCCAGCATCCCGCCGCCGGTGGGCAGCGCCTGCATCAACCGACCCCGCGCCGCCACCAACGCAGACGCGTCCGTCAGGGACAACACGCCCGCGACATGCGCGGCGGTCACCTCACCGATCGAGTGCCCGGCCAGCATGTCGGGCACGACCCCGAACGACTCCACGAGGCGGAACAGCGCCACCTCGACCGCGAACAACCCGGCCTGCGTGAACACCGTCTGATCCAGCAACCCCGCCTCAGCGGAACCCGCCGACGCGAACAACACCTCCCGCAACGGACGCGGCAACAACGGATCCAGGTGCGCACACACCTCGTCCAGCGCGGCGGCGAACACCGGGAACTCCGCCGACAACTCCCGACCCATGCCGGCGCGCTGCGCGCCCTGGCCGGAGAAGAGCAGGGCGAGCTGGCCGCGCTGACCGCCCGGGCCGGTGAGCACGCCGGCCGAGGGCTCGCCCGCCGCCACGGCGTCGAGGCCCGCCAGCAGCTCGTCGCGGGTCGCCCCGGACACGACCGCCCGGTGCTCCAGCACGGACCGCGACGCCACCGACGACCACGCCACATCGAGCGGGCGCGAGGCCCGGGTGCCGCGGAGCCACTGCGCCCAGCGGTCGGCCTGCGCCGACAGCCCGGCCGCGTCCCGGGCCGAGAGCAGCACCGGCAGCACGGACGGCGTCCGCGACGGCTCGCCCTCGACCTCCGGCTCGTCCCCGCCGGTCGGCGCGGGCGGCTGCTCCAGGATCAGGTGGACGTTCGTACCGCTGATGCCGAACGACGACACGGCGGCCCGGCGCGGCCGGTCCACCGCCGGCCAGGGACGCGACTCGGCCAGCAGGGACACCGCGCCGGCGGTCCAGTCCACGTGGGGGGTCGGCTCGTCGAGGTGCAGGGTCTGCGGGAGCAGGCCGTGCCGCATCGCCTGCACCATCTTGATCATGCCGGCGACACCGGCGGCGGCCTGGCTGTGGCCGATGTTCGACTTGATCGAGCCGAGCAGCAGCGGCCGGTCGGCGGGGCGGCCCTGGCCGTAGGTCGCCAGCAGGGCCTGCGCCTCGATGGGGTCACCCAGGGTCGTACCCGTGCCGTGCGCCTCGACGGCGTCGACGTCGGCCGTGGTCAGTCGGGCGTTCGCGAGGGCCTGCCGGATCACCCGCTGCTGGGCGGGCCCGTTGGGGGCGGTCAGGCCGTTGGACGCGCCGTCCTGGTTGACGGCGCTGCCGGCGATCACGGCGAGCACCTGGCGGCCCTGCCGCCGGGCGTCGGAGAGCCGCTGGACCAGCAGCACGCCGACGCCCTCCGACCAGCCGGTGCCGTCGGCATCGGCGGCGAAGGACTTGCAGCGCCCGTCCGGCGCGAGGCCGCCCTGGCGGGAGAACTCGACGAAGGCGCCCGGGGTCACCATGACGGTGACGCCGCCGGCCAGCGCCAGGTCGCACTCGCCGCCGCGCAGCGCCTGGGCGGCCAGGTGCACCGCCACCAGCGACGACGAGCAGGCGGTGTCGACCGTCACCGCCGGGCCCTCCAGCCCGAAGGTGTACGACACCCGGCCGGAGATGACGCTGTGCGCGCCGCCCGTGAGCTGGTATCCGGCCAGCTCCGCCGGGGTGTCGGTGGTGCCGTAGCCCGACGGGGAGGCGCCGACGAAGACGCCGGTACGGCTGCCGCGCAGCTCGTCCGGGTCGATGCCGGCCTGCTCGACGGCCTCCCAGGACGCCTCCAGCAGCAGGCGCTGCTGCGGGTCCATGGCGACCGCCTCGCGGGGCGAGATGCCGAAGAAGCCGGGGTCGAACGTGGTGGCGCCGTCGACGAAGCCGCCCTCGCGGGTGTGCGACACGGGTCGCCCGTCCGCGTCGACGGCCAGCAGCCGGCCCATGTCCCAGTTCCGGTCGTCGGGGAAGCCGCTGATGCCGTCGCGGCCGGTGGCGACCAGGTCCCACAGGTCGTCCGGGTTGGCCACGCCGCCCGGGTACCGGCAGCTCATGCCGACGATGACGATCGGGTCGTCGTCCACCGGCCCGGCGGGGCCCCAGGTGGTGACGGTGTCGACCTCGTGCAGGCGCAGCGTCGCCGACAGGTGGTCGGCGAGGGCGGCCGGGTTCGGGTAGTCGAAGACCAGGGTGGTGGGCAGGGTGAGCCCGGTGGCGGCGCCGAGCCGGTTGCGCAGCTCGACGGCGGTCAGCGAGTCGAAGCCCAGCTCCTTGAACGCCCGGTTCGCCTTGACCAGCTCGGTGCCGGAGTGGCCGAGCACGGCGGCGGTGTGCGTGCGTACGAGGTCGGTCAGGTGGCGGTCCTGCTCGGCGCGGGGCAGCGTCAGCAGGTGCTGCCGCAGCCCGCCGCCGGCGGTGTCCTCCGGTTCGGCGTCGACCACGCGCAGGGCGTCGCGTGCCTCGGCGATGTCGTCGAGCAGGGGGCGGGCGCGGGCGGCGGCGAACGCCGGGGTGAACAGGGACCAGTCGACGTCGGCCACGGTCACCGACGGCACGGCCCGGCCGACGGCGCTGCGCAGCGCGTACACGGCCTGGGCCGGCGACATGGGGCTGAGGCCGCGCCGGGCCAGCAGTTCCTGGCCCTCGCCGCTGGCCATGCCGCCCTCGGCCCAGGGACCCCAGGCCACGGCGGTGGCGGCCAGGCCACGGGCGCGGCGCCGCTCGGCGAGCGCGTCGAGGAAGGCGTTGCCGGCGGCGTACGCGGCCTGTCCGCCGCTGCCCCAGATGCCGGCGATGGAGGAGAAGAGCACGAACGCGTCGAGCGGCCGGTCGCCCAGCAGCTCGTCCAGGTGCACGGCACCGGCGATCTTGCCGTCCAGCACCCCGGCCAGCCCGGCGAGGTCGGTGTCGGTCAGCATGTTCAGCTGGCCCACCCCGGCGGCGTGCACCACCGCCGTCAGCGGCGCCGGGTCGGCGTCGACGTCGCGCAGCAGCGCCTCGACGCGGGCGCGGTCGGCCATGTCGGCGGCGACCAGGGTCACCCGGGCGCCGAGCCCGGTCAGCTCGTCGCGCAGCTCCGCCGCCCCGGGAGCGTGCTCGCCCCGGCGGCTGGTCAGCACGACGTGCGCCGCGCCGTTGGCCGCCGCCCAGCGGGCCACGTGGGCACCGAGCGCCCCGGTGCCGCCGGTGATCAGCACCGTGCCCGACGGCTGCCAGCGCTCGACCGTGCCCACGGCCGCCGGCGTGGCGCGCACCAGTCGGCGCACGAAGACGCCCGAGGGCCGTACGGCGACCTGGTCCTCGGGACCGCCCCCGGTCAGGACGCCCACCAGGTGGTCCCAGTCGCTCCGGTCGGGCCCGTCCGGCAGGTCGACCAGGCCGCCCCAGAGCTGCGGGTGTTCCAGCCCGGCGACCCGGGCCAGGCCCCACAGGCCGCCCTGGGCGACGCTGCGGACCGGGTCGGCGTCCCCGGTGCCGACCGCGCCCCGGGTCACCGTCCACAGCGGCGCGGCGACGTCGGCGGCGTGCAGGGCCTGCACCAGCGTCATCGTGGCGGCCGTGCCGAGCGGCACCGCCGGCTGGCCGGGGTGCGGCCGGTCCAGCAGGCCCAGCAGGGACACGATCCCGGTGAACGGGGTGTCCCCCACGGCCTCGGCCACCCGCGCCGTCACCTGGTCGCGCTCCGCCGTCGGGTCCACCGCCAGCCGGGACACCTCGCCGCCGGCGGCGGTCAGCGCCCCCGCCAGCGCCTCGGCCCATTCCGTCGTGGGGGCGTCGCCGGCCGGTTCGACAAGCAGCCAGCGGCCGGACGGGGTGACCGGCGCGGGGGCGGCGGTCCGCTTCCACACCACCCGGTACGACCAGCCGTCGACGACCGCGTCCCGCAGCCGGGCCTTGCGCCAGGACGACAGGACCGGCAGGGCCGGGGCGAGGACGTCCGCCCCGTCGTCGCCGAACTGCGCGGCGAGGGCCGCCACGTCGGAGCGTTCCACCGCCGACCAGAACTCGACGTCCACCACGTCGGGGCTGACCGGGCCGGTGACCGAGACCGGCATCTGCTCGGGCCAGTAGCGCTGCCGCTGGAACGCGTACGTGGGCAGGGCGACCGGGGTCGCGCCGGCGCCGGCGTAGAGGGCCGGCCAGTCGACGGACGCGCCGTTGACGTGCAGCTCGGAGAGGGCGGCGAGCAGGGCCCGCGCCTCGGGGCGGTCGGCGCGCAGGACGGGCACGGCGATGACCGGGGTGTCGTCGTCGGCGTCCGCCGGCTGCTGCCCGCTCAGCACGTCCCGGGTCATCGCGGTCAGTACGCTGCGCGGCCCGATCTCCAGGAACGCGTCCACGCCGGCGGCGCGCAGCGCGGTGACCCCGTCGGCGAAACGGACGGCCTGCCGCACGTGGCGCACCCAGTAGTCGGCGGTGCGGATCTCCTCGGCGTCGGCGAGCGCCCCGGTCACGTTCGACACGACCGGCAGCGCCGGCGCGGCGAACGTCAACCCGGCCAGGACGGTGCGGAACTCGGCGAGCATCGGCTCCATCAGCGGACTGTGGAACGCGTGGCTCACCGTCAGCCGACGCGTACGCACGCCCCGCTCCCGCCAGAGCCGCTCCACCACGTCCAGCGCGTCGACGGCACCGGAGACCACCACCGACGTCGGCCCGTTCACCGCCGCGATCCCCACGTCGGCCAGACCGTCCAACGTGGCGAGCACGTCGACCTCGGCCGCCGCCACGGCCAGCATCCCACCCCCGGTGGGCAGCGCCTGCATCAACCGGCCCCGCGCCGCCACCAGCGCCGCCGCGTCCGCCAGGGACAGCACCCCGGCCACGTGCGCGGCCGCGACCTCACCGATCGAATGCCCACCCACGAAGTCCGGCGTGATCCCGAACGACTCCACGAGCCGGAACAGCGCCACCTCGACGGCGAACAGCCCAGCCTGGGTGAACACGGTCTGGTCCAGCAGCTCCGCCTCCGCGGAACCCTCGGGAGCGAACAGCACCTCCTTCAGCGGGCGCGACAGCAGCGCGTCCAGGTACACGCACACCTCGTCCAGCGCGGTCGCGAACACCGGGAACTCGGCGTACAGCTCCCGACCCATGCCGGCGCGCTGCGCGCCCTGGCCGGAGAAGAGCACCGCGAGCGGGCCCCGGTCGGCGGCCTGAGCGGCGACCACCGCGCCGGACGGCTGGCCGGCGGCGAGGGCGCGCAGCCCGGCCAGCAGGTCCTCGCGGTCGGTGGCGGTGAGGACCGCGCGGTGCTCCAGCGCGGAGCGCGACACCACCGACGACCAGCCGACGTCCACCGGCCGGAGGGTCGCGTCGTCGTCCAGCCACCGGGCCCAGCGGCCCGCCTGCGCCCTCAGCGCGGCCTCCGACCGGGCGGAGAGCAGCACGGGCACCGCCGGCAGGGCGGGGGCCGGGCCGGCGTCGGCGGGGGCCGCGGCGTCGGCGGCGGGCGGCTCCTCCAGGATGGTGTGCGCGTTCGTGCCGGAGATGCCGAACGACGAGACGGCCGCCCGGCGGGGACGGTCGGTCACCGGCCACGGCGTCGCCTCGGTCACCAGCGACACCTCGCCGGCCGACCAGTCCACCTTGGGCGTCGGCTCGTCGACGTGCAGGGTGGACGGGACGAGCCCGTGCCGCATCGCCATCACCATCTTGATCACGCCGGCCACGCCCGCGGCGGACTGACTGTGACCGATGTTCGACTTGATCGAGCCGAGCAGCAGCGGCCGGTCGGCGGGCCGGTCCCGCCCGTACGTGGCCAGCAGCGCCTGCGCCTCGATCGGGTCGCCGAGCACGGTGCCGGTGCCGTGCGCCTCGACGGCGTCCACGTCGGCCGTGGTCAGCCGGGCGTTCGCGAGGGCCTGCCGGATGACCCGCTGCTGGGCCGGCCCGTTGGGGGCGGTGAGGCCGTTGGACGCGCCGTCCTGGTTGACGGCGCTGCCGGCGATCACGGCGAGGACGGGGTGCCCCTTGCGCTGGGCGTCCGACAGCCGCTCCACCAGCAGGATGCCGACGCCCTCGGACCAGCCGGTGCCGTCGGCGGCGGCGGCGAACGACTTGCACCGGCCGTCGGGGGCGAGCCCCCGCTGCCGGGAGAAGCCCACGAACGGGGCGGGGGTGGCCATCACGCAGACGCCGCCGGCCAGGGCCAGGTCGAAGTCGCCCTGCCGCAGCGCCTGGCAGGCCAGGTGCAGGGCCACCAGCGACGACGAGCAGGCGGTGTCGACCGTGACGGCGGGGCCCTCCAGGCCGAGGGCGTACGCGATCCGTCCCGAGACGATGCTGGTGGCCGTGCCGGTCAGCAGGTATCCCTCGTCGGTGCCCTCGACCTCGGTCTGCGGGCCCACGCCGTAGCCGTTGGCGGCGGTTCCGACGAAGACGCCGACCTTCTGCCCGCGCATGGACGCGGGTGCGATCCGGGCCTGCTCGAACGCCTCCCACGACGTCTCCAGCAGCAGCCGCTGCTGCGGGTCCATCGCCACGGCCTCGCGCGGCGAGATGCCGAAGAACTCGGCGTCGAAGTCGGCCGCGTCGTAGAGGAAGCCGCCCTCCCGGGTGGTGGAGTGGCCGGCCCGGTCGGCGTCCGGGTCGTACAGGTTGGCCAGGTCCCAGCCCCGGTCGGTCGGGAAACCGCCGATGGCGTCGCTGCCGGAGGCCACCAGGTCCCAGAGCTGCTCGGGGCTGGCGACGCCGCCCGGGTAGCGGCAGGACATCGCGACGATCGCGATGGGCTCCCGGGCGGCAGCGGTCAGCTGCTGGTTGAGCTGACGGAGGCGGCCCGTCTCCTTGAGCGAGGCGCGAAGCGCCTCGACGACCTTGTCTGCGGACGTAGACATCATGAGCTCCGTACTGGGGACAACGGTCAGGAATCGGTTCCGTCAAGCGCCAGCCTGACGAGGGCGTCGGTGTCGAGGTCGTCGAGGTCCAGGTCCTCGTCGGTGGACTCGTCACCGTCGCCGCCGTCGGCGTCGGCGAGGTTGAGCAGCAGGTCCAGCAGCCCGGCCTCCCGCAGGCGGGTCAGCGGGATCGCCGCGAGCGCCTGCCGGACGGCCGCCTCCGCCGGGTCGCCGCCGTCCGCCTGTGCCCCCTCGGGCAGCAGGCCGTCGAGCAGGTTCTCGGCGAGCACGGCCGGGTTCGGGTAGTCGAAGACGAGGGTCGCGGGCAGCGACAGGCCGGTGGCCCCGGTCAGCCGGTTGCGCAGCTCGACCGCCGTCAGCGAGTCGAACCCGAGCTCCTTGAAGGCGCGCTGCGGCTTGACCCGGTCCGTGCCCGAGTGGCCGAGCACGGCGGAGGCGTGGGTGCGGACGAGGTCGACCAGGTGCCGGACCCGCTCGGGCCGGGGCAGCGTGAGCAGGTGCTCCCGCAGGGCGTCGACGGCCCCGCCGGGCTGCTGCTGCCCGGCCTGGGCGTGCAGCGCCTCGCGGGCCTCGGCGATGTCGTCGAGCAGCGGCCGGGGGCGGGCCGAGGCGTACGCCGGGGCGAAGACCGCCCAGTCGACGTCCACCACGGTCAGCGCCGCCCGGGGCAGGCCGACGGCGTACCGCATGGCGTGCACGGCGTCGGCCGGTGCCATGGCGGTCAGGCCGCGCCGGGCCAGCAGCTGCTGGGCCTCGCCGGTGGCCATGCCGCCGTCGGCCCACGGCCCCCAGGCCACGGAGGTCGCCGGCACGCCCCGCCCGCGACGCTGCTCCGCCAGCGCGTCCAGGAAGGCGTTGCCGGCGGCGTACGCGGACTGCCCGCCGCTGCCCCACACCCCGGCGATGGAGGCGAACAGCACGAAGGCGTCCAACGGCCGGTCGGCGAGCAGCGCGTCCAGGTGCACCGCACCGGCGACCTTGCCGTCGAGCACGCCGGCGAACGCGGCCAGGTCGGTGTCGGCGATCAGGCCGGGCTCGCCGGCGCCCGCCGCGTGGACCACGGCCGTCAACGGCGCGGGATCCTCGTCCAGCCGGGCCAGCAGTGCCGCCACCTGGTCGCGGTCGGCCACGTCGCAGGCCACGACCGACGCCCGTACGCCCAGCGCGGTCAGCTCGTCGCGCAGCTCCGTCGCCCCCGGGGCGCGCTCGCCCCGGCGGCTGGTCAGCACGACGTGCGCGGCGCCGTTGGCCGCCGCCCAGCGGGCGACGTGGGCGCCCAGGGCGCCGGTGCCGCCGGTGACCAGCACCGTGCCGGACGGCCGCCACCGCTCCGCCGTGTCGGGGGCGGCGGGTGCCGCCCGGACCAGGCGGCGGACGAACACCCCGGCGGGGCGTACGGCCAACTGGTCCTCGTCGCCGGCGCCGGTCACCACCCGCGCCACCCGGTCCCACGCCGTCGCGTCGACCTGCTCGGGCAGGTCCACCAGTCCACCCCAGAGCTGGGGGTGTTCCAGGCCCGCCACGAGCCCGAGGCCCCACAGCCCGCTCTGGGCGACGCCGTGCACCGCGTCCCCGTCGCCGGTGCTGACCGCGCCCTGGGTCAGGCACCACAGCCGGGTCGTCGCCCCGGCGTCGTGCAGGGCCTGGAGCAGCAGCAGCGTGGCGGCCGTCCCGACCGGTACGGCCGGGTGGGCGGGGTGCGGCTGGTCGCGGAGACCGAGCAGGGACAGCACGCCGATGACGGGCCCGTCGGCCAGCGCGTCGGCCAGCCGGTGGGCGAGTTCCGCCCGGTCGGTGCCGACCGGGTCGACGGTCAGCCGGACCACGTCGGCACCGACCTCGGCGAGGGCCTTGGTGACCGCCTCCGCGCGGGTGCCGTCCGTCAGGTCGTCCTCCGCCGTCACGAGCAGCCACACGCCGGGCCGCGCCGGCTCGGCGGTGATGTCGGTCCGCTTCCACCCGACCCGGTACGACCACGCGTCCACGACCGCCCGCCGCGTACGTGCCCGGTGCCAGGTCGACAGGACCGGCAGGGCCGGGGTGAGGGCGTCCAGGGCGGCGCCGTCGTCGCCGAACTGCGTGGCGAGGGCGCTCAGGTCGCCCTGCTCGACGGCGGCCCAGAAGTCGGCGTCGACGCTGTCGGTCGTCCTCGTACGCGGCCTGTTCGCCGGCTCCGGCCAGTAGCGCTGGTGCTGGAAGGTGTACGTCGGCAGGTCGACCCGCCGCGGCCCGCTGTCGGTGAACCACTCCTGCCAGGTCACCGGCACGCCGTGCACGTGCAGTTCCGCCAGCGCGCCGAGCAGCGCCTGGGCCTGCGACCGGTCCCGACGCTGGGCGGCGACCGACAGGACGTCCTCGTCGTCCGGCAGGATGTCCGCCGCCATCGCGGTCAGCACGCTCTGCGGCCCGATCTCCAGGAACGTGTCCACCCCGGCGGTCCGCAGGGCGGTGACCCCGTCGGCGTAGCGGACGGCCTCGCGGACGTGTCGCACCCAGTAGTCGGCCGTGCGGATCTCGTCGGCGTCGGCGAGCGCCCCGGTCACGTTCGACACGACCGGCAGCGCCGGCGCGGCGAACGTCAATCCGTCCAGGACCGCCCGGAACTCGGCGAGCATCGGCTCCATCAGCGGGCTGTGGAACGCGTGGCTGACGGCGAGCCGGCGCGTGCGTACGCCCCGCTCCCGCCAGTCGCGCTCGATCTCGTCGAGGGCCTCCACCGCGCCGGACACGACGATCGACGTCGGCCCGTTCACCGCCGCGACACCGACCTTGTCGGTCAGGCCGGCGATCGACTCCGTCACCGCGTCCTCGGCGGCGGCCACGGCGAGCATCCCGCCGCCGGCCGGCAGCGCCTGCATCAACCGGCCCCGCGCGGCCACGAGCTGGCACGCGTCGGCCAGGGACAGCACCCCGGCCACGTATGCGGCCGTCACCTCGCCGATCGAGTGGCCGGCGACCATGTCGGGCACGATCCCGAACGACTCCACGAGGCGGAACAGCGCCACCTCGACCGCGAACAGACCGGCCTGCGTGAAGACGGTCTGGTCCAGCAGTTGCGCCTCTTCCGTGCCCGCCTCGGCGAACAGCACCTCCCGTAGCGCACCAGGCAGCAACGGGTCGAGGTGTCCGCACACCTCGTCCAGGGCGGCCGCGAACACCGGGAACGCCTCGGACAGCTCCCGGCCCATGCCGGCGCGCTGCGCGCCCTGGCCCGAGAACACCAGCGCCAGCTGGCCCCGGGGCCCACCCGGGCCCACGAAGACCCCGCCGGAGGGCTCACCCGCCGCCAACGCCGCCAAGCCCGCCAGCAGCTCGTCGCGGCCCGTCCCGGCCACCACCGCACGATGTTCCAGCATCGACCGGGACACCACGCTCGACCACGCCACGTCCAGCGGGCGTACGCCGCCGTCGGCGGCCAGCGAGCTCGCCCAGCGGTCCGCCTGCGCGGCCAGCGACGCGGCGTCGCGGGCCGACAGCAGCACCGGCACCAGCGGCGGTACGTTCCCGGCGACGATCTCGCCCTCGACCAGCTCGGCCGGCGGCTGCTCGATGATGACGTGCGCGTTCGTGCCGGAGATCCCGAACGACGACACCGCCGCCCGACGCGGCCGGTCCACCGCCGGCCACGGCGTCGCCTCGGTGGTGAGGGCGACCGCCCCGGCCGACCAGTCGACGTGCGGCGACGGCTCGTCCACGTGCAGCGTCGACGGGACGACGCCGTGCCGCATCGCCAGCACCATCTTGATCACACCAGCCACACCGGCAGCCGCCTGCGTGTGCCCGATGTTCGACTTCACCGACCCCAACAACAACGGCCGATCCTGCGGACGCTCCTGCCCGTACGTCGCCAGCAGGGCCTGCGCCTCGATCGGATCGCCGAGGGTCGTGCCCGTGCCGTGCGCCTCCACGGCGTCCACGTCGGCCGGGGTCAGACGGGCGTTCGCCAGGGCCTGCCGGATCACCCGCTGCTGCGACGGGCCGTTCGGGGCGGTCAGCCCGTTCGACGCGCCGTCCTGGTTCACGGCCGTGCCCCGCACGACCGCGTAGATGCGCCGGCCCTCCCGCTGGGCGTCGGAGAGGCGCTGCACCAGCAGCACGCCGACGCCCTCCGACCAGCCCGTGCCGTCGGCCGACGCCGCGAACGACCTGCACCGGCCGTCCTGCGACAACCCGCGCTGACGCGAGAACTCGATGAACGTCCCCGGCGTCGCCATCACCGTCACGCCACCGGCCAACGCCAGATCGCACTCACCCGACCGCAACGCCTGCACCGCCAGGTGCAGCGCCACGAGGCTGGACGAGCACGCCGTGTCGACGCTGACCGCCGGGCCCTCCAGGCCGAACGTGTACGCCACCCGGCCGGACAGCACGCTGCCCGAGTTGCCGGTGCCGACGTAGCCCTCGACCTCGCCGGCCAGCTCCATGAGCCGCGTCGCGTAGTCGTGGTACATCACGCCGGCGAAGACGCCCGTCCGGCTGCCCCGCAACCGCGACGGGTCCAGCCCCGCCGACTCGAACGTCTCCCACGACGCCTCCAGCAGCAACCGCTGCTGCGGGTCCATGGCCAGGGCCTCGCGCGGCGAGATGCCGAAGAACGCGGGGTCGAACGCGCCGGCGTCGTACAGGAAACCGCCGTGCCGCGTGTACGACGTCCCGGGGTGGTCCGGATCGGGGTGGAAGAGCGTGTCGAGGTCCCAGCCGCGGTCGGCCGGGAACTCGCCGACGCCCTCCCCGCCGGTGCTGACCAGCTTCCACAGCTGCTCGGGTGACTGGACGCCGCCGGGATAGCGGCAGGCCATGCCCACGATCGCGATCGGCTCGTCGGCGTCGCCGGCGGCCGGCTCGTCGGAGACGACGGCGGCGAGCCGTTCGCCGACCAGTTCCGCGTACACGTGGGCGGTCAGGGCCTGCGGGGTCGGGTAGTCGAACACCAGGGTCGAGGCCAGCCGCAGGCCGGTCGCGCCGTTGACCCGGTTGCGCAGCTCGACGGCGGTCAGCGAGTCGAAGCCCAGCTCGCGGAACGCCCGGTCGGCCGGCACCGCCTCGGCGCCGCCGTGCCCCAGCACCTGCGCGACGAGACCCCGCACCAGCTGGTCCACCTCGGCGAGGCCGTTCTCCTCGCTGAGCCTGGCGAGCCGGTCGGCCCAGCCGTCACCGCCCTTGCCCGCCTGGCGGCGGGTGTTCGCCGTGCCGATGAGGACCCGCAGCATGGGCGGGACCATCCCGCCGGAGGCCGCCGCGCGCAGCGCGGGCACGTCGATCACGGCCGGCACCAGGGCCGGCCGGTCGGCGCCCAGGGCGGCGTCGAACAGCTCCAGACCGGTCCGGGCGTTCATGCCCCGGAGGCCGGCGCGTGCCGACCGGGCCCGCTCGACTCCACCGATCGACGCGGCCATGCCGGCGGTGTCCCACATGCCCCACGCCAGGCTGACCGCGGGCAGGCCCGACTTGCGCCGCCACACCGCCAGCCCGTCCAGGAACGCGTTGGCCGCCGCGTACGCCGACTGCCCCGGCGAGCCCAGCACACCCGCCACCGACGAGAACACCACGAACAGGTCCAGATCCGGCGCGAGGGACGCCGTCGCCTCATGCAGGAACCACCCGGCCGACACCTTCGGCGCCAACACCCCCGCCAGCCGCTCCGCCGTCAGCCCCTCCACGACACCGTCGTCCAGGACACCGGCCGTGTGCACCACGCCCGCCAGCCGACCCTCGGCGCCGATCTCCGCCACCAGGCCGAACACCTGGTCCCGGTCCGTCACGTCACAGGCGACGATCCGCACGTCGGCGCCCAGCGCGGTCAACCGACCGGTCAGCTCGCTGGCGCCCTCGGCCTCCGGGCCGCGCCGCGACACGAGCACCAACGAGCGCACGCCGTGCACCGACACCAGGTGCTCCGCGACCAGCGCACCGAGCGCGCCCGTACCACCGGTCACCAGCACCACGCCGTCACCGACGGCCGGCGCCTGCGCCGACGCCGGAACCACCGCACGGACCAGGCGCGGCACGAAGACCTCGCCGCCGCGGACGGCCACCTGGCCGCCGGTCGGGTCGGCCGCGTAGCGGGTCAGGGTGCCCAGCACGTTGGGGTTCACGCCACGGTCCACGTCGGCCAGGACGATGCGGCCCGGGTGCTCGGACTGCGCCGAGCGCAGCAGACCCCACACCGCCGCGGCGGCCGGATCCGTCACCTGGTCCTCGTCGCCGACGGACACGGCGCGTCGGGTGACCACCACCAGTTTCGACTCCGCCAGGACGTCGGCGGCCAGCCACGCCTGCACGAGGCCCAGCACGTCCGCCGTCATGGCCCGGGCCCGCTGCGCCGTGTCGACGTCGCCGGCGTCCGGCCCGGTCGGCGTGAACAGCAGTCGGCGCGGCGGTGTGGTGCCGGTGTCGATCGCGGCCAGCAGCTGCCTGATCGTCTCGGCGGAGGGACCGCCGGGAACGCCCGGCAGGGCCGGACCGCCCAGCACCGCCCAACCCGACACGTCGTCGACCGGTTCGGTCTCCTCCGCCTGCCAGACCACCTCGAACATCGACCGGGACGCCACACCCGCCGTGGCCGTGTCAGCCAGCTCGCGCAGGACGAGGGAGTCCACCGACACCACCGGCGCGCCCACCTCGTCGCACGCCACCAGCCGCACGCCGGCGGCGCTGCGGGACAACCGGACCCGCAGCACCGTGGCACCGGAGGCGTGCACCTGCACACCCTCGAACGCGAACGGAACCCGTGGCCCGCCCGGCTCCTCGCCCAGCAGCAGGGCGACCGGGTGCAGGGCCGCGTCCAGCAGCGCCGGGTGCACCCCGAACCGGTCGATGCCCGCCACCGCGTCGTCCGGCAGGACCACCTCGGCGAACACCTCGCCGTCGCCCACCCACGCGCGTCGCAGACCCTGGAACACCGGCCCGTACGCCAGTCCGCGTTCGACGAGCGCCGGGTACCAGCCCGCCAGGTCGACCTCGGTGGCGCCGGCCGGCGGCCAGGTGCCCGTCCTCGGCTCGTCCGCCGTCGCCGGTTCCAGCACACCCTCGGCGTGCTGGAGCCAGCCCGCCTCGGGGTCGTCGTCGGGGCGCGAGTAGACGGCGACGGGACGCTGCGACGCCTCGCCCGCCGACACCCGGACCTGGATCCGCACGGCGCCCGCGTCGGGAAGCACCAGCGGCGTCAGCACCGCCAGGTCGCGCAGCCGGGACATGCCCGCCTCGTCGCCCGCGCGCACGGCCAGTTCCACCAGCGCCGTGCCGGGGACCAGCGGCACCCCGGAGACCACGTGGTCGGCCAGCCAGGGGTGGGTGGCCAGCGACAGCCGGCCGGTCAGCACCACCTCGTCGTCGCCGGCGAGGTCGACCGCCGCGCCGAGCAGGCCGTGCCCCGCCACACCGAGGCCCGCGCCGCTGACGTCACCGGCCCGCAGCCGCCCCACCGCCGGCCAGAACCGCTGCCGCTGGAACGGGTACGTCGGCAGGTCCACCGGGCGGGTCGCGGTGCCCGGCAGGAGGTCGGTCCAGGTGACCGGCACGCCGTGCACGTGCAGCTCCGCCAGCGCGTTCATCAGCGACACAGGTTCCGGACGGCCCGGGCGCAGGCTCGCCACCACGGCCGCCGGGAGGGTGTCGCCGTCGTCGGGCAGGCAGCCGCGCACCATGCCGGCGAGCACCGCGTCGGGGCCCAGTTCGAGGAAGACCCGGACGTTGCGCGTACGCAGGCTGGCGACCCCGTCGGCGAACCGGACGGTCTCGCGCACGTGCCGGACCCAGTAGTCGGGGGTGCCGATCTCGTCGGGGTCGGCGATCTCGCCCGTCAGGTTCGACACGATCGGCAGGGTCGGCCAGCAGAACGTCAGGGTGTCGAGCACCTGCCGGAACTCGCGCAGCATCGGCTCCATCAGCGGGCTGTGGAAGGCGTGGCTGACGTTCAGCCGGCGGGTGCGTACGCCCCGGTCCTGCCAGGTCCGCTCCACCTCGTTGAGGGCCCCGACCTCGCCGGAGACCACCACGGCGGTCGGGGTGTTCACCGCCGCGACGCCGAGCCGGTCGGTGAGCCCGGCCAACGACTCCACGACGGCCTGCTCGTCGGTGCCGACCGCGAGCATCCCCCCGCCCTGCGGCAGGGCCTGCATGAGCCGGCCACGGGCCCCGACCAGCGCGCAGGCGTCGGCGAGGCTGAACAGCCCGGCGACGTGGGCGGCGGCCACCTCGCCGATCGAGTGCCCGGCCACCAGGTCCGCCCGGACGCCGAACGACTCGACCAGCCGGAACAGGGCCACCTCGACGGCGAACAGCCCGGCCTGGGTGAAGACGGTCTGGTCCAGCAGCTCCGCCTCCGGCGTGCCCGCCTCGGCGAACAGCACCTCGCGCAGCGGACGGGGCAGGTGCCGGTCCAGGTGCCCGCACACCTCGTCGAGGGCGGCGGCGAAGGCCGGGTGGGCGTCGTACAGCTCGCGCCCCATGCCGGGGCGCTGGGCGCCCTGGCCGGAGAAGAGGATCGCGGTGCGTCCGCCGCGGGCCACGCCGTGGACGACGGCGGCCGAGGGTTGGTCGTCGGCCACCGCGTCGAGGGCGGTGAGCAGGTCCTCGCGGTCCCGGGCCAGCAGCACCACGCGGTGCTCGAAGGCCGTGCGGCGGGTGGCGAGCGCGTGGGCGACGTCGGCGAGCGTCAGGTCCGGTTCGTCGTCCAGCAGGCCCCGCAGCCGGCGTGCCTGCTCGCGCAGGGCGGCGTCGTCGCGGGCCGACAGGACGCACGCGACGAGGTCGACGGGGGACGTCGCGGGCGGCCCGGCGGGCGGCGGGACGAACTCCGGCGCCTGCTCGATGATCGTGTGCGCGTTGGTGCCGCTGATGCCGAACGACGACACGGCGGCCCGGCGCGGCCGGTCGACGGCCGGCCACGACCGGGTGCCGGTGAGCAGGGCCACCGCGCCGGCGGTCCAGTCGATGTGCGGCGACGGCTCGTCGGCGTGCAGGGTCGGCGGCAGCACCCCGTGCCGCATCGCCAACACCATCTTGATCACCCCGGCGACGCCCGCCGCCGCCTGGGCGTGACCGATGTTCGACTTGATCGAACCGAGCCACAGCGGCCGGTCCTGCGGCCGGTCCTGCCCGTACGTGGCCAGGAGGGCCTGCGCCTCGATCGGGTCGCCCAGCGCGGTGCCCGTGCCGTGCGCCTCGACGGCGTCGACGTCGCCCGGGTTCAGCCGGGCGTTCGCCAGCGCCTGCCGGATGACCCGCTGCTGCGCGGGGCCGTTCGGCGCGGTCAGGCCGCTGCTGGCCCCGTCCTGGTTCACCGCGCTGCCCCGCACGACGGCGAGGACGCGGTGGCCGTTGCGCTGCGCGTCGGAGAGGCGCTCCAGCAGGAGCATGCCGACGCCCTCGGCGAAGCCGGTGCCGTCGGCGCCCGCGCCGAAGGCCTTGCACCGACCGTCGGGCGACAGGCCGCGCTGCCGGGAGAACTCGGTGAGCATGCCGGGGGTGGACATCACGCTCACCCCGCCGGCGAGCGCGAGCCGGCACTCGTCCTGCCGCAGCGCCTGGGTGGCCAGGTGCAGCGCGACCAGCGACGACGAGCAGGCGGTGTCGACGGTGACCGCGGGACCTTCGAGGCCGAACAGGTACGAGATGCGTCCCGAGGCGACGCTTCCCGCGCTGCCGTTGCCGACGTAGCCGTCCACCTCGTCGGTGGTTCCGGCGGCCTGGGAGGCGTAGTCGTGGTAGATGAGCCCGACGTAGACACCGGTGCTGCTGCCCCGCGCCGCGTGCGGGTCGATCCCCGCCCGTTCGAAGGCCTCCCAGGACGTCTCCAGCAGCAACCGCTGCTGCGGGTCCATGGCCAGCGCCTCGCGGGGCGAGATCCCGAAGAAGGCGGCGTCGAACTGGGCGGCGTCGTGCAGGAAGCCGCCCTGGCGGGGCACGGACGTGTCGTCCCCGCCGCTGGCCCTCAGGTCGTCCAGGTCCCAGCCCCGGTCGGTGGGGAACGGCGAGATGACGTCGGCGCCGGCGGTGACCACCTGCCAGAGCTGCTCGGGGGTCTGCACCTCGCCGGGGAAGCGGCAGGCCATGCCGATGATGGCGATCGGCTCGTCGAGCGCGGCGGCCGTACCGACCGCGGCCGGGCGGACGGCGTCCGAACCGCCGCCCAGTTCCCGGTCGAGAAAGTCGGCGAGCACCGCGGGGGCCGGGTGGTCGAACGCCACGGTCGCGGGCAGCCGCAGCCCGGTCGCGGCGGAGAGCCGGTTGCGCAGCTCGACGGAGGTGAGCGAGTCGAAGCCCAACTCCTTGAAGGCGCGGTGGGGGTCGACGTTCTCCGCGGAGCGGTGCCCGAGCACGCTGGCGACGTTCGTGGCCACCAGGTCGAGCAGGTGGTTGCGCCGCTCGGCCGGGCTGAGCATCGCCAGGCGGTCCCGCACCGACGCGGTGTCGGCCGTGCCCCGACCCACCGCGCGGCGGGCCGGAGCGGAGGTGCGGACCAGGTCACGCAGCAGGCTGGGCACGGTGCCGCCGGCCGGGCGCGCGCTCGCCGGCGGCAGGTTCATGAGTACGAGGTGGGCGCTGCCGCGCTGCCGTGCCGCCTCGAAGAGCGCGACGCCCTGCTGGTCGGTCAGCGGGGCGCTGGTGGCGCGGATCGCCTTGCGATGGTCGTTGCCGTGCAGGTGCGCGGTCATCGCGCTGCTGGTGGCCCACAGTCCCCAGGCGAGGCTGGTGGCGGGCAGCCCCTGCTGGCGGCGGTGCTGCGCGAGGGCGTCGAGGAACGCGTTCGCGGCGGCGTAGTTGCCCTGCCCCGGGGAGCCGAGGGTGGCCGCCACCGAGGAGAACAGCACGAACGCCGACAGGTCCAGGTGGCGGGTGGCCTCGTGCAACGCCCAGCCGGCGTCCACCTTCGGCGCCAACACCGTACGCAGGGCGGACTCGTCCAACGAACCGATGGTCGCGTCGGCGATCACGCCGGCGGTGTGCACCACCGCCGTCAGCGGGTGCGCCGGATCCACCAGTTCCAGCAGCCGGGTCACCTGCCGGGGGTCGGTCACGTCGGCGGTGCCGACGGTGACCCGGGCACCCGCCCGGGTGAGCTCCTCGACCAGGTTCTGGTACTGCTCGGGGCCACGGCGCGAGGCCAGCAGCAGGTGCCGCGCCTGACCGGTGGCGACCAGGTGCCGGGCGAACACCCGGGCGAGGGCGCCTCCCGCGCCGGTGAGCAGCACGGTGCCGTCGGGGTCGGCGGGCGCGGGCACCCGCAGGACGACCTTGCCGATGTGGCGGGCCTGGCTGATGTGCCGCAGCGCCTGCCGGGCCTGACGCACGTCCCACGCCCGTACGGGCAGCGGCCGCAGCGCGCCCCGCGCGAACAGGTCGAGGATCTCGGTCAGCATCTCGCCGATCCGCGGGTGTCCGGCCTCGTTGAGGTCGAACGCGCGGTAGGTGACGCCGGGGTGTTCGGTGGCGACCGTCTGCGGATCGCGCACGTCGGCCTTGCCCATCTCCACGAACCGGCCACCGCGCGGCAGCAGCCGCAGGGACGCGTCGACGAACTCGCCGGCCAGCGCGTCGAGCACCACGTCCACCCCGGCGCCGGCGGTGGCCGCGCCGAAGGTCTGCTCGAACTCCGTGGTCCGCGACGACGCGATCCGTTCCCCGGCCACACCGAGTCCCCGCAGCACACCCCACTTGCCGGGGCTGGCGGTGGCGTACACCGTCGCGCCCCAGTGCCGGGCGAGCTGGATGGCGGCCATGCCGACGCCACCGGCGCCGTTGTGGATCAGCACCGACTCGCCGGACCGCAGCCCGGCCAGGTCGCGCAGCGCGTAGTACGCGGTCAGGAACACCACCGGCACCGACGCGGCCTGCGTGAAGGACCAGCCGTCGGGGATCTTCGCGACGAGGTCGCGGGCGGCGACCACCTCGGGGGCGAAGGCCGGCTCGAACATGCCGAGCACCCGGTCGCCGGGCGCCAGGTCGGTCACGCCGGGGCCGACCTCGACCACGACGCCCGCACCCTCGCTGCCCATCACGGCCGCCGGATCCGGATACATGCCCAGGCCGATCAGCACGTCCCGGAAGTTCACGCCGGCCGCGCGCACCGCGACGCGCACCTGCCCGGCGTCCAGAGCGACGGGCGTGGCGGGCACCATGCCGATCCCGTCGAGGGTGCCGGGGCTCACCGCGCCGACCTGCCACAGCCCGGCCGGCGCGACGAGTTCCTCGGCGGCCGGACCAACGGGCCGGCCCAGGCGCGGGGTGCGCACCTCGTCGCCGCGTACGGCCACCTGGCCGCCGGTGGCCGACGGGTCCTCGGCCACCGCGGCCAGCACCGCGAGGACAGCCGGGGTGAGCGCGCCGTCGACGTCGGCGAGGACGATCCGGCCCGGGTGCTCCGACTGCGCCGAGCGCAGCAGGCCCCAGACCGTCGCGCCGGCCAGGTCCCGCAGCGCGTCGGCCGGTGCGGCGAGCACCGCGCCGCGGGTCAGGACCACCAGCTTCGTGTCGGCCAGGGCCTCGGCGGCCAGCCAGGAGCGCAGCACGTCCAGCACCTGGGCGGTGACCGTGCCCACCAGGTCGGGCAGCCCGGCGTCCGGCGTCTCCGCCCGGACCGGGAGCACCAGCGCGCGGGGCGCCTCGACCACGCCGCCGGAGATCGCCGTGACCAGGTCGTCGACGGTCGGGAACGCCGGCATGGACAGGTCCGCCGGCACCTCGGTGTCGCCGAGCAGCATCCAGCCGGTGACGTCGCGCGCCGGCGTGACCCGCTCGGGCTGCCACGTCACCTCGAACAGCGCCCGCTCGGCGGGGTCCTGGCCGGCGGACGCGGTCATCTCCCGCAACGCGAGCGCGTCCACCGACACCACGGGCGCGCCCGACTCGTCGCCGGCCACCAGCCGCACCCGGGAACCCGTCCGGGTCAACCGCACCCGCAGCACCCGGGCCCCGGAGGCGTGCACCTGCACGCCCTCGAAGGCGAAGGGCACCCGCGGCCCGCCGGAGCGGTCCGCCAGCAGCAGCCCCACGGGGTGCAGCGCCGCGTCCAGCAGCGCCGGGTGCACGGCGAACCGGTCGGTGTCGACGGTCGCCTCGTCCGGCAACGCCACCTCGGCGTACGCGTGGTCGCCGGCGGCCCACAGCCGGCGCAGCCCCTGGAACGACGGGCCGTAGGTCAGGCCCCGCTCCGCCAGCGCCGGATACCAGCCGGCGAGATCCACCTCGGGCACCCCGGCGGGCGGCCAGGCGCCCACCTCCGGCTCGTCGGCGGCAGGCTCCAGCACACCGTCGGCGTGCCGCGTCCACTCGGCCTCCGGGTCGCCGTCGGGCTGCGAGTGGACCGCCACCGACCGGACGCCGGAGCTGTCGGCCGCGCCGACGCGCACCTGCACGCGGACCGCACCGGCGGCGGGCAGCACCAGCGGCGCCGCCACCGTCAACTCGCGTACCCGCGACGCGCCCACCTCGTCGCCGGCGCGCACCACCAGCTCCACCAGCGCGGTGCCCGGCGCCAGCACCGCACCGCCGACCACGTGGTCGGCCAGCCACGGGTGCGTCGACACCGACAGCCGGCCGGTCAGCACGACCTCGTCGTCACCGGCGAGGCGTACCGCCGCGCCGAGCAGCGGATGTCCCGCCGCCCCCAGGCCCGCGCCCGACACGTCGCCGCCGGCGGAGTGATCCACCGCCGGCCAGAACCGCTCCCGCTGGAAGGCGTACGTCGGCAGGTCGACGCCGGTGGCGCCGGAGCCGGCGAACACCGCCGCCCAGTCGACGGGCACCCCGGCGACGTGCAGGTCACCGAGGCCGGTCAGGAGCTGGTGCGGCCCGTTCTCGTCGCGGCGCAGCGAACCGACCACGACGCCCGCGTCGACGGCGCCGGTGGCCTTCTCCAGCGCGTCCTGCACCACCACCTTCAGCACGGGGTGCGGGCTGACCTCGACGAAGACCCGGAAGCCCTGGTCGATCAGCTGGTCCAGCACCGGCGCGAGCCGGACCGGTTCCCGCAGGTTGCGGTACCAGTAGCCCGCGTCGAGCTCGGCGGTGTCGATCGGCTCGCCGGTGACCGTCGAGTGGAAGGCCACCCCGGTCGAGCGGGAGTCGACCGTGCCGAGCGCCGCCACCAGGTCGTCGCGTACGGCGTCGACGTGGTCGCAGTGTGAGGCGTAGTCGACGGCGATCGCGCGGGCCCGGATGTCCCGCTCGGCGCAGTGCGCGAGCAGTTCGGCGACCGACGCCGCGTCACCGGAGACCACGGTCGCGGCGGCGCCGTTGAGGGCGGCCACGGAGAGGGTGCCCCGCCACTGCGCGATGAGCTGCTCGGTGTCGGCGGCCGGCAGCGGGACGGAGACCATGCCGCCCCGGCCCGAGATGGCCAGCAGGCCACGGCTGCGCGCCACGACGAGCCGTACCGCGTCGGCGAGGGTCAGCGCGCCGGCCGCGCAGGCCGCGGCGATCTCACCCTGCGAGTGCCCGACGACGGCGGCCGGCACGACGCCGCACGAGCGCCAGAGCTGGGCGAGGGACACCATGACGGAGAAGAGCACCGGCTGGACCACGTCCACCCGGTCCAGGGGCGGGGCCCCGGGCGCCTCCCGGAGCACGTCGGTGAGGGACCAGTCCACCAGCCGGGACAGCTCCTCGGCGCACTCCCCCATCCGCTGCCCGAAGACCGGCGAGGTCTCCAGCAGGTCCAGCGCCATCCCCTTCCACTGGGAGCCCTGGCCGGGGAAGACGAAGACGACCTTCGACGCGGCGTCCACGCCGGCCGGCGTGCCGTCGGCGGAGGCGAGGGCGGCCAGTCGGGCGGCCGCGTCGTCCCGGTCGGCGGCCACGACGACCGCCCGGTACGGGTGGTGCGCCCGCTGGGCGGCCAGGGAGAACCCGAGGTCGCGCAGGTCCAGGTCGGCGTCGCCGGCCAGCCGTTCGCCGATCCGGGCGGCCTGCGCCCCGAGCGCGCGGGGGCTGCGGCCGGAGACCAGCAGAGGTACGGCGGCGGGGCCGACCAGGCCGGGAAGGTCCCCCGCCGGCGGGGTCGTCGCCGGGGCCGGCTCGTCGGGCGCCTGCTCGATGATGGTGTGCGCGTTGGTGCCGCTGATGCCGAACGACGACACGGCGGCCCGGCGCGGCCGCTGCACCGCCGGCCACGGACGGGCCTCGGTGAGCAGGGCGACCGCCCCGGCGCTCCAGTCGACGTGGGGCGACGGCTCGTCCACGTGCAGGGTGGGCGGCAGCACGCCGTGCCGCATCGCCAGCACCATCTTGATCACGCCGGCCACGCCGGCCGCGGCCTGGGAGTGGCCGATGTTCGACTTGATCGAGCCGAGCCAGAGCGGCTCGGCGTCGGCGCGATCCTGCCCGTAGGTGGCCAGCACCGCCTGCGCCTCGATCGGGTCGCCGAGGACGGTGCCGGTGCCGTGCGCCTCGACGGCGTCCACGTCGGCCGGGTTCAGCCGCGCGTTCTCCAGGGCCTGCCGGATCACCCGCTGCTGCGACGGGCCGTTCGGGGCGGTCAGCCCGTTGGACGCGCCGTCCTGGTTGATCGCGGAGCCGCGCAGTACGGCGAGCACCCGGTGCCCGTTGCGCCGGGCGTCGGAGAGGCGCTCCACGAGCAGCATGCCCACGCCCTCGGACCAGCCGGTGCCGTCGGCGCCGGCGGCGAACGCCTTGCACCGCCCGTCCGGGGCGAGGCCGCCCTGCCGGGAGAACTCGGAGAACATGCCGGGCTGCGCCATCAGCGCCACCCCGCCGGCCAGTGCCATGTCGCACTCGCCGCCGCGCAGCGCCTGGGCGGCGAGGTGCAGCGCCACCAGCGACGAGGAGCAGGCGGTGTCGACGGTGACCGCCGGGCCTTCGAGGCCGAACATGTAGGCGACCCGCCCGGAGGCGACGCTGCCCGCCGTGCCGGTGAGCAGGTGCCCCTCGAGGCCGTCCAGGTCGTCGCGGCCGCTGGTGGCGTAGCCGGAGGAGGCGGCGCCGATGAAGACGCCGGTGGCGGTGCCGCCGAGGGCGGCGGGGTCGATGCGGGCGTACTCGAAGCTCTCCCAGGCGGTCTCCAGCAGCAGCCGCTGCTGCGGGTCCATGGCGAGGGCCTCGCGGGGGCTGATGTTGAAGAAGCCGGCGTCGAAGTCGGCCGCGTCGTAGAGGAAGCCGCCCTGGTCGGTGACGGTGCCGCCGGCCTGGTCGCCGTCGGTGCCGTACAGCCGGTCGAGGTCCCAGCCGCGGTCGGTGGGGAAGCCGCCGATGGCGTCGGACCCGGAGCTGACGAGCTGCCACAGCTGCTCGGGGGTGGCGACGCCGCCCGGGTAGCGGCAGGCCATGCCGATGATGGCGATCGGCTCGTCGGCGTCGGCGGTGACGACCGTACGGACGGCGGTGCCGGCGCCGGTGGCCCGGCCGAGCTGCGCGAACAGGTGCTCGGCGAGCCGGGCCGGGGTGGGGTGGTCGAAGGCCAGCGTGGCGGTCAGCCGCAGCCCGGTGGCGGCGCCCAGCCGGTTGCGCAGCTCCACCGACGTCAGCGAGTCGAAGCCCAGGTCCTTGAAGGCGCGGGCGGCGGGGACCGCCTGTGCCGAGGCGTGCCCCAGCACCGTGGCGGCCTGGCCGCAGACGAGGTCGACCAGCGCCTGGCGGGCGTCCGCCTCGGACAGCCCGTCGAGCCGCTCCCGCCACGACGCCCCGGCGCTCGGCCGGTCGGTGGCGGCGCGGCGTCGGCCGCCACCGCGCAGCAGGTGCCGCATCAGCGGCGGTACGCCGCTCGCCTCGCCGGTGACGTGGAGGCGGGCCGCGACGACGACCGGTTGCACCGCCGGCAGGGCGGCGTCGAAGAGTTCGGCGCCCTCGGCCGGGGAGAGCCGGCTCATCCCGACCCGCCGCAGCCGCTGCTGGTCGTCGCCGTCGAGGTGCACGGTCATCGTGCTGTCGGTGGCCCACATGCCCCAGGCGAGGCTGGTGCCGGGCAGCCCCTGCTGCCGGCGGTGCTGCGCGAGGGCGTCGAGGAACGCGTTCGCGGCGGCGTAGTTGCCCTGCCCCGGCGAGCCGAGGGTGGCCGCCACCGAGGAGAACAGCACGAACGCCGACAGGTCCAGGTGCGCGGTCGCCTCGTGCAACGCCCACCCGGCGTCCACCTTCGGCGCCAACACCGTACGCAGGGCGGACTCGTCCAACGAACCGATGGTCGCGTCGGCGATCACGCCGGCGGTGTGCACCACCGCCGTCAGCGGGTGCGCCGGATCGATCCCGCCGACCAGCTCGGTGACCTGCGCGGGGTCGCTGACGTCGACGGCCACGGCGGTGACGTCAGCGCCCGCGTCGGTCAGTTCCCGGACCAGCGTGGCGTACGCGTCGTCCCGGCCGGGCGCGCGGCGGGAGGCCAGCAGCAGGCGGCGGGCCTGGCCGGTGGCGACGAGGTGCCGCGCGAGTACGCCGGCCAGGGTCCCGGCCGCGCCGGTGAGCAGCACGGTGCCGTCGGGGTCGGCGGGCGCGGGGACGCGCAGCACCACCTTGCCGACGTGGCGGGCCTGGCTGACGTACCGCAGCGCCTGCCGGGCCTGACGCACGTCCCACGCCCGTACGGGCAGCGGACGCAGCGCGCCCCGCGCGAAGAGGTCGAGGATCTCGGTGAGCATCTCGCCGATGCGGGTGCTGCCCGCCTCGTTCAGGTCGAACGCGCGGTACGTCACGCCCGGGTGGTCGGTGGCGACCGTCTCCGGGTCGCGCACGTCGGCCTTGCCCATCTCCACGAACCGGCCGCCGCGCGGCAGCAGCCGCAGCGACGCGTCGACGAACTCACCGGCCAACGCGTCGAGCACCACGTCCACCCCGGCACCACCCGTGGCCGCGCCGAAGACCTGCTCGAACTCGGTGGTCCGCGACGACGCGATCCGCTCCCCGGCCACCCCCAGGCCCCGCAGCACACCCCACTTGCCGGGGCTGGCCGTCGCGTGGACGGTGGCGCCGAGGTGCTGGGCGAGCTGGATGGCGGCCATCCCGACGCCACCGGCGCCGTTGTGGATCAGCACCGACTCGCCGGACCGCAGCCCGGCCAGGTCGCGCAGCGCGTAGTACGCCGTCAGGAAGACCAGGGGGACGGACGCCGCCTGGGTGAAGGACCAGCCGGCGGGCATCTTGGCGATGCGCTGGCGGTGGGCGACCGCCTGCGGGCTGAATCCGAGTTCGAACATGCCCATCACCCGGTCGCCCGGCGCCAGGTCGGTCACGCCGGGGCCGACCTCGACCACGACACCCGCACCCTCGCTGCCCATCACGGCCGCCGGATCCGGATACATGCCCAGGCCGATCAGCACGTCCCGGAAGTTCACGCCGGCCGCGCGCACCGCGACGCGCACCTGGCCCGCGTCCAGGGCGACGGGCGTGGCCCGGACCGGCCCGATCCCGTCCAGGGTGCCGGGAGTGACGGGGGCGAGGTGCCACGGCCCGGACGGCGGGGTCAGCTCGTCGCCCACCGGCCGCGCCAGCCTCGGCACGAGGGTGCGCTCGCCGCGCACCGCGAGCTGGCCGCCGGAGACCGACGGGTCGACAGCGGCCCCGGCCAGCACGGCGAGGGTCGCGGGGGTCAACTCGCCCTCGACGTCGGCGAGGACGATCCGCCCCGGGTGCTCCGACTGCGCCGAGCGCAGCAGGCCCCAGACGGCGGCGGCGGCCAGGTCGGTGACCTGGTCGTCGTCCCCGGCGGCCACCGCGCCCCGGGTCACCACCACGAGCCTCGTGTCGGCCAGCGGCTCGGCGGCGAGCCAGGACCGCAGCACGTCCAGCACACCGCCGGTGACCGTCCGCACGGCCTCCGGCACGGCGACGCCGGGTTCGCCGGCAGGCACCGTCAGCAGCACCTGCCGGGCGGTGGCCCCGCCCGCCGCCAGGGCCGCCACGTCCGCGAAGACCGGCACCTGCGGCAGCGCGTCCGTGGCCGGCCGGCCCAGCGCCGCCCACCCCGGAAGGTCGTCGACGCCGTCGATCTGCTCGGCCTGCCAGGCCACCTCGTACAGCGACCGGGCGGCGCCGCTCCGGGTCGCCGTCGCGGTCATCTCCCGCAGCACCAGGGAGTCCACCGACACCACCGGCGCGCCCGAGCCGTCGCAGGCGACCAGCCGCACCCCGGAGCCGTCCCGGGTCAGCCGCACCCGCAGCGTCCTGGCGCCCGAGGCGTGCACCTGCACGCCCTCGAACGCGAACGGCACGCGGGGCCCGCCCGCCGGCTCCGCCGCCAGCAGCAGGGCCACCGGGTGCAGGGCGGCGTCCAGCAGCGCCGGGTGCACCCCGAACGCGCCCGCGTCGCCGGCCGCGCCGTCCGGCAACGCCACCTCGGCGTACGCCGCACCGTCGGCCGTCCAGGCCCGCCGCACGCCCTGGAACACCGGCCCGTACGACAGGCCGTGCTCCGCCAGCGCCGGATACCAGCCGGTCAGGTCCACCTCGGTCGCGCCCGCCGGCGGCCACGCGCCGACGACCGGCTCGTCGGCCGACACCGGTTCGAGCACACCGTCGGCGTGCCGCGTCCACTCGGAGTCGTCGTCGTCCTCGGGCTGGGAGTACACGGAGACCGACCGGACGGCGGAGTCGTCGGCCGCCCCGACGCGCACCTGCACGCGTACCGCGCCGGACTCCGGCAGCACCAGCGGCGCCGCCACGGTCAGCTCCCGTACGCGCGACGCGCCCACCTCGTCGCCGGCGCGCACCGCCAGCTCGACCAGGGCGGTGCCCGGCACCACCACGGCACCGCCGACCACGTGGTCCGCCAGCCACGGGTGCGTCGACGCCGACAGCCGGCCGGTCAGCACGACCTCGTCGTCACCGGCGAGGCGCACCGCGGCGCCGAGCAGCGGGTGCCCCGCCACGCCCAGACCGGCACCCGACACGTCGCCGACGCGCCACGGCACCACCTCGGGCCAGAACCGCTCCCGCTGGAAGGCGTACGTGGGCAGCTCCACCCGCCGCGCCCCGGTGTCGGCGAACCACTCCTGCCAGGCGACCGGCACTCCGTGCACGTGCAGCTCGGCCAGCGCCGCCAGCAGCGCCTGCGCCTGCGGCCGGTCCCGGCGCTGGGCGGCGACGGTCAGCACGTCGTCGTCGGGCAGGGCGTCCGCCGTCATCGCGGTCAGCACGCTCTGCGGGCCGACCTCCAGGAACGTGTCGACCCCCGCGTCCCGCAGGGCCGCGATCCCGTCGGCGTAGCGCACCGCCTCACGCACGTGCCGCACCCAGTAGTCGGCGGTGCGGATCTCGTCGGCGTCGGCGAGCGCCCCGGTCAGGTTCGACACGATCGGCAGCGCGGGGGCGGCGAAGTCCAGCCGCTCGACGATGCCGCGGAAGCGCTCCAGCACCGGCTCCATCAGCGGGCTGTGGAACGCGTGGCTGACGGTCAACCGGCGGGTACGCACACCCCGGTCCCGCCAGGCCCGCTCCAGCTCGTCCAGCGCGTCGACGGCGCCGGAGACCACGACCGAGGCCGGGCCGTTCACCGCCGCGACGCCGACCCGGTCGGTCAGGCCGGCGATCGACTCGACCACCGCCGCCTCGTCGGCGGCCACGGCGAGCATGCCGCCGCCGTCGGGCAGCGCCTGCATCAACCGGCCCCGCGCCGCCACCAGCAGACAGGCGTCCTGGAGGGACAGCACCCCGGCCACGTGCGCCGCGGCGACCTCGCCGATCGAGTGCCCGCCCACGAAGTCCGGCACCACGCCGAACGACTCCACCAGGCGGAACAGCGCCACCTCGACCGCGAAGAGCCCGGCCTGGGTGAACGCGGTCTGGTCCAGCAACTCCGCCTCGGCGGAACCCTCGGCTGCGAACAGCACCTCCTTGAGCGGGCGCGGCAGCACCCGGTCCAGGTGCCCGCACGCCTCGTCCAGCGCGGCGGCGAAGACCGGGAACTCGGCGTACAGCTCCCGGCCCATGCCGGCGCGCTGCGCGCCCTGGCCGGAGAAGAGCACCGCCAGCGGACCCCGGTCCCCGGCCTGGCCCGTGACCACCGTGCCCGACGGCGCTCCCGCCGCCAGGGACTCCAGGCCCGCCAGCAGGCCCGCGCGGTCCTCGGCGAGCACCACCGCACGCCGGTCGAGCGTCGAGCGGGACACCACCGACGACCAGGCCACGTCGAGCGGGCGCGGCTCCTCGTCGTCGCCCAGCCAACGGGCCAGCCGGTCGGCCTGGGCGGACAGCGCGGCGGGCTGCGCGGCGGAGAGCAGCACCGGCGCGACGACGGGACGGCGCGACGGGGCGGCCTCGTCGGCAGCCGCGTCGGGGGCCGGGGCCTGCTCCAGAATCAGGTGGGCGTTCGTGCCGCTCATGCCGAAGGACGACACGGCGGCCCTGCGGACGTGGTCGCCGCCCGTCCACGGGCGGGCCTCGTCCAGCAGGGACACGGCGCCGGTCGACCAGTCGATGTGCGGGGACGGCTGGGCCACGTGCAGGGTGGGCGGCAGCACGCCGTGCCGCATCGCCATCACCATCTTGATGACGCCGCCGGCGCCGGCCGCGGCCTGCGGGTGACCGATGTTCGACTTCAGCGACCCCAGCCACAGCGGCCGGTCGGCGGAGCGTCCCTGCCCGTACGTGGCGAGCAGCGCCTGCGCCTCGATCGGGTCGCCCAGCCGGGTGCCCGTGCCGTGCGCCTCGACCACGTCCACGTCGGACGGGCTGAGCCGGGCGTTCTCCAGCGCCTGCCGGATGACCCGCTGCTGCGAGGGGCCGTTGGGGGCGGTGAGGCCGCTGCTCGCGCCGTCCTGGTTCACGGCGCTGCCCCGGATCACCGCCAGGACGGGGTGACCGTTGCGCCGGGCGTCGGAGAGCTTCTCGACGAGCAGCATGGCGACGCCCTCGGACCAGCCGGTCCCGTCGGCGTCGGCGGAGAAGGCCTTGCAGCGGCCGTCGGAGGCGAGCCCCCGCTGTCGGGAGAACTCGACGAAGGCGCCGGGCGTGGCGAGCACGGTGACGCCGCCGGCCACGGCGAGGGAGCACTCGCCGTCGCGCAGGGCCTGACCGGCGAGGTGCAGGGCGACCAGCGACGAGGAGCAGGCGGTGTCGATGGTGACGGCCGGGCCCTCCAGCCCGAAGGAGTACGCCAGCCGGCCGGACATGACGCTGGCGGCCGTGCCGGTGAGGACGTAACCCTCCGTGCCCTCGGGCAGCTGCCGCAGCACCGACGTGTAGTCCTGCCCCGCGGTGCCGACGAACACCCCGGTACGGCTGCCCCGCACCGACGCGGCGTCGATGCCGGCCCGCTCGAAGACCTCCCAGGTCACCTCGAGCAGGAGCCGCTGCTGCGGGTCCATGGCCAGCGCCTCGCGCGGCGAGATGCCGAACAGGGTCGGGTCGAACAGGCCGGCGTCGCGCAGGAAGCCGCCCCGGTTGCTGTAGGTGGTGCCGGGGTGGTCCGGGTCGGGGTCGTAGAGCCCGTCGAGGTCCCAGCCCCGGTCGTCGGGGAAGGTGCCGGTGGCGTCCACCCCGCCCGCGACCAGCTCCCAGAGGTCCTCCGGCGAGGCGACCCCGCCGGGGAACCGGCAGGCCATCCCGACGATCGCGATCGGCTCGGCGTCCTCGTTCTCCAGCTCGGTCAGGCGCCGGCGCGCCAGGCGGAGCTCGGAGGTCACCCACTTCAGGTGTTCGAGGAGCTTGTCTTCGTCCGCCATGACCCACCCGCCCAGAGCTTGCTATCGATCGGAATCTGCCGATTCGTTGACCACACCACCGCCGACGGCCCGGCTTCGTGCACAGGTGGGTGGAGACATGGCCGTTCGGCCAACGATCCCGACACCTGCTCCTGATTCCGGTTGTCGTGCCTGCTCAGGCGCCCGCCACGCCGGGCCGTCCCGCCGACACATGCCCGCCACCGTGACTGGACGGTACTGAGCGCCCATCACGCGCCCAACCCCTAGAGAACCCCTGATCGACCGGCCCGTGAGGGCCGTCGCGACGGGTCCCGGACGAAGCGGTGACCAGCATCGCGACGGCGCTCAGGCGGGCTGTCCGGCGACCGCCGGCAGGATGCGGCGCAGCCGCCCCGGCGGCGTCGAGCGGCGGCGCCACTCCCGTGGGTAGCCCACCGAGACCTCTTCGAACCGGACCCCGTCGTACCAGGTGGTGCGCGGGATGTGCAGGTGGCCGTAGACGGCGACGCGGGCGTCGAACCGGACGTGCCAGTCGGCGGTGGCCTCGGTGCCGCACCACTGCGCGAACTCCGGGTACCGCAGGATCCGGGTGGGTTCGCGGACGAGCGGGAAGTGGTTGACCAGGACGGTGGGCAGCCCGTTGCGTTCGGCGGTGAGCCGGCGCTCGGTCAGGGCCAGCCGCGCCCGGCACCAGGCGTCGCGCGTCGGGTACGGGTCCGGATGCAGCAGGATCTCGTCGGTGCAGACCACGCCGACCTCGTGGGCCCGCGCCAGGGCCTGCTCCTTCGTGTACGTCCCGGCCGGCCGGAAGCTGTAGTCGTAGAGCAGGAACAGCGGCGCGATCAGGACCGGGTCGTCGCCCTGCGGGTCCCAGACGGGGTACGGGTCCTCCGGAGTCACCACCCCGAGCCCGCGGCACAGCTCCACCAGGTGCTGGTAGCGCGCGTCTCCCCGCAGCTGGATCGGGTCCTCGCGGGGGGTCCAGAGCTCGTGGTTGCCCGGGGCCCAGATCACCTTGGCGAACCGGCTGCTGAGCAGTCCCAGCGCCCACTCGATGTCGGCGACGAACTCGCCGACGTCGCCGGCGACGATGAGCCAGTCGCCGTCGCGCTCCGGCCGCAGCCGCTCGACGATGGCCTTGTTCTCCGCGTGGACCACGTGCAGGTCACTGATGGCGAGCAACTGAGGCAGGCCGGATCCGGCCATGCGGACCTCCCGTCCATCCGGGGTACCGCACGCACCCACATCCGTACCGCTCGGCTGCCGGTGGGCAGGGCGAGACGGCCTGACGGGCTCCGACCCTACGGAGCCGGGCCCGCACCGGCACACCCCTAGACGGGGTCCGCGCACCCCTAGGCAGCCGCACCTGCCCGACGGCGCCGGTCAGGCGTCCGGCGCCGTCGGGTGTCCCTTCCCCGGCCCGTCCCGCCCGGGGTCGGGCAGTGTCCGCTCAGGACTTGCCGAACTCCCGCTGGATGATGTCGAAGAGCTCGTCCCGGCTCGCCGACTCCAACTCCTGCGTGGCGGCCGGCGCCGGTGCGGTGGCGGCGGGTCGTCCCCGCCACCTGGCCACCAGGTCCTCCAGCCGACCGACGACCGCGTCGTCGACCTGGTCGCCCGGCAGCCCACCGAGGAGCTTGTCGAGGCGTTCGATCTCGGCCACGATCGGCAACGCCGGCTGCTCGGGCGCCAGCTCGGCCCGCAGGTGACCGGCGAGCGCGTTCGGGGTGGGATGGTCGAAGACGAGGGTGGCGGGCAGTCCGATGCCCGTTGCGGCGGTCAGCCGGTTGCGCAGCTCGACGGCGGTGAGTGAGTCGAAACCCAGTTCGAGGAAGCCGCGGGCGGGCCTGATCCCGCTCGGCGTGGCGTGTCCCAGCACCGCCGCGGCGGTGCTGCGGACCAGGTCGAGCAGGATGCGGTCGCGCTCCGGTCCGGAGGCGGCGGCGAGCCGCTCGCGCAGCGCCGACGCCGCGCCGCGGTCCTCACCCTTCGGCGTCTTCTCAGCCTGTGCGGGCTGTGCCTCGGGGATGTCGGTGAACAAACGCGACGGACGCAACGCCGTGAACGACGGCACAAACCGATCCCACCGCACATCCGCCACCACCACCTGACCCTCACCACCATCCAACACCCGCTGCAAC